>DAHUXE010000196.1 GCA_027307325.1 Gammaproteobacteria bacterium | reverse complement strand
CTCACGCCCGCCGCCGCCTGCGCCCGGCCCGCCCGGGGGCACCGCCCCGCCGCCCGATGCGCCACCGGCGCCGCCGCCGCGGCCGCCTAGCATCTGCAGGTCGTTGCCGACGATCTCGGTCGAGTAGCGGTCGTTTCCCTGCTTGTCCTGCCACTTGCGCGTGCGCAGGCTCCCCTCGATGTAGACCTGCGAGCCCTTGCGCAGGTACTCGCCGGCCACTTCGGCCAGCCGGCCGAAGAGCGCCACGCGATGCCACTCGGTGCGCTCCTGCTGCTCGCCGGTCTGCTTGTCGCGCCAGCTTTCACTGGTCGCCACGCGCAGGTTCGCCACCGTGGTGCCCGAAGGCATGGCACGCGTCTCGGGATCCGCGCCCAGGTTGCCGATGATGATGACTTTATTGACTCCGCGCGCCATGGTGACCTCGGGAATTTCCGCTTGTATGTATGTGGCGTGGTCGCCGGCGGCCCCGCCTGTAGCCGCCGCATTCTACTAGAGGAGCGGCGCGGACGGCGCGAACCTCCGGGGGCGCGGCGCGAGCCAAATCGGGCCTAGAAGCGGTACCCGACCAGCGCCATCAACACCCGTGGCCGCAGCGGAGCCTCTGCCGTGATGAACGGACCAGAGGAGATGTTGGTGGCCGCGTAGGCGTTCGACAGATTGCTGCCGGTGATCTGCGCCGTCCAGTTGTCGCGCGCCACGCCCAAAGATGCCTCGTAGATCGTGTACGCCGGGATCGTGTATCGAAGCAGCGTGGAGGTGGCGGGGCTCCCCGCCGCCTGGGTGCCGGCCGGATAGCCTGCCGGCGCGTTGCTCATGGCGGCGACGTGACCGGCGCTCACGATTACGAACGGCCGTAAGCTGCCCGCGCTCCAGTCGTAGCGCGCCCGGAGATTGAACATGAGGGGCGGCGCGAAGGGCGGCGAAGTGTCGCTCGGACCCCAGGGATTCGTGTACGGGTGGCCGCCGACAACCGTGATGCACTGACCCGCCGGGGTGGGATTGTTCGGAGTGCGCGGCGTGACGCCCGCCGAGACCACGCAGGGAGCGTTCGCCTGCCTCGCGTGGTTCCACGAGCCCGCGGCCTGCAGGGTGAGCCCCGCGGTGACCCGCGCACTCAGCTGCGCCTCGACGCCCTGGATCGTGTAGTCGGGGCCGCTGTCGGTCCACACCGCCGCGGTGAAATGCAGTGGATCGAACACCACCGACTGGGCATCGTGCCAATTCATGCGGTACGCGGCCGCATCGAGCAGCAGCCGGTGGCTGAGGAACTCGCTCTTCAAGCCGAGCTCGTTGTCCGTCAGCCGGTCCGAGGGGTACGCCGCGGGACGCAACGCCTGGTTGCTGTTTCCGGAGAGGCTGCCTCCCGGCAGACATCTCGGGTCTGCAGAGGCTGCGCCGCAATAGGCAGCAAACCCGCTGAGTCCGGGCACCTGACCGGGTAGCGAGGCGACGCGATTGAAGCCACCCGGACGGTAGCCCTGCGAGAAAGTGTAGTAGGTCATGACGTCGGGCGTGACGTGCCAGGAGAGGCTGGCGCGGCTCGAGAAGCCGCTTTCGCTCTGCTCCAGGTTGACGGGGAAGCCGCACAGGCCGGGGTTCGCCTGCCCGAGCGCCGTGCACTGGCCATTCAGGTGATCGACGATGTAACCGAGACTGGTGCTCTCGCTGTACCACTCCGAGCCGTGCTCGAACTCATCGTAGCGGTAGCGGCGCGCACCGCCGGAGAGCGTCAACACCTTCGGGATCAGGTCGAAATCGAGCGACACGAAGAACGCGTACTGCTTGTAGCCGCGCTGCAGGTCCTCGCCGAACGCATCATTCTGATTCGTGCGCAGCGTCGGATCGCTCGCGAAGCTGCCGGGTACCGGGCCGACGGCGGACAGGCAGTCGGGTCCCGTGCCGGCGAGTGCCGCCGCGACCTGCGCCTCGGTGTTGCATTGCGGGATGCCGAGGTAATCGAAGTTCATGTCGTCGTAGATGACGAACTTTTCCCAGGACGCGCCGGCCAGCGCACGCAGGCGATGCTCGCCGCCTGAGCTGACGCGCAGCTCGTGGCTCTGGTGCGTGTTGCGCACGCGGTCGTACCAATGCGCCAGCGGCGGATAGCACTGCAGCGCGTGGGAGGCGAGGAGCGGGAAAGCCGCGGCGTTGAAGTACCCGGCACCCGGGCCGATGCAGGCGTAATAGGTCCCCGCGCCGTTGCGCAGGTAGTTGGAATAGTCCTGCTGTGCCTCGATGTGTCGGACCAGGTAGCTTCCCTGGTAGACCAGCTTGAGATCGCCGAGCCTGCCGTTGAGCGCCCAGGCCGTGCTCTGGTAACGGTCCTTGTTGAAAGCCGGACTGAATGCCGTAATCTGGTAAGGCTGCAGAGCCGTGCCATCCGGGCCGAAGGGGTAGGCGTAGAAATAGCCCCTCGCGTCCGCCTCTTGATAGTTCTGCCGGATGAGAAGGCTCCACTCGTCGGCGAGCTGATACTGGACCGAGAGTCGCATTCCCTGATAGGTGACGGGGTTGGTGTCGGAGGCGATCAGAGCGGCGTTGTTGGCCGTCGGGTTGCCGCCGGCGACGGCCGGCAGCGAGCCCGGAGGAAAAGCAATCGTCGCCGGCACGTTCGCGATGTAGCCGCCGCGACGCTCCGAGAAGAACACCGCGCGCACCGCCAGCGTGTCCGGGATCAACGGCAGGTTGAGCATCGCGTTGAGGCTGGTGTTCGCATCGCCGCCGGCCGTCAGACCGTAGCCTGCAGTGAATTCGCCGGAGCGGGCAGCGAGGTTGGGCTTGTTGGTGACGTAGCGGATGACGCCGGCCTGAGCACCCCCGCCGTACAACGTGCCCTGCGGACCCTCGAGCACCTCCACGCGTGCCATGTCGACCAGATAGATATCGTTGTTGCGGCCGGGAAATTGCATCGACTGCTCGTCCAGGAAGAGCGCGACATTGGGGAACGGCGCGGTCGACGACTGGCTCTGGTTGCCGCTGCCGACTATGCCCATACCACGGATGAAAATATTGCCCGTGCCCGGGCCGTTGCCGCTGTAGGTCACGTTCGGCGTGTACTGCAGCAGATCGTCGAACGTGCTCACGCCGAGCTGGCTCATCTGACTCCCCGTCATCGTCTGGATCGCGGCCGGCACGTCCTGAAAGTTCTCCTCGCGCCGGTTCGCGGTAATGGTGACCTCGTACTGCTCCTCGCCCGCAGGCGCCGGGGCCCGCATCACTGTGAGGGGCGCGCCGGCGAGGATGCGCACGCTCGTGGCGGTGAGATGCTGAAACCTGAGTCCCGTGCCCTCGAGCATGGCCACGAGCGCCGCATCGGCGCCGAGCCCGGCGGGCACCGCGTGCGACTTCAGCTTGCGCACCACCCCCGAAAGGTAGATGAGCTGCAGGCCGGTCTGTCTCGCCAGCGCCGCCAGCGCGGCGGCCAGCGGCTGGGCGGGAATCGCGGCCGTGGACGCCGCGGGCTGCGCGCTCTCGGCCAGCGCGGCGGTCCCGCCGGCGAGCACGGCTGGCGCGCCGATGGCGAGCGTCCTCAGCGCCGCAGACACAGCGGCCGCAATTCGGGTTGACCGGTGCAGCAGCAAAGCCCCCTCTCGCTTACCGTTCGGGCATCTTCGGGTGCCCTCTTGCGCCGGCAGTTTAGTCCGAAAGCACAGTCAGCCCGAAGCGTGCATTGCAGCAGAGCCTAGCGTTGCGACACGCGCACCGTGCTGGCGGTCACATCGACCTGCACGCCGTCGAGGCTGCGCAGGAAGGCGACAAAGGCCTCGCTGTCGTCGACCGAGAACACCCCGCTGATCTCCAGATCCCGCAACGCGGGCGTCGCGATCTCGATCGGCTTCGGGGCATAACGGTTGAATTCGGCGACAACCTGGCCGAGCGGCTGACCCTCGAACACGATCTGGCGATGCAGCCAGGCCATGGTGCGCGTTACGTCCACCGCAACCGGCGTTGCCGGCCATACGGCCCCTCGGGCCACCGTGAGCTGCTGGCCGGCAGCGAGCTCGACCGACTGCGGCGGCTCGGACGACTTGCCATTGCCGGGTCCGCTCGCAGGAATTAGCGACTGCGCGACGGCCACGCGCCCCTCGGCCACCGTCACCACGGTCGAGCCGTCGTCGCGACGCACGTCGAACCGGGTCCCCAGATCCACCACTTCGGCCGCGCCGGCCAATACCCGGAACGGGCGCCCCGCCTCGTGAGTCACCTCGAAGGCGGTCTCGCCGGCGGTGAGCGTGACCAGCCGCGCCGACCGGCTGTAGCGGACCGTCACGTCCGTGTCGGTGTTGAGATGCAGCACCGAGTTGTCCGCGAGACGGTGCGTCTGCACCTCGCCGTGGCCGCTCACGAAGTGCAACGCCGTGACACTCTCGGGGGCCGTCACCGGTGCGCCCGGACGCAGATTCCACAGCAGCAGCGCGCCGACCGTCACACCAAGCGCGGCCACGGCGGCCGCGGCGGACAGCCCGCGTCGCGCGGGCATGTCCTCGAGCGCGGCCCGAAATCGCGACCACAGCGACCCGGCCCGCGCGCGCACCAGCAGAGCGTCCGCGGAATGCGCGGGATCGGTGCAGGCCCCGGGCAGATCGCGTGCGATCACCGCGACGCGCAGCAGCTCCTCGACGTGCATCGGCGAGGCTCTGAGCCACGCCAGCAGCGCCGCGGATTCCTGCGGGCTCAACAGTCCTTCGTCGTTCGCCACGAACCACTGCGCCGCCTGCTCGGCGACCGCGGCCCGTGTTTCCTCGCCATTGCTGATCATGACTTTCAACCCAGCCGCGCCATGCGGCGGCGACAATGAGCCAGTGCCTGTGCCACGTACTTCTTCGCCATCTGCGGGGACACCCCCAGGCGCATCGCAACCTCGCGGTAGCCGAGACCCTCGTCGAACCGCAACGCCACCGCGGCCCGGCATTTCGGGCGCAGCTGCTGCAGCACCGCCCGCAACCGCTCGGCGCGCCGCTCCGCATCCAGCTCCCCGTCGAATGCGGGTAGCGTCTCGAGCTGCTCGTGTGCCGGCAGCTCGTCGACGTCGACACCGCGCGCCTGGCGCCGCTCGAGTACCGCGTGCTCCTTTGCGAGGTTGCTGGCAACCGTATAGAGGTAGGCGACGGGGTTGCGGATTGCCTCGTTGTCGCTGACCCGCAGCATGCGCAAATAGACCTCCTGCGCCAGGTCCGATGCCTCGGCCTTGGCGCGGATGCGCCGGCGGAAGAACGCCTGCAGCGCGCCGCGGTGCTCGGCGAACAACCACTCCACCAGCGATGGTTTTGGCTCAGCCGCGGACATGGCGATTAAGAATCCACCTCCCCTCCTATGTATATGAGTGCCGCCGGTCCGAAATGGCAACCAAAACTTCCGCTCCTCAATTCAGCGGTAGCCGAATGGCTGCGCCGGGACTCGTCATCAGTGAATCGGATAATTCACCGGAGGTTTCACATGTTTTCGGCAATACGCATCACGCGCACGTGGTCATTGGTGGGTGCCGCCGCCCTCGCCTGCGTCTCCTTCGCCGGCAACGCTGTGGCGGAGCAGCACGTCGTCCCGGTTTCCGTTCCGGTCAACAGCCAGGGCCTCGATCTCACCAAGCTCGACGACGCGCGGATGTTTTACAGCCGCCTGCAGAATGCCGCGTGGGTGGTTTGCACGCGCGGCACGCGGGTCGACCTCGAGCCCGTCGCTGACCTCAAGGGCTGCTACGAGAAGGCGCTCGGAGATGCCGTGCGCTCCGTCAGGATACCGCTCGTGACGCAGCTCTATCTCGGCACCCATACGCTGCAGGAAGCGGCGGCTCGGGGAATCAAGCTGCCCGAGCAGGTCGCCGCGAAATAACCCGCCTCTCCATCGCTAACCGGTCGTGGAGCTCCGGGGTCCCGGTGCTCCGGGCTCCCGGTGCTCCCCGGGGTCCCCGGCGCCTTCGGGACCCCGGGGCTCCCGGGAACCGCGCGAACCCTTGAGGCGCGCGCCGCGGCCCCCAAATTGGGCTCTACCCCCGGTTTTACCGCGCCGGGTGCGCGAGCTTTGGTCTCGGCGGCCCCGGCGCGTAGAATTTCTGGTTCGATGCAGCAAATTCGCGTGCGCGGTGCGCGCACCCACAACCTGAAGAACCTCAACCTCGACCTGCCGCGCGAGCGGCTGATCGTGGTCACGGGACTCTCCGGCTCGGGGAAGTCCTCGCTCACTTTCGACACCCTGTACGCCGAAGGCCAGCGGCGCTACGTCGAATCGCTGTCGGCTTACGCGCGGCAGTTCCTCGCGACGATGGACAAGCCCGACGTCGACAGCATCGAGGGGCTGTCGCCGGCGATCGCCATCGAGCAGAAGGCGAGCTCGCACAACCCGCGCTCGACCGTGGGCACGGTCACCGAGATCTACGAGTACCTGCGCCTCTTGTACGCGCGCGCCGGCACGCCGCGCTGCCCCGAGCACGGCATCGACCTCGCCGCCCAGACCGTGAGCCAGATGGTCGACCAGGTGCTGAAGCTTCCCGAAGGCACCGCGGCGGCGCTGCTCGCGCCGGTGGTGGCGCAGCGCAAGGGCGAGCATCTCGAGCTCCTCGAGGACCTGGGCGCCCAGGGGTTCGTGCGGGTGCGCATCGACGGGCGCATCTTCGAGCTCGAGGCGCTCCCGGCGCTCGATGGCAAGAAGAAGCACGACATCGAGGCCGTGGTCGACCGCATGCGCGTGCGGCCCGATGGCGCGCAGCGCCTGGCGGAATCGTTCGAGACGGCGCTAAGGCTCTCGGGCGGGCTCGCGCAGCTCATCTTTCTCGACGAGCCCGGGCGCGAGGCGCTCACCTTCTCGAGCCGCCATGCCTGCCCGGTGTGCGGCTACAGCGTGCCGCCGCTCGAGCCGAAGCTCTTCTCCTTCAACAACCCCTCCGGCGCCTGCCCTGCCTGCGACGGGCTCGGAGTCGAGGAATTCTTCGATCCGCAGCGCGTGGTGCTGCATCCGCACCTGTCGCTCGCGGGCGGCGCGGTGCGCGGCTGGGACCGGCGCAACGAGCACTATTTCGATCTCATCCAGGCGTTGGCCAGGCACTACGGTTTCGACATCGAGACGCCCTGGACGGAGCTCCCCGCGCACGTGCGCCACGTGCTGCTCCATGGCAGCGGCACCGCGGCGCTCGAATTCGGCGAGCGCGCCGGGTCCGGACGGCGCGCGCGCCGCCGCCATCCCTTCGAAGGGATCGTGCCGAACCTCACGCGGCGCTACCGCGAGACTTCCTCGCCGATGGTGCGCGAGGAGCTCTCGCGCTACCTGAGCCTGCGCCCGTGCCCCGACTGCCAGGGCACGCGGTTGAATCGCACCGCGCGCTTCGTGTTCGTCGCGGAGCGCAGCCTTCCGCAGGTAGCCCACCTCACCGTCGGTCGGGCGCTCGAGTTCCTGCGCGGACTGGAGCTCGCCGGCTGGCGCGGCGAGGTGGCCGCCAGGATCGTCAAGGGAATGGTCGAGCGGCTCGCGTTCCTGGTCGACGTCGGGCTCGAATACCTGACGCTCGACCGCAGCGCCGAGACGCTCTCGGGTGGGGAATCGCAGCGCATCCGCCTCGCCAGCCAGGTCGGCTCGGGGCTCACCGGCGTCATGTACATCCTGGATGAGCCCTCGATCGGCCTGCACCAGCGCGACAACCGGCGGCTGCTCCAGACGCTCAAGCAGCTGCGCGACCTCGGCAACACGGTGATCGTGGTCGAGCACGACGAGGAGGCGATTCGCGAGGCCGACCACGTCGTGGACCTGGGTCCCGGCGCCGGCGCCCACGGTGGCCAGCTGGTCGCCGCAGGCACGCCAAGGGAGATCGAGGCGGCGCCCGCCTCGATCACCGGCCAGTACCTCTCGGGCCGGCGCCGCATCGAGGTGCCCGGCTTACGCATCCGTCCCGCGCCCGGGCGCGAGATCCGCATCGTGGGCGCGCACGGCAACAACCTCCGCAACGTGACGGCGCAGATCCCGCTCGGTCTCCTCACCTGCGTCTCGGGCGTCTCGGGCTCGGGCAAGTCGACCCTCATCGTCGATACGCTCTACGGCCACACCGCGGCGCGCTTGAACGGCACGCGCACCGAAGCGGCACCCTGCGTCGCTCTCGAAGGACTCGAGCAGATCGACCGCGTG
>DAHUXE010000190.1 GCA_027307325.1 Gammaproteobacteria bacterium | reverse complement strand
GCCTGCGCCCGTCGTACTTCCCCTTCACCGAGCCCTCGGCCGAGGTCGACATGGCGTGCCTGTTCTGCGCGGGCGCGGGCTGCCGCACCTGCAAGCACACCGGCTGGCTCGAGATCTCGGGCTGCGGCATGGTGCACCCGAACGTGCTCAAGGCGAGCGGCGTCGATCCCGAGCGCTACACCGGCTACGCCTTCGGCGCCGGGATCGATCGGCTCGCGATGCTGCGCTACGGAGTGAACGACCTGCGGCTGTTCTTCGAGAACGACCTGCGTTTCCTGCGGCAATTCCGCGCGTTCAGCTCATGAAGCTCCCGTACTCCTGGCTCGGCGAGTGGGTGAGGATGCCGTGGAAAGCGCCGGAGCTCGGCGCGCGCCTCACTATGGCGGGCTTCGAGCTCGAGGGGCTCGAGAGCGCGGCGCCCGCCTTCAGCGGCGTCGTGGTGGCGCAGATCCTCTCGGCCGAGCGTCATCCCCAGGCCGAAAAGCTGCAGGTGTGCAGGGTGACGACGGGCAGCGGGCCCCAGCTTACGATCGTCTGCGGCGCGCCGAATGCGCGTGCGGGGCTCAGGAGCGCGCTCGCGCAGGTGGGCGCGCAGCTCCCGGGCGACCTCAGGATCGGCGCCGCGCAGCTCCGCGGTGTCGAGTCGCAGGGAATGCTGGCCTCGGCCAGGGAGCTCGGCCTCGCCGAGAGCTCGAGCGGAATCCTCGAGCTCCCCGCCGATGCACCGCTCGGGAAACCACTGCGCGAATACCTCGGCCTCGATGAGGTGGTGCTGGACGTCAACGTGACGCCGAATCGCGGCGATGCCATGTCGATCTTGGGGCTGGCGCGCGAGGTGGCGGCGATCGCAGGCACCAAGCTTACCGGGCCGAAGATCGAGAGCCCCCGCGCAGCCAGGGCCGGGCGCCTCCCGGTCAAGCTCGAGGCGCCTGCCGGCTGCCCGCGTTTCGCGGGCTGCATCCTGCGCGGCGTCGACAATCGCGCCGCCACGCCCGTGTGGATGAGCGAGCGGCTGCGCCGTGCGGGCGTACGTTCGATCAGCCCGATCGTCGATGTCACCAACTACGTGATGCTCGAGCTCGGGCAGCCGATGCATGCCTACGACCTGGCGAAGCTTGCGACCGGCATCCGGGTGCGGCTCGCGCGCGCCGGAGAGGAGGTGACGCTTCTCGATGGGAAGACCGTCAAGGCGCAACCCGACATGCTTCTGATCACCGACGCGGAGGGGCCGGTCGGGCTCGCGGGCATCATGGGGGGGCTGCGCACCGCAGTCTCGCCCGAGACCACGGACGTCTTCCTCGAGAGCGCGTATTTCTCGCCTGAAGCAGTCCAGGGCCGCGGCCGGCGCTTGGGCCTCCTCACCGATGCCAGTCAGCGCTTCGAGCGCGGGGTCGATCCCACGCAACAGGGCCGCGCTATTGCCCGCGCCATCGCGTTGCTCGAGCCGATCGCGGGCGGCGCTGCCGCGAGCATCGTGGTCACCGAGAGTGCCCGGCATCTGCCGAAGCGCGCCGCGGTCAGGCTCCGCGCCGCGCAGCTCGAGCGGCTCCTGGGTCTCGACCTCCCCGCCGCGCGCGTCACGAAGGCGCTCACGGGGCTCGGGCTGAAGGTGGCGGCGAACGCCACCGGCTGGAAGGCCACGCCGCCTGCCTGGCGCTTCGATATCGCGATCGAGGCGGATCTCATCGAGGAGGTGGCGCGGCTCGCCGCCTGGGAAAAGATTCCCGAGACCGACGCGCTCAGCCCCCAGCGTTTCAGAATGCTTCCCGAGGAGCAGCCCGCCGAGCGCGCGGTGCTCGAAGCCCTCGCCGCGCGCGGCTACGAAGAGGCCGTCACTTACGCCTTCGTCGATCCGGCGCTGCAGGAGCAGCTCTTCCCGGGAAAGCCCGCGCTCGCGCTTTCGAACCCGATCGCGAGCGACCTGTCGGTCATGCGAGTGTCGCTCTGGCCGGGCCTGATCCGGGCGGCCCTCGGGAATCAGCACCGCCAGCAGGATCGCATCCGTCTTTTCGAGCACGGCACGCGCTTCGAGCCTGACGGCAGCGCGACGCACGAGATCGCGACGATCGCGGGGCTCGCGGGCGGCGCGCGCTTACCCGAGCAGTGGGGCGTCTCGAAGGAAGCGCGTGGGGGTGCGGACTTCTACGACGTGAAGGCGGACGTTGCCGCGCTCATTGCCGGCACCGCGGCGGCCGAGACCTTTACGTTCGAGGCGGGAGAGCTCGCGGCGCTCCGTCCGGGGCGCACGGCGCGCGTGCTGCGGCGCGGAAGTCCGGTGGGCTGGATCGGCGAGCTGCATCCGGCGCTCGTCAAGGCGCTCGACTTTACATATGCGCCGGTACTGTTCGAGCTCGAAATGGGTGCCCTTGCCGTCAAGAGAGCCGCGTTCGAGGAGATCTCGCGCTTTCCCCAGGTGCGGCGCGACCTTGCGGTCGTGGTCGATGAGGCAGTCACTTTAAGTACCCTGGCCGAGCGTGTAACCTTGTCGACATCATCCCTGTTGCGTGGTCTCAGCGTTTTCGACGTGTATCGCGGCCCCGGCCTCGAACCCGGTCGAAAAAGCATCGCTTTAGGCTTGATTTTTCAAGATATTTCTCGCACTCTTACCGATGCGGACGTGGACCGCCTCATGGCCTCCGTCGTAACGGATTTGCGCGAGAGCCTGAACGCAAGAATCAGAGAATAACGAAATGGCCCTGACCAAAGCGGAGATGGCGGAAGCGTTGTTCAACCAGCTCGGGCTCAACAAGCGCGAGGCGCGCGAGCTCGTGGATCTGTTCTTCGAGGAGGTCCGGGCTGCGCTCTCCGGCGGCGAGCAGGTGAAGCTTTCCGGCTTCGGGAACTTCGATCTGCGCGACAAGAATCAACGTCCGGGACGCAACCCGAAGACCGGCGAGGAGATTCCGATCAGCGCGCGGCGCGTCGTCACGTTCCGTCCGGGGCAGAAACTCAAGGCGCGGGTCGAAGCCTATGTTGGAGCCAAAGAATAACGCGCAGCTGCCGGTCATTCCCGGCAAGCGCTACTTCACCATCGGAGAGGTGAGTGAGCTGTGCGGCGTGAAGCCGCACGTGCTGCGCTATTGGGAGCAGGAGTTTCCGCAGCTCAAGCCCGTGAAGCGCCGCGGTAACCGCCGTTACTACCAGCGCCAGGACGTGATCGTCATCCGCCAGATCAGGAGCCTGCTCTACGACCAGGGCTTCACCATCGGCGGTGCGCGCAACAAGCTGACCGGCGAGGAAGCGCGCAGCGACCTCTCGCAGAGCCAGCAGATCGTCAAGCAGGTGAGAGTGGAGCTCGAAGACCTGATCAAGATCCTGCGGCGCTGAAGTCTGCGGCGCCGCCCCGGCGCGGCAAGGATGAGGGTATGATTGGCCCCCCGCGCGGCCGTCCCCACCGCGCGAGTTGATCCTCAGACTAAGAACAACGGGTTTCGGAGCGTGGCGCAGTCTGGTAGCGCACTTGCATGGGGTGCAAGGGGTCCCGAGTTCAAATCTCGGCGCTCCGACCAGCCTTTCAGAGCATCTCAAAAACCTCCGGTGGTCCCATGAGTGGTCCCATTCCCCGGAGACCGTGCGGCGGAACGCGAGCGCCGTTGCGCCGCCGGCGTGAAACTCCTGTAACCGGCCGATTTTGTCCCGCGGCTGTGCGCGGGTAACGTATGCGAATGAGCAAGCCTGTGGTCACCACTACCCCCGAAGTCATGGGCGGAACGCCCGTGTTCCCGGGTACGCGCGTTCCTGTGCAGACGCTGCTGGACTACCTGGAGGCCGGGGATTCGATTGACGATTTCCTGGCCGGGTTTCCCACGGTCACCCGAGAGCACGTCGTGGCATTTCTGGAGCGCGGCGCCGCTTTAACGGTCAATGACGCGGCGTGAAGGTTCTCCTCGACGAGTGCGTCGATAGCCGATTAGCGGGGCACATTCGCGGTCATACGGTCGCGACGGCCGCAGCGCATGGGTGGGCTGGACTCACCAACGGTGAGCTGCTGCGGCTCGCCCAGGCCGAGTTCGACGTGTTCGTCACCGTCGACCGCAATCTCTCCTTCCAGCAGCACTTGCCGAAGTTCAGCATCGCGGTCGTTCTCATCTCGTCTAAGTCCAACCGTATTGATGACCTGATCGCATTGGTTCCCGCGCTACTCGCGAGTATCGAGGCCGCGCCGAAAGGCGCCGTCACTCGTGTCGGCGCCTAGGATCCACTGTTATTGAGCCAGCGCTCAACGTCCGAGCGAAGCCAGCCCTTTCCGCCTCCCGCTCGCTTGCTCGGAAAAGTCCCGGCGCACACCCAGCGGTAGATCGTGCAGCGGTGTCGACCGGT
>DAHUXE010000144.1 GCA_027307325.1 Gammaproteobacteria bacterium | reverse complement strand
TTGAATCATCGAGTCAAAGAGTAAATCCAAAAATGGCTCCAACTACTGCTGGACATCTTTGGTCACTCGGTCTTTTGCGCCAAAGGCACATCGACGCGAGTCCCCACACAAATTACCTGCCAAACTTTTAAAGAGCACCCGGGAGCGCTGACGGCTTCGGGAAAAAGGGCCGGCAGTATAGCCAGCGGCCATACGCCTTCAAATAAGTAATCACGCATAGCCCCGCCGCCCGGACCGCTTTGCCGGCCGAGGCTGCGAGGGGCGCGCAGTATAGCCCCCCAAGGGGCCTTGTCAACGCACTGTCATCTGCCCGCGCGCCCATCCCGGGGGGGTACCTTGCACCTGGCCAGGATCGGCCCGCCTGAAGGGGACGAAGGGGTACCCGAAAGGACCCGGGCAGGCCCTCAAGGTGAGGCCTCCGGTGCACTTTTCAAAGGCCTCGGCGGGCTTCCCGCCCGCAGAAAGGCATGCCCGGCGGCCCTCGGGCTATGGCTTCGGCTCGAGCCTCACCCTGGCAAAGCGCCTCGCCCCGAGCTGAAACACGTGCTCGGCGCCGGCCTTGAGCGTGAGCCCGCGATCGCTCAGGCGCACGCCGTCGATCTTGACCGCGCCCTCCCCGATCTTGCGGTTCGCCTCCGAGGTGCTCGCCGCGAGTCCGGCTTCCTTGAGGAGATTCGCGATGCGGACCCCCTGCCCGTCGACCGCAATCACCTTCACGGGCAGATCCTGCGGCACGGCCTTCTCGCTCACGCGCGACATGAAATTCTCCTGTGCGCGCCTCGCCGCCGCCGCGTCGTGGAACCGCGCCACGAGCTCGTGGGCGAGCTCGAGCTTGACGTCGCGCGGGTTGCGGCCCTCCTCGCAGGCCCGCCTGAGGCGGGCAATCTCCTCGAGAGGGCGGAACGAGAGCAGCTCGTAGTAGCGCCACATGAGCGTGTCGGAGATCGACATCACCTTGCCGAACATGCTGTCCGGATCCTCGGTGATGCCGATGTAGTTGCCGAGGGACTTCGACATCTTGTTGACGCCGTCGGTCCCTTCGAGGAGCGGCATCGTCAGGACCACCTGCCGCTCCTGGCCGTAGGCCTCCTGGAGCGTGCGCCCGACGAGCAGGTTGAACTTCTGATCCGTGCCGCCGAGCTCGACGTCGGCGTGCATCGCGACCGAGTCGTAGCCCTGGGCGAGCGGGTAGAGGAACTCGTGGATCGAGATCGGCTGGCCCGATTTGTAACGCCTGGCGAAGTCATCGCGCTCGAGCATGCGCGCGACGGTGTAGTGGGCCGCGAGCCGCACCACGTCCGCCGCCGTGAGCGGCGACAGCCAGCGGGAGTTGAAATCGATCCGCGTGCGCCCGCGATCGAGGATCCTGAACACCTGTGACTCGTAGGTGCGCGCGTTCGCCTGGATCTCCTCGAGGCTGAGAGCCGGGCGCGTGGCGTTGCGCCCGCTCGGATCGCCGATCATTCCGGTGAAGTCGCCGATGAGAAAGGTGACCTCGTGGCCGAACTGCTGGAACTGGCGCATCTTGTTGAGCAGCACCGTGTGCCCGAGGTGCAGATCCGGCGCCGTCGGGTCGAATCCCGCTTTCACCTTGAGCGGCGTGCCGCGCTTGAGCTTCTTCTCGAGCTCCGGCCGCGTCAGTACCTCGCTGGCACCGCGCTCGAGCTCTGCGATCTGTTGCTCGAAATTCATCCTGTTTCCCGTGAAACGCGTTACGGACCCGTTAAGGCTCGCTGTTGCACACTCGACAAACGTTGACCGCCAGGTAGTGATCCCGCTACGGTTCGTCCCATTCAGAACTCGCGGTAAGACATTCACGTAAGTCTAGTCGATGGCAATGCGTTTCCGTCTCCCCAGGCCCTCAGTCGCCTTCTTCTTGCAGGCAGGCGCCTGTACGGTCGTCGCCTGGTCGCTGTGGAACGGCGGACTGACCGCCCCGCGGACGCCGGGCGGCTCCGAGCAGTCCAACGGCGCGACGCCACCCGACGCTGTCATTTTCAACCCCTTCAAGGACGGCGCGGGCGACAGCTCTTCCGCTGCGGCGGGCATCGCTCCCGCCGCCGAACCGGCAGCCACTGCGGCTTCGGGCGGCGCGGCCGCCGCCCCGGCCATCCCCTCGGCCGCTCCTGCGGGCGCGACGGGCACCCCGGTGCGGCTCGCCGGCGCCCCCGGGTTCGAAGGCGCGCAGCTCGCGCTCTCCTCGATCGACGTCATCGTGAGCCGCAACGACACGCTCGACCGGATCTTCCGCCGCCTGAAGCTTAACGTCGCCGACCTCGCAACGCTCCGCGCCCTGCCGGGCCTCAAGGCGCACCTCGACACCCTCCGGCCGGGCGAGTCGCTCCACTTCACTCACCGGGACGGCGAGCTCTTCGGCCTCAACCGCCGCCTGAACGAGGCCGAAACGCTCCAGGTCACTCGTTCCGGCGACGGCCTCAGGGCCGACGTGGTCGCGAGCCCGCTCGAGGCGCGCACGCGCACCGTCGGCGGACGCATCAACAGCTCGCTCTTCGAGGCGGTCGAGGGCGCCGGCGCGCACGATCAGACCGCGGTGGCGCTCGCCGACATCTTCGGCTGGGACGTCGACTTCGTGCTCGACGTGCGGTCCGGTGACTCGTTCGTGGTCACCTACCAGGAGATCTGGCGCGACGGGCATTACCTCAGGGACGGGCCGGTGCTCGCCGCCTCGTTCGTCAACCAGGGGCGCGAGTACCGCGCGGTGCGCTACACCGACCCGAGCGGCGTCAGCAGCTACTACGCGCCCGACGGACGCAGCATGCGCAAGGCGTTCCTGCGCGCGCCGCTCGAGTTCAGCCGGGTGAGCTCCGGCTTCAACAGCGCCCGCATGCACCCGATCCTCAACCGCATCCGCGCCCACAAGGGCGTCGACTACGCCGCCCCGGTCGGCACCCCGGTGCGCGCCGCGGGCGACGGGGTGGTGCGCTTCGCCGGGGTGATGGGCGGCTACGGCAACCTGGTCGAGATCGAGCACACCCACAGCATCACGACCGTCTACGGGCACCTCGCGCGCTTCGCCAGGGGCATGCGCGGCGGCACTCACGTCACCCAGGGGACGGTCATCGCCTACGTGGGAATGACGGGACTTGCGACCGGTCCGCACCTGCACTACGAGTACCGCGTCAACGGAGTCTTCAAGAACCCCCAGACCGTGGTGCTCCCGGCCGCCGCGCCGATCAGAGCGATGTACGACGCCGACTTCCAGGCGCACGCCGTACCGCTGCTGGCTTCCCTCGACCAGGCAGCCGGGCCGATGCTGGTATCCCGCTGAAGCCTCCGCCGTACGACCGGGGCTTCACGGCGGCGTCGCGCGCGGCTGGTATGCTTGAAGGTTCATGGACGCTCCGGATCTCAAGGCGCCGCAGCACTACATCAACCGGGAACTGTCGTTCCTCGAGTTCAACCAGCGCGTGCTCGACCAGGCGCTCGATCAGTCCGTGCCGCTCCTCGAGCGGCTGCGGTTCCTGTGCATCTCCTCCAGCAATCTCGATGAGTTCTTCGAGATCCGCGTCGCGGGTCTCAAGCAGCTGACCGAGCTCGGCGGCGCCCAGCCGGCCCCCGACGGCCTGTCGATCCCGGAGCAGCTCGCCGCGATCCACGACCGCGCGACGCAGCTCGTGGCGGACCAGTACCGCTGCCTGAACGAGCAGCTGCTGCCGGCGCTCGCCCGCGAGGGTGCGCCGCTCCTCGAGCGCAAGGACTGGAGCCCGGCCGCCCATCAGTGGCTCGAGCAGTACTTCGAGCGCGAGGTGGAGCCGGTGCTCTCGCCGCTCGGGCTCGATCCCTCGCGCCCCTTCCCCCGCATCCAGAACAAGAGCCTGAACTTCATCGTCCGGCTCGAGGGCAAGGACGCCTTCAACCGCAACAGCGAGCTCGCGATCGTGCAGGCGCCGCGCTCGCTGCCGCGCGTGGTGCCGCTGCCGCAGGAGGGAACCGGGCGCGCCTGCGTGCTGCTCTCGACCATCGTGCAGACCTTCGTGCCGAAGCTGTTCACCGGCATACACGTGATCGGCTGCTATCAGTTCCGCGTGACGCGCAACAGCGATCTGTTCGTCGACGAGGAGGAGATCGACGACCTGCGGCGCGCGCTCGAGGGCGAGCTGATTCACCGCCGCTACGGGGCGGCGGTGCGCCTCGAAGTGGCGAGCGAGTGTCCGGACGACATGGTGAAGTTCCTGCACGCGCAGTTCGGCTCGAACGGCCTCGACACTTATTACGTGCCGGGGCCGGTGAACCTCAACCGCCTGACGGCGTTGTACGACCTGGTGCAGCGGCCGGATCTCAAGTACCCGATCTTCACCCCCGGGCTGCCGAAGCGGCTCGCCGGCGCCACCGACCTGTTCGCCGTCATCCGCCACAAGGACCTGCTGCTCCATCACCCCTATCAGAGCTTCACGCCGGTCATGGACTTCCTGCGCCAGGCGGCGGCCGACCCGCAGGTGCTCGCGATCAAGCAGACGCTCTACCGCGCGGGCCACGACTCCCCGCTGGTGGATGCGCTGGTGGCGGCGGCCAACGCCGGCAAGGACGTGACGGTGATCGTCGAGCTGCGGGCGCGCTTCGACGAGGAAGCCAACATCGAGCTCTCCAACCGCCTGCAGGAAGCAGGCGCGCACGTCATGTACGGGGTCGTCGGCTACAAGACTCACGCCAAGCTGCTGCTGGTCGTGCGCCGCGAGCAGGGCGGCATCCGCCGCTACTGCCATCTCGGCACCGGCAACTACCATCCGCGCACCGCGCGGCAGTACACCGACTACGGGCTCTTCACCTGCGACGACGAGATCGGCCAGGACGTGCACGAGCTGTTTCTGCAGCTCACCAGCCTCACCCAGACCCCGAAGTTGAATCGCCTGACGCAATCCCCCTTCGGGCTGCACGACATGGTGCTCGGCAAGATCGCGCGCGAGACCGAGCACGCGCGTGCCGGCCGGCCGGCGCGCATCACGGCCAAGATGAATGCCCTGGTGGACCCCGAGTCGATCGAGGCGCTGTACCGCGCCTCATGCACCGGAGTGAAGGTCGACCTCATCGTGCGCGGCGTGTGCGCGCTGCGCCCCGGCGTGCCCGGGGTCTCGGAGAACATCACCGTGCGCTCGATCGTCGGGCGCTTTCTCGAGCACTCGCGCGTCTTCTGTTTCGAGAACGCCGGCAAGCCCGAGATGTTCTGCGCGAGTGCCGACTGGATGGAGCGCAATTTCTTCCGCCGCGTGGAGGTCGCCTTCCCGATCCGCCAC
>DAHUXE010000142.1 GCA_027307325.1 Gammaproteobacteria bacterium | reverse complement strand
GTTCATGACGAGCGAGCCGGGAGAGGCGGGCCCGATCGCCGTCTCCACGGACAACGCACAGGATCCGCCGCGCGATGCCGGCAAGAGCAGCGCGCAGTAGCGAGCGCATGCGGGCGCTCGCGCTTGCCTGGGCGGTCGCGGCCGCCGGCGCGCTCGCCGCCCACGCGCCCTCGCGCGGCTGCGCAGCGCCGGGGGACTCTCCCGCGCACAAGACCGCGCCCGCGGCGACCCCGGCCGAGTGGCTCGAGCGCATGAACCGGGCGCTCACGACGCGCAACTACGACGGTACCTTCTCGCACTGGCAGGGCGGCACGGTCGAGACGCTGCGCATCATTCACCGCCTGCAGGACGGGAAGGTGTCCGAGCGGCTCGTGTCGCTCGATGGCTCGGGGCGCGAGTTCATTCGCACCGGCTCGAGCCTCGCCTGCTATCTGCCCGACCGGCGCACGGTGCTGGTGGAGCAGCGCCCGGCCGAGGAGTCGCTGGCCGGCTTCCCGGCCGTCAACAGCCAGGCGGCGGGCAACTACGACATCCGCGAGGTCGCGCGCATGCGCCTCAACCGCCGCGACACGCACGTCATCTCGGTCGCGCCGCGCGACGAGTTCCGCTACGGCTACCGGCTGTGGATCGATGAGTCCACCGCCATGCCGCTCAAGTCGCAGTTGTGCGATTCCGACGGCCACGTCATCGAGCAGCTGGTGTTCGCGAGCCTGACGATGGCGGCGCATATTCCCGACTCCGCGTTCCGGCCCGAGGTCTCGACCGACGGCTTTCAGTGGCTGCGCAACGACGCGGCGCCGCTCGCCGCCTCGCCGGCCTCCGCCGCGGTGTGGAGCGCGCTCAAGCTCCCGCCCGGATTCCGCATGATGATGCGCGGCCCACAGACGCTCCCGGGCTCGGCCGCCCCGGTCGATCACCTGGTGTTCAGCGACGGACTTGCCGCGGTGTCGGTATTCGTCGAGACGCACGCCGCCGGGGGCCCGGACGAGGTCGCAGAGGTGCGCTCGGCCCGCGTCGGCTCTTCCTCGGCGTTCTCGACCGTGCTCAACGGCTACAAGATCACCGCCGTGGGCGAGGTCCCGCCGGCGACCGTGCGTTTCATCGCCACCCAGGTCAGGGCCGAAGCGGCGACGACACCCGCTGCGGCCACGACGCCGGCGGCCAGCCGCCGCTGAAAGCCATGCCGCCGCCGGCCCCGCGCCTGATGCTGGTGCAGCGCCACGACTGCGGGCTGTGCGAGACCATGCTCGGCGAGCTCGCGGCGCTTGCCCGCACGCTTACCCTGCCGCCCATCGAGGTCGTCGACGTCGACTCCGACCCGCAGCTCCTGCGCCGCCACGGGCTCGACGTGCCGGTACTGCTGCTCGACGGTACGGTGGTCTGCCGCCACCGCCTCGACGCCGCCGAGCTCGCCCGGCTGCTCAGGGCGGCGCCGTCCGACGCCGCCTCACCATCAGGCGCCGCCCGCGCCGCCGGCGGGCCATAAGGGGCAAACTTCCCTATAATTCCGCCCGCCGCTGGACTTGGACCACCGGCGCGGGTCCTAAGGCAGCTGTTCCCTTGCTTCATGCGGCACATACGTAATTTCTCCATCATCGCCCACGTAGATCACGGCAAGTCGACGCTCGCCGACCGGTTCATCCAGCTGTGCGGTGGACTAGCGGACCGCGAGATGCAGGCGCAGGTGCTCGACTCCATGGACCTGGAGCGCGAGCGCGGTATCACCATCAAGGCACAGAGCGTCACGCTCTACTACAGCGCCCGCGACGGCGAGCGCTATCAGCTCAACATGATCGACACCCCGGGGCACGTCGACTTCTCCTACGAGGTGTCGCGCTCGCTCGCGGCATGCGACGGGGCATTGCTGGTGGTCGACGCCTCCCAGGGCGTGGAGGCGCAGAGCGTCGCCAACTGCAACACCGCGACCGAGCAGGGGCTCGAGGTGCTGCCGGTCATCAACAAGATCGACCTGCCGTCGGCGGATCCCGAGCGTGTGACGCGCGAGATCGAGGAGATCATCGGCATCGAGGCCGCGGATGCGGTGCGCGTGAGCGCCAAGACGGGCGAGGGGGTGGCGGAGCTCCTCGAGGTGCTGATCCGGCGCATTCCCGCTCCGCGCGGCGACGGCGCCGCACCGCTGCAGGCGCTCATCATCGATTCCTGGTTCGACAACTACGTGGGCGTCGTATCGCTGGTGCGCGTCATGAACGGCAGCTTGAAGAGCGGCGACAGGATCCGTGTGGTCTCGAGCGGCCGCAGCCATCACGTCGATCGCCTCGGCCGCTTCACGCCCAAGGCGGTGGTCGAGAAGGAGCTCGCCGCCGGCGACGTCGGCTTCGTGGTTGCGGGCATCAAGGAGATCGACGGCGCCCCGGTGTGCGACACGATCACGCTGGAGAACCGCCCAGCGGCGGCGCCGCTCCCCGGCTTCAAGCAGATCAAGCCGCGGGTGTTCGCCGGACTCTTTCCGGTGAATTCGGAGGACTACGAGAAGTTCCGCGACGCACTCGCGAAGCTGCGCCTCAACGACTCCGCGCTGCACTACGAGCCGGAGGTCTCCGGAGCCCTCGGCTTCGGGTTCCGCTGCGGGTTCCTCGGGCTGCTGCACATGGACATCGTCCAGGAGCGGCTCGAGCGCGAGTACGAGCTCACGCTGGTCAGCAGCGCGCCGACGGTGGTCTACGAGGTGGCGCGCGCCGGCGGCACGGTGGAGAGCGTCGACAATCCGGCCAAGCTCCCGCCCGCGGGGGACATCGAGGAGCTGCGCGAGCCGATCATCATCGCCAACATCCTGGTGCCGCCCGACCACGTCGGCGCGGTGCTCAAGCTGTGCAACGACAAGCGCGGCACGCAGAAGAAGATGCTGTACCTCGGCACCCAGGTGTCGCTGCAATACGAGCTGCCGCTCGCGGAGGTGGTGCTGGACTTCTTCGACCGCCTGAAATCGGCGAGCCGCGGCTACGCCTCCTTCGATTACGAATTCAGCCATTTCCAGGCTGCGCCGCTCGTCAAGCTCGACATCCTCATCAACGGCGACAAGGTGGACGCGCTGTCGATCATCGTCCACAAGGACAGCGCCTATCAGCGCGGCCGCGAGCTCGTCGACAAGATGCAGGAGCTCATCCCGCGGCAGATGTTCGAGGTCGCGGTGCAGGCGGCGATCGGCAGCGCGGTCATCGCCCGCGCCACCGTCAAGGCGCTGCGCAAGAACGTGCTGGCGAAATGCTACGGCGGCGACGTTACGCGCAAGCGCAAGCTCCTCGAGAAACAGAAGGAAGGCAAGAAACGCATGAAACAGCTCGGACACGTCGAGATCCCGCAGGAGGCGTTTCTCGCGGTGCTGCAGGTCGGGCGCAAGCACTAAACGCCATGACAAACCTGATGCCGCTCATCGTGCTCCTCTCCTGGCTCGCCCTGCCGGTGGGCCTCGTCTGCATCGTCGACGACTGGCTGCTGCGGCCGCGGCGTGCGCCCGGCGTCGCCGACGCGCCGCTCATGAAGCTCTGCTACTGGGTGCTGCCGCTCCTGATCGGCGCCGGCGTGCTGCGGCTGCTGCTCGCCGAGCGGCTCGACTTCAGCGCCGTGCTGCTCGCCATCACGGTGGTAACGGGAATCGTATGGGGCTTCGACGTCTGGGTGCTGCGTCCGCAGCGCACCGCCGCCGCCCGGGCCGCCGGCCGCGATCCAGCCGCCACGCCCGAGCCCGGCACGGTCGACTACGCGCGCAGCTTCTTCCCCGTGGCGCTGGTGGTGCTGGTGCTGCGCTCCTTCGTGTTCGAGCCGTTCCGCATCCCGTCGGATTCCATGATGCCGACACTGCTCGACGGCGACTTCATCATCGTCAACAAGTACGCCTACGGTCTGCGCCTGCCGGTGCTCAACCGCAAGTTCGTGGCCATCGGCGAGCCGCAACGGGGCGACGTGGTGGTATTCCGCTACCCGCTCGATCCCAGCACGAATTTCATCAAGCGACTGGTGGGGCTGCCCGGGGACAAGATCGAGGTGCGCGACAACCGCATCGTCATCAACGGCAAGCCGGTCTCCTTCAGCGTCGCGGGCAAGTACGACGACGGCTGCTACGTGAACATGTCGCTGGCGCTCGAGCAGCTTGGCGCCCACGAGCACCAGGCGATATTCTGCCCGGTGGCCATCGACCGGGCGCCGCTGGTGCCGGCCTGCAACCGCAGCGGCTTGCGCGGCTACGTGTGCGGCGACGAGGATGCCCCGGGATTCCTGCGCACCGCGCCGTGGGCCGGGGAGGTGCCTGCGGGGCAGTATCTGATGATGGGCGATAACCGCGACAATAGCGACGACGGGCGCTCGTGGGGCTTCGTGCCCGAGGAGAACCTGGTCGGCAAAGCGACCCGGATCTGGTTCAATTGGGATCCGCACCGCGCGGGGGGACCCCTCTGGGGCCGCATCGGTACCGCGATCCACTGAGGGGAGTTGCTGCGATGCGCTTTAGACAAAGGGGGGTCACGTTCATCGGCTGGCTGGTCCTGCTGACGCCGCTGGCGATAGTCGGCTACGCGGGCGTACGGCTGGCACCCGTGTACCTCAACTACATGAAGGTGGTGCGGGCACTCAACCTGGTGGCGAGCGACGCCGCCGGCAGCACCGATCCGCGGGCGATCCGCGGCACCATCGACAAGCACTTCGAGATCGACATGGTCGACTACCCCACCTCCAAGGACATCAAGGTCACCAGGAACGGGGCCGGGTGGGACGTCGAGGCCTCCTACGACGACGAGGCGCCGCTCTTCGCCAACATCTCCCTGCACGTGGTCTTCGACAAGACCGTGCACGCCGGCGGCAGAGGCGGGCCGTAGCAGTGTCGGAGCGCGCGCGGGCGACATGACCGCCGCCGACGGCGAGCAGGATCGCTGGCTACGCGAGGCGCTCGGCTACCGGCCGCGCGACGCGGCACTGTTCGCCGCCGCGCTCACCCATCGCAGCGCCCCCGGCCCCAACAACGAGCGACTGGAATTCCTCGGCGACGCGGTGCTCAACCTCGTGGTCGCCGACCTTCTCTACGGCGGCTTCCCGCATGCGGCCGAGGGCGACCTGAGCCGCCTGCGCGCCCGCCTCGTGAGCCGCGAGCCGCTCGCGGAAGTGGCAGCAGAATTGAGGCTCGGCGAGGTACTGCAGCTCGGCTCGGGGGAGCTGAAGAGCGGCGGCTTTCGCCGCCAGTCGATCCTGGCGGACGCGCTCGAGGCGGTTTGCGGGGCGCTGTTTCTCGACGGGGGCCTGCAGGCCGCCGCAGCAGTGATCACCCGGCTCCTCGCACCAAGGATCGCCGCGCTCCCCGATCCGGCGACCCTCAAGGACGCCAAGACCCGCCTGCAGGAGTACCTGCAGGCGCGCAGCCTCACGCTGCCGCGCTACGAGGTGGAGCGCATCGAGGGCGAGGCGCACTCGCAGACCTTCCGCGTCAGCTGCGAGGTCGCCTCTCTCGGCCGCCGGGTGCATGGTGGCGGCTCGAGCCGCCGCCGTGCCGAGCAGGAGGCCGCCGCGCGCATGCTGCACGAGATCGGAGCGGACGCGGCCGCGGATCGGCGCCCGTGAGCGCACCTGCACCCGCGCCGTTTCACAGCGGCTTTGCCGCGCTCATCGGGCGGCCGAATGTCGGCAAGTCGACGCTCCTCAACGCCCTGGTCGGGGCGAAGCTCAGCATCGTGACGCCGCGGCCGCAGACCACGCGCCACCGCATCGTCGGCGTCGCCAACCTGCCCGCGGCGCAGATCGCCTTCGTCGATACGCCCGGGCTGCACCGCGAGGGCCGGCGCGCGCTCAACAAGGCGATGAATCGCGCGGCCAGCGCGGCGCTCGAGGACGCGGACGTCGTGGTGCTGGTGGTGGAGGCCTTAGCCTGGACCGAGGGCGACGAGCTGGCGCTCGCGCGCATCGCGCGGGCGCGGCGGCCGGCGATGCTGGCGGTCAACAAGATCGACCGGGCGCGGCCGCGCGAGCGGCTGCTGCCGTACCTCGCGACGCTCAGCGGGCGCCACGACTTTCTCGCGATCGTGCCGGTGTCGGGGCTGAAGGGCGACAACGTCGCGGCGCTGCGCGACACGATCGCGGCGCACCTGCCGCAATCGCCGCCGCTGTTTCCCGCCGACACGCTCACCGACCGCGGCATTCCGTTCCGCATCGCGGAGACGATCCGCGAGAAGCTGACTCTCGAGCTCAATCAGGAGGTGCCCTACGGCATCGCCGTCGAGGTGGAGCGGCTCGCCGACGAGCCGCTCGAGCAGCTGACCGTCGACGCGGCGATCTGGGTGGACCGCGAGGGGCAGAAGCCCATCGTCATCGGCGCCCGGGGCGAGCGGCTGAAGCGCGTCGGCCGCAGCGCGCGCCTGGCACTGAACGAGCTGCTCGGGCGGCGCGTACACCTCAACCTCTGGGTCAAGGTGCGCGAGAATTGGGCCGACAACGCGCGCGCGCTCAAACAGCTGGGGGTCGAGTGACGGGAAGTACACGCCGCATCGAGCTGACGCCCGGCTACATCCTGCACCACCGTCCGTGGCGCGACACCAGCCGCATCCTCGAGGTGCTGACCCGCGAGCCCGGGCGCCTGACGCTGTTCGCGCGCGCGGTGCGCGGACCCGCGGCGCGGCTCGCTCCCGTGCTGCAACCGTTCTGGCCGCTGCTGCTCTCATGGAGCGGCCGCGGCGAGGCGCCGCAGCTCACCCACGCCGAGCGTGCCGACGGTTCGGGCCCGCTGCCGCCCGCGTGCGTCATGGCCGCGTTCTATCTCAACGAGCTGCTGCTGCGGCTCACGACGCGGCACGACCCGCTGCCGGCGCTGTTCGATCACTATCATGCGACCCTCGCCCGGCTGCGCGGCGGCGCGGCGCTCCAGCCGGCGCTGCGGGTATTCGAGCTGCGCCTGCTCGAGCTCGCGGGCTTCGGGCTCGAGCTCGAGACCGAAGCGGGAGGCGGGGTGCCGCTCGCCGCGGACGGGTATTATCGGTTCCGCCCCTCCCAGGGACTGGTACGCGCGCGTGCGCACGAGGCCGGCGCGCTCGCCGGCGCCTCGCTGATCGACCTGCGCGAGGAGCGGTTGAGCGGGACGCGCGCGCTCGAGGACGCACGGCGGCTGCTGCATGCGGCGCTCGCCGCCTGCCTCGAGGGCCGCCCGCTCGCGACGCGCGCGGTGGCCAGATCCATGGTGAGAAAGGCGGCGCAGTCATGAGCGGTTTCATCGCCCTCGGAGTCAACATCGATCACGTGGCGACGCTGCGGCAGGCGCGCCGCGCGCGCCAGCCCGACCCGGTACACGCCGCGCTCGCCGCCGAGCAGGCCGGCGCCGACGGCATCACGCTGCACCTGCGCGAGGACCGGCGCCACATCCAGGACCGCGACGTGCGCGCGTTGCGCCCCCTGCTCAAGACGCGCATGAATCTCGAGATGGCGGTCACGGACGAGATGCTGGCCATCGCCGCCGAGGTACGGCCGGCCGACTGCTGTCTGGTGCCTGAGAAGCGCAGCGAGCTCACCACCGAGGGCGGACTCGACGTCGCCGGGCAGGTGGCGCGCATCCGCGCGGCGGCGGCCGCCTTAGGTAGCGCGGGCATCCGCGTCGCACTCTTCATCGACCCCGATGCCGCGCAGATCGAGGCGGCTGCGGCGAGCGGCGCGCCCGCCGTCGAGCTGCACACCGGGGCTTACTGCGAGGCCACCGGAGGAGCTAAGGCTACCGAGCTCGAGCGGCTGCGGGAGGGGGCGCGGCTCGGGGCGCGGCTCGGGCTCGAGGTGCACGCCGGCCACGGCCTCGACTACTACAACGTGCAGCCCGTGGCCGCGATCGGCGAGATCGTCGAGCTCAACATCGGCCATGCGATCGTGGCGCGCGCGCTGTTCAGCGGGCTCGCCGCGGCCGTGCGCGACATGAAGGCGCTGATGCAACGGGCGCGCGCATGATCTTCGGCATCGGAGTCGACGTGCTCGAGGCGGCGCGCATCGCGCGCACCTTCGAGCGTTTCGGCGAGCGCTTCGTCGCGCACCTGCTGATGCCGCAGGAGCAGGCGCAGCTCGCGCGCACGCAGCGGCGCGAGCGTTTCCTCGCCATGCGCTTCGCAGCCAAGGAGGCGATCGTCAAGGCGATGGGGACCGGCTTTGCCCACGGCATGTGGATCCGCGACGTGGGAGTGGTGCAGAACGCCTGGGGCAAGCCCGAAGTGGTGTTCTCCGCGCGCGGTGAGCAGGTGCGCCGTGCGCTCGGCGTGGGCGATGCCCACGTGACGCTCACCGACGAGGCGGGGCTCGTGGTGGCGGTAGCGGTGTTGCTGAAGGCGGCATGAACACCCTGGTATTCGACATCGAGACCGTGCCGGACGTCGCCTTCGGCCGCCGGCTCCACGACCTCGGCGCGCTGCCCGACGAGCAGGTCGCCAAGGCGATGTTCGCGCTGCGCCGCCAGGACCGCGGCGGGGATTTTCTGCCGCTCGAGCAGCAGCGCGTCGTGGCCATCGGCTGCGCCCTGCGCCGCGGCGATGCTTTCACGCTCTGGAGCATCGGCGAGCCGACCACCGGTGAAGGCGAGCTGGTGCAGCGCTTCTTCGACGGCATCGCCAGGTTCACGCCCGACCTCGTGTCCTGGAACGGCTCCGGCTTCGATCTGCCGGTGCTCAACTACCGCGCGCTCCTCTGGGGGGTGCAGGCGCCGCGCTTCTGGGAGACCGGCGAGGGCGAAACCGAGTTCCGCTACAACAACTATCTGCAGCGCTACCACTGGCGGCATACCGATCTCATGGACGTGCTGTCGGGCTTCAGCTCGCGCAACCGGGTGTCGCTCGCCAACATGGCGTGCCTGCTGAAGCTCCCCGGCAAGCTCGGCTTCGGCGGCGAGCAGGTATGGGAGGCATACCAGCGCGGCGACCTCGTCGGCATCCGCCGCTACTGCGAGACCGACGTGCTCAACACCTATCTCATCTACCTGCGCTTCGAGCAGTTGCGCGGGCGGCTGACGGGCGCCGGCTACCGCGAAGAAATCGAGCGCGTGCGCGCCTACCTCGGCGCCGCGAGCGAGCCGCATCTCAAGCAGTTTCTCGCCGCCTGGACCGAGGTCGTGTGAGCGCAGCCGCCCCGGGGGCGCCGGCCGAGGAGCTCGCGCTGGTCACCGGACTCACCCACGAAGGCGAGGGCGTCGTGCGCGGCGGCAAGACGGTGTTCGTGCCGGGAGCGCTGCCCGGGGAGCACATTCGCCTGCGCCGCAGGCGCCGCCACGCCCAACACGACGACGGCGAGCTGCTCGAGGTGCTGACGCCCTCGGCGCAGCGTGTCGCGCCGCGCTGCGCGCATTTCGGGGTATGCGGGGGCTGCGTACTGCAGCACCTCGACCCCGCCGCGCAACTCGCCGCCAAGGAGAGCGAGCTCAGGGAGACGCTCGAGCGCGTGGCGCGCGTGGCGCCCGAGCGCTGGCTCGAGCCCGTCACGGGGCCGGTGTGGTCCTACCGGCGCCGCGCGCGTCTCGGCGCAAAATTCGTCTATCGCAAGAATCGCGTCGTGGTGGGCTTCCGCGAGCGCGCTGCGCCCTTCGTGGCGGACCTCGCCGGCTGCGAGGTGCTCGCCAGCCCCGCGCGCGAGCTGATCGGTCCGCTCACGGCGTTGCTCACCGGCCTCACGATCCGTGAGCAGGTGCCGCAGATCGAAGTCGCGGTGGCCGACAATGCAACCGCGCTCGTGCTGCGGGTGCTGGCCGAGCCGGCCGCGGCAGACCTGGCGCAGCTCGAGCAGTTCGCTCAGGCGCACCGGGTGCGCCTGTACCTGCAGCCCGCGGGACTCGATTCGGTACGCGCGCTCGGCGCGCAGCCGAGCGAGCCGCTGCGCTACGCCCTGCCGGGGTTCGGTCTGGTGCTCGAGTTCGCTCCCACCGACTTCATCCAGGTCAACGGGCCGGTGAACGAGAGGCTGGTAACGCGCGCGACCGGGCTGCTCGAGCTCACCCCCGCCGCGCGGGTGCTCGACCTCTATTGCGGGCTCGGCAACTTCACGCTGGCGCTGGCGCGCTCGGCTGCGAGCGTGGTGGGCGTCGAGGGCGAGCCGCAGCTGGTGGAGCGCGCGCGCGGCAACGCCGCCCGCAACCAGCTCGCCAACGTCGAGTTTCACCAGGCGGATCTGGCGGCGGCGCCCCCTGCACAGGCCGCATGGATGGGCCGGGGCTACAGCCACGTAGTCCTGGATCCACCCCGCACCGGGGCACGCGCGCTGCTCGCCACGGTGGCGCGGCTCGAGCCCGAGCGGCTGCTGTATATTTCCTGCCATCCGGGGAGTCTCGCGCGGGACCTCATGGCGCTAGTGCACGAACACGGCTTCGCGCTCGAGGCGGCGGGCGTCGTCGACATGTTTGCGCACACCGCGCACGTCGAGTCGCTGGCGCTGCTGCGGCGTGCATGAGTCTCGGCCCCCTCATGATCGATCTCGAGGGCAGCGCGCCCAGCGCCGAGGAGCGCGAGCTCCTGCGTCATCCGCTGGTGGGCGGGGTGCTGCTCTTCACCCGCAACTACGTCGAGCCCGGGCAGCTCGCCGCGCTGGTCGCGGAGATTCACGCGGCGCGCTCGCCCGCGCTCATCGTCGCGGTCGATCACGAAGGAGGACGGGTACAGCGCTTTCGCGCCGGCTTCTCAGCGCTGCCGCCGGCGCGGCGCATCGGGCACGAGTTCGATGCAGAGCCGCGCGCCGGGCTCACGCTGGCCCGCCAGCTCGGCTGGCTGATGGCGGCGGAGCTGCGTGCCCACGGGGTGGACATCTCCTTCGCTCCCTGTGTGGACCTCGATCTGGGCGTGAGCGAGGTAATCGGCGACCGGGCGTTCCATACCAGCCCCGAGGCGGTGGGCCAGCTCGCCGTGGCCTACGTCCACGGCATGCGCGATGCCGGCATGGCGGCGACCGCCAAGCACTTTCCCGGCCACGGGGCGGTGGTGGCGGACTCGCACCTGACGCTGCCGGTCGACCGCCGGGGACTCGCGGACCTCGCCGGCGATCTCGCCCCCTACCGCCGGCTGATCGCCAACGGGCTGCCCGCCGTCATGGTGGGCCATTTGCTCTTTCCCGCGGTGGATCCCGCTCCGGCGAGCCTCTCGGGCCGCTGGATTCGCGACGTATTGCGCGGTCAGCTGCAGTTTCAGGGGGTAGTGTTCGCGGACGATCTGTCCATGGGAGGGGCGGCCGCCGCGTACGGGGACGTCGTTACGCGGGCCCGGCAGGCCCTGGCGGCGGGGTGCGACATGCTTCCGGTCTGCAACAATCGCGCCAGCGTTACCGAGCTTCTGGACCATCTGGATGTCCGCGTACAGCCCGCCTCGAGCCTGCGCCTGGTGCGGCTGCACGGGCGCGCGGCCCCGGGACGCGCAGAGCTCCTCGCCTCGGCCGAGTGGGCCAGCGCGGGCGCCGCTCTGACGCGGATTGCTGCAGCCCCGCCCCTGACGCTGGTGGCCGGCAGGAACCCATGAACAACTGGACGGGCGAGGCGTGGCGCAGCGTGGTCGAGAGCGCGCCCGAGGGGATCGTGATCTGCGATGCCACCGCGCCCGACTGCCCCGTGGTGTTCGTGAATGCGGCGTTCGCCCAGATGTGCGGCTATCCAGCCGCGGCCCTCATGGGCAGTAACCTGCGCATGCTGCAGGGAACCGACCTCGACCAGGAGGGCCGCACCCGTCTGCACGAGGCTGTCGCCAAGGGCGAGCCGGCGCGGGTGCTGCTGCGCAACTACCGGCCCGATGGCTCGCTCTTCTGGAACGAGACGCTCATCCAGCCCCTGCGCAGCGCTTCCGGCGAGCTCACGCATTTCATCGGCTTCCACCGCGATGCCAGCGAGCGGCTCAAGGCGCCGGAGCGTGCGCCGGCCGGGCTGCCGTCGTGGCTGCGCGAGGATCGGCTCACCGGACTCTACTCGCGCGCTTACCTCGAGGAGCTGCTGCAGCGGGACTGGCTGCTCGCGCAGCGCGATTCGCACGAGATCGGGCTGACGCTCTTCGACATCGACGACCTCGGGGCCTACAACGAGAAGTTTGATCGCGCCGCGGGCGATGCCTGTATCCGCCGGGTGGCGCGCGTCGTCGGCGCCTCCTACCGGCGCGGCGGCGATCTGGTCGGACGCTGGGAGGGCGGCACGTTCGTGGTGCTGACGCAGGGCGAGGCGGCCGAGCGTGCCGCGGAGTACGCCCGCATCGTGGCGCAGCGGGTGCGCGATCTGCTGATGCACCACCCCACCGCGGGCGCGGGTCGCTACGTGACCATGAGCGCGGGCATCGCGAGCCTGGTGCCGCCGCGCGGCCTGCCGCTCGAGGGCCTCTTCAAGGCATGCCGCGCGGCGATGAAGCGCGCCAAGACCAACGGCAAGGACGGCATTGCCACCGCCGAGGCCGCAGATTTTCAGTAGCTCGAACGACGTCCGCCGAAATCGCTCTCTTCTGCGCAGCCGGCGAAAGTCGCGCCTTTCGCCGGCGGCAATCGGAGTCATGTCCGCCGAAATCGCGTCCTGCGATTTCGGCCAATGAACTAACGCCCAGGCGCGCGCGGACCCTGCGCGGGCGTCACCAGGGCAATCACGCCGAAGGCCGGATGGTCGTAGTAGTTGCGCTCGTAGAAGCG
>DAHUXE010000016.1 GCA_027307325.1 Gammaproteobacteria bacterium | reverse complement strand
TTTGGCCGCCAGCGTGTCGCTGCCGATATCGTGTCCGCAGATGCTGCCGCTGCCTGAAGTTGGCGTCACGAAACCGGCGAGCATGCGCATGGTGGTGGTCTTGCCGGCGCCGTTCGGGCCGAGGAAGCCAAGGACCTCGCCAGGTCCCACCTGAAAGGTCACGTCATCGACCGCCGTGACCGGGCCGTAGCGCTTGGTGAGGTGTTCGGTTTTGATCATGTCGGATGCGCTCTAGAGAAGAGGCTCGCGGGAAAGTTCCTTGGCATTTTTTGAGCGCGCGATTGTGACCGCAGCCGCGACGGATTTCCAATGCCCTCGCTGGCGCACTCGAATCACAATATATTACCAAAGTACATCATCTTGTTACGACATTTATCTCATCTGATTTCGATTGACGGGACCCGCCCGCAGGTCACGCAGCGGCCATCGGTGCGTCATCTGCGTGTCAAGGCGCGACGACAAGATCCGTGTTGGATCCCTACCGCAGCGGAGGCGCGGATGCAGTCGTGGAGCGCTACTCGCGCACCGATAGCGGGCCGCGGGCGCGCCACCGAGGATGTGCTCGCCGCCGACAGTGAGCTCGAGCGCGGCGCGCCGTTCTGCGCCAACCCGGCCTGTGCGCTGCACGTGCGCCTTGCCGACGCCCGGGTCGCGGGCGGGGGCAACTGGGTGAGCCTGCCTGACGGGCGTGTCTTCGGACGCGGCCGTTATGGCGGCGAGCTGCTGTGCGACGCCTGCGGCACGCGGCGCGGCCCGGTGCGCTTCGGCTCGCGGTTAAGCTGCGCCTGGATCAATCGCGCGTCTCTTCCTCAGCGGTAACCGAAGCGATGGCGCAGGCGCCAGTAGAGGATGCAGAGCGCCCCGCCCGCCATGCCGCCGAGATGCGCAAAATGCGCCACTCCCGCCTCGGTGCCCGTCACCCCGAAGAACAGCTCGAGCAGCCCGTAGAGCGTCACGAACAGCCACGCCGGCATCGGGATGGGAGGGAACAGCAGGATGATGCGCTGGCGCGGAAAGTACCAGGCAAAGGCGAGCAGGATGCCGAAGATTCCGCCGGAGGCGCCGATCACTTCCTCGGTGACGCCGGCGCCGCGTTGCGCCGCGAGCTGAGTGAGCGCCGCCGTCAGCACGCACACCAGGTAGAAGATCACCAGGCGCCGTCCGCCCCAGTAGATCTCGAGCGCGCGCCCGAACATGAAGAGCGCGAACATGTTAAAAAAGATGTGCGCCAGGTTGCCGTGCAGAAACGCATAGGTGATGAGCTGCCACGGCTGGAACTCGGGGCTGCCGAGGGGCCACAGCGCGAACAACGCCGCCAGCTGCTGCCCGGCGACCTGCTGCAGCAGGTAGACGCCGACGTTGATCAGAATGAGGGCCCGGGTGGCGGGCGGTACGACCGCGAACATGGCGCCCAAGTCTACCGGGGGCGTGGCGGGTGCGGAATGCGGCGAGGGCCGCCTGGCCTCATGCCGCCCGGGGCAGCGACTCGCGCAGGAACTCCACCAGCGGCGGGCTGGCGCTGTGCGTGACGTTGAAGCGCAGCCACTGCCCGCAATTGCCCGCCGATGAGAACAGCGCGCCGCGCGCCAGCAGGATCCGCCGCGTGAGCGCGTGCCGCACCAGCTCGTCCACCGGCGCCCCATCCGGCACGCGTCCCCAGAGAAACAGGCCCGCGCCTTCGGCCGGCTCGAACTCGATGCCGGCGGACTCGAGTGCCGCGCGCGCGTCGCGCCGCATGCGCGCCAGCCGCGCGCGGGTGTGCTCCACGTGGCGCTTGTAGCGGCCGCCGTCGAGCACTTCCGACACGAACGACTCGAGCAGCGTCGAGCCCGACAGCACCGAGAGCACCTTGCGCTCGAGGAGCTGCGCGATGAGCTGCACGTCCGCGGCCACGTAGCCGACGCGCAGCGCCGGTCCGATGAGCTTGCTGTAGCTGCCGACGTAGATGACCTGACGCAGACCGTCGATTTGCGCGAGGCGCACCGCCGCACCCTCGTAGAGATCGCCGTAGACGTCGTCCTCCACCACCGCGAAGCCGAACTGCTCGGCAAGCGACAGGATGCGGTGGCAGTGCGCCGCGTCGGCGCTCGAGCCGCTCGGATTGTGCAGCAGCGTCTGCGTGAAGAACGCGCGCGGCCGGTGCGCGCGGCAGGCGGCCTCGAGTGCCTCGAGATCGGGTCCGTCGGCGCGGCGCGGCACGGGGATCAGACGCACGTGATGGGCACGCAGCTGCTCGAACAGCACGAAGTAACCGGGGTCTTCCACCAGCACCGCATCCCCGGGCGTGAACAGGATGCGCGCGAGCAGGTCGAAGGCCTGGCTCGCCCCGTAGGTGGTCACGATGTTGCCCGCGCCCGCCGCGATCCCGTGCTGCACCAGCCGCGCGGCGATCTGCTCGCGCAGCTGCGGCAGTCCCTGCGGCGGGCAGGGGAGCCACGGCTGGCGCCGGCCGCGCCGCAGGCGCGTCAGCACGCCGGCCGAGCCCGCCTCGAGCAGCCAGTTCTCCGGCAGGAAGCCCGAGCCCGCGGGGACGATGTCGCTGCAGTGGGCCATGCAGAGCGTCGCGAGCGCCACGGATTCGTTGGCCGACTCCGGCATCGCCTCCACGGCGATGAGCGGTGCCGCGATGCGCCGCTGTGCGACGAAGAAGCCGCGCCCCGCGCGCGACTCGATCAGCCCGCGCGCCACCAGGCGGTCGTAGGCGTCGACCACGGTGAAGGCGCTGGCGCCGATCAGCCGCGCGAGCTTGCGGATCGAGGGGAGGCGCGTGCCGGTCGGCAGCTGACCCTGGCGCACGAGCTGCGTGATGCGCTCGCAGATCTGATCGACCAGGGGGACGGAGGACTCGCGCGACAGCTCAAACATGGATGCCTCGAGGCCGCGCCAGCCGACGGCCTACCTGACCATCATGACCGCGGTCACGCCGAGCGCAAGGGCCATCGCCGAATTGAAAGCCAGGCGGCCGCGGCGCTGCGCCAGCACTGCCCGCAGCGACGTGCCGAACAGCGCCCATAGCAGCACGCAGGGCGCCGGCATCAGCACCCCCCACAGCAGCATGTAGCCGGCGGCGGCGGTGGAGCTGAGCTCGGGCGGCAGGAACAACGTCGCCGCCGTGAGGTTCATCACCCAGGCCTTGGGGTTCAGGAACTGGAACGCGGCTGCCTCGAGGAAGGTGAGCGGGCGGGGCACGTGACCTTCAGTCCTGCCCGCAGGCCGCAGCAGCCGCCAGCCGAGCCAGACGAGGTACGCGGCCCCCAGCCAGCGCAGTCCGTCCTGCAGATGCGGCCAGCGGCTGAAGATCGCGCCGAGGCCGGCGCATACCGCGAGCATCTGCAGCGCGAATCCCCAGCAGATACCGAGCATGTGCGGCAGCGTGCGCCGCAGCCCGAAGTTGGCGCCCGAGGCGGTCAGCATCACGTTGTTGGGTCCGGGCGTCAGCCACATGACGCAGGAATAGGTGGCGAACGGGATGGGGTCGATCATGGGGTGCGAGCTTGGCGCGCTGCGGCCGGCGCGGGCAGATACGCGCGCGCGGCGCACGCCGCGCACTGTACCGGCGCGGGCGCCGGTACGCGGCGGGAGGCGATATGATGCGGGCCATGAGCGAGGCCTTCATCTGCGATGCCGTGCGCACCCCGATCGGCCGCTACGGCGGGGCACTCGCGGCGGTGCGCACCGACGACCTCGCGGCGCTGCCGATCGCGGCGCTGCTGAAGCGCAACGCGGCGCTCGACCCGGAAGCGGTCGATGAGGTGCTGCTCGGCTGCGCCAATCAGGCGGGCGAGGACAACCGTAACGTGGCGCGCATGGCGGCGTTGCTCGCGGGGCTCCCGGTGTCGGTGCCGGGGGCGACGCTCAACCGCTTGTGCGGCTCGGGGCTCGATGCGGTGGCGATGGCGGCGCGCACCGTGCGTCTCGGCGAGGCCGGGCTCATCGTCGCCGGCGGCGTCGAGTCGATGTCGCGCGCCCCGTTCGTCCTGCCGAAGGCGGAAGCGCCGTTCGCGCGCACTGCCGAGATCTACGACACCACCATCGGCTGGCGCTTCGTCAACCCGCGCATGCGCGAGCGCTTCGGGATCGATTCGATGCCCGAGACCGGCGAGAACGTGGCGGCCGAATACCGTATTTCGCGCGCCGACCAGGACGCCTTCGCGCTGCGCAGCCAGCAGCGCACCGCCGCCGCCGGCGCACGCGGCTTCTTCGCCGCCGAGCTGATCCCGGTCGAGGTGCCGGCAGGGAGGGGCAAGACGCGGGTGGTGGAGCGCGACGAGCATCCGCGCGCCGAGACGACGCTCGAGCAGCTCGCCTCTCTGCCGACGCCGTTCCGCTCCGGCGGCACGGTCACGGCGGGCAACGCCTCGGGCGTGAACGATGGCGCGTGCGCATTGCTCATCGCCTCTGAAGAGGCCGCGCGGCGCCACGGGCTCACGCCGCGCGCGCGCGTGGTCGCCGCCGCCACGGCGGGAGTCGCGCCGCGCATCATGGGGATGGGGCCTGCGCCCGCGACGGCGCGGGTGCTGGAGCGCGCGCGGCTCGCAATCGGACAGATGGACGTGATCGAGCTCAACGAGGCCTTCGCTGCCCAGGCGCTCGCGGTGCTGCGCGAGCTCAGGCTCGCCGACGACGCGCCGCACGTGAACCCGAACGGCGGCGCCATCGCGCTCGGCCACCCGCTCGGCATGTCGGGGGCGCGCCTCGCCACCACGGCGGTGAATCAGCTGCTCGCCGCACGCGGCCGCTATGCGCTCTGCACCATGTGCATCGGCGTCGGCCAGGGGATCGCGGTCATCCTCGAGCGGGTTTGATCCAGGGGAGGGAGTTGAGGTCGAGGTTCCCGCCGCTCAGCACCACGCCCACGCGGGCGCCGCGCACTTCCAGCCGCCCGGCGGCTACCGCCGCGTAGGCCGCAGCTCCCGAGGGCTCGACGATGATCTTCATGACCTCCCAGATGTGGCGCATGGCGCTCACGATGGCCTCGTCGGAGACGGTCACGACGTCATCCACGTAGCGCAGGAATTCGGCGAACGGCCGCACGCCGATGGTTGCGCGCAGGCCGTCGGCGATCGTGTCGGGCCGCTCGCATGGCACGATCCGGCCGGCCCGCAGCGAGCGCGCCGCATCGTCGGCGCCGGCCGGCTCGACTCCCACCACGCGCAGCGACGGTCGCAGCGTTCTGGCGGCGACCGCGATGCCGCTCAGGAGTCCGCCGCCGCTGACCGGAGCGAGCACCACCTCCAGGTCCGGCACCTGTTCGAGGAGCTCGACGCCGACCGTTCCCTGCCCGGCCATGACGCTCAGGTCGTCGTAGGGGTGGACCATGGTGGCGCCGGTTCTCGCGACAAGCTCGGCGGCGGCGCGCTCCCGCGCCGCCTGCGTCGGCTCGCACAGGGTGATGTGCGCGCCCTGGCGCTCGACCGCGGCGCGCTTGGCGAGCGGCGTGTTCTGCGGCATGACGATGTAGGCGGGGACGCCGCGCAGGCGGGCCGCGCGCGCCAGCGCG
>DAHUXE010000132.1 GCA_027307325.1 Gammaproteobacteria bacterium | reverse complement strand
CGGGTGCTGCTCGCCGAGGACCAGGCGATGGTGCGCGGCGCGCTGGCGGCGCTGCTCGCGCTCGAGACCGACATCGAGGTGCTGGCGAGCTGTGCCGACGGCACGAGCGCCTGGAGCGAGGCGCAGCGCCTCGCGCCGGATGTGATCGTGGCCGACATCGAGATGCCGGGGCTCACCGGGCTCGAGCTCGCCGCGCGCGTGCGCGAGCGCGGGCTTGCGAGCCGGGTCGTGATCGTCACCACATTCGCGCGCGCCGGCTACCTGCGCCGCGCGCTCGATGCGGGCGTCGTGGGCTACCTGCTGAAGGATGCGCCTGCGGGTCAGCTGGCCGACGCCGTGCGCCGGGTGCACGCCGGCGGGCGGGTGGTCGACCCGCAGCTGGCAGTGGAGGCCTGGGGCGAGGCCGACCCGCTCAACGAGCGCGAGCGGCAGGTGCTGCGGCTGGCGGGCGAGGGGCGCTCCTCGGCCGACATCGCAACGCAGCTCTCGCTCTCGCACGGCACGGTGCGCAACTACCTCTCGGAAGCCATCGGCAAGCTCGGCGCCGGCAACCGGATCGAGGCCTATCGCCTCGCGCGGCAGAAGGGTTGGTTGTAGGTGATAATGCCCGGGTGGCCGCCGGCGCGGATTGCATTTGAAGCTCAATTCCGACTCTCTCGCGGGTCACCTGCGCGAGCGGCTCCTGCCCGCCTACCTCATCTCGGGAGATGAGCCGCTGCAGAGCGGTGAGGCGACCGACGCCGTGCGCGCCGCCGCCCGCGCCGCGGGCTTCACCGAGCGGGAAGTGCACGTGGCCGAGCGCGCCGCGGACTGGGAGGAAGTGCGCGGCTCGGCGCGCAATCTGTCGCTGTTCGGCGCGCGCCGGCTGTTCGAGATCCGCATGTCGGCCCGCCCCGGCGCCGCCGGCAACGCAGCGCTCATCGAGCTTCTCGACGCGGGCGACCGCGACACGCTCTTCCTGATGGTGACACCGCGTCTCGACCGCGAGGCGCAGGGCGCGGACTGGGTGCGCGCCGTCGAGGCGCACGGCGCCTGGGTGCAGATCTGGCCGGTGGATGCCGCGCGCCTGCCGGGCTGGCTGCGCATGCGCGCCCGGCAGTTGAAGCTCGAGGCGAGCGATGCGGCGCTCGCGCTGCTCGCCGAGCGCACCGAGGGGAATCTGCTCGCGGCGCACCAGGAGCTGACCAAGCTCGTGCTGCTCGCGGGCGGGGCGCCCGTGACGCCGGAGACGGTGCTCGCGAGCGTCGCCGACAGCGCACGCTTCGACGTCTTCCAGCTCTCCGAAGCGGTACTGAGCGGAGCCGCCGGGCGCGCGCTGCGGCTGCTCGCGGGCCTGCGCGCCGAGGGCACCGAGCCGACGCTCGTGCTGTGGGCGCTCACCCGGGCACTGCATGATGCGTGGGGTGCGCTCACCGGCGCGGGCGGCGCAGGGCAGCGCGGCTGGCAGCGCCGCAGCGCGGCGCTCGAGCTCGCCACGCGGCGGGCACCGCACATGGCCTTCACCGATCTCACGGCGCGCGCGGCGCGCGCCGACCGCGTGATCAAGGGCCGTCTCGCCGGCAATGCCTGGGACGAGCTCACGCTCCTCACCCGGGATCTCTGTGCCTAGTATGAATTGGCTCGGGTTCGGACATCCCTGTCCTCACCCTCGCGGCCGAGGCGCTCAGCTCACTGCAACTCATGCCTCAGCAGCCGCGCACGCCGTAGATACGCCAGCGCAGGGGGCAAAGGCGCGACTTTCGCCCACGGCCCGCCACCTTCGGCGGCGGGCACATCCGTGTGCCTCGGCACCGGATCCATCCAGCGCACATCGTCGCTAGCCATGCACCCCATTGGACTCTTCGGCGGCACTTTCGATCCTATCCATTGCGGGCATCTGCGCACCGCGTTTGAGTTGTGGCAGGAGCTGAAGCTCGCCGAGGTGCGCTTCCTTCCGAGCGGCAGTCCCCCGCACCGCGACCATCTGTACGCGAGCGCGGAGCTGCGCCTGGCGATGGTACGGGCCGCGGTCGCGGAGCAGCCGGGCTTCGTGGTCGACGACCGCGAAGTACGCCGTTCGGGCCTCTCGTACTCTGTCGATACGCTCGGCGAGCTGCGCCGCGAGCACCCGCAACGCTCGCTCTGTCTGCTGCTCGGGATGGACGCCTTCCTCGGCCTGCCGAGCTGGCACCGCTGGCGCGAGCTCCTCGAGCTGGCCCACATCGTCGTGGCTCACCGCCCGGGGTGGAAGGCTCCGACCAGGGGGCCGCTCGGCGAGCTCATGGTCGACCATGGCACCGGCTCGATCCGCGAGCTGCACGAGCGGCCGGCGGGCTGCCTGCATGTGCGTGCGGTCACGCAGCTCGAGATCTCCTCGACCGAGCTGCGCGCGGCTCTGGTCGCCGGCCGCGATCCTCGCTATCTCGTTCCCGACGCGGTACGGCAGATCATTCTCGAGACGAGGTGCTATGCTGCACGGCAAGATCCGGGCGACCAGAGGCCACCAGGAGACACCACTTAAGCACATGACCACCCGTACACGCCTGCGCCCCGCCGCGGAGCGCGTCTCGCCCTTAAGGGAAGCCGTGACGACTGCGCTCGAGGACATGAAGGCCGTAAACGTAAGGGTTCTGGATGTACGGGGGCTGACAGACATTGCCGATACGATGGTCATCGCATCCGGCAACTCCGACCGCCACGTGCGCTCGATCGCCGAGCGGGTGGTGGAGAAGGCCAAGGCGGCCGGGTGCCGGCCGCTCGGCACCGAAGGCGCCCGCGACGGCGAGTGGGTGCTGGTGGATCTTCAGGATCTCATCGTGCACGTGATGCTGCCGCGGGTGCGCGAGTTCTACGGGCTCGAGCGGCTGTGGGAGGGCGGCGCCGCGGAGCTGCCCCTCGGCGCACCCACGCTGGTCCGCGCTCCGCGCCGGCGCCAAGCCTCGACCTGAACTGAAGACCCATGCGCGTGCGGCTGATCGCCGTGGGCACGCGCCCTCCCGGCTGGGTGCGCGACGCCTGTGAAGATTACATAACGCGCCTCGGCGCGCGCCTTCCGGTCACGGTCACCGAGATCGCCTCCGGCCCGCGCGGCGGCGGCGAGCCGTCCGCACGCGCCATTGCGCGCGAGGGCGAGCGGGTGCTCGCGGCGTTGCGCCGCGAGGACTACGTGGTCGTGCTCGATGAGCGCGGCACCGAGCTCTCGACGCGCGAGCTCGCAGCATGGCTCAAGACCCGCATGCAGGAAGGTGAGGATCTGGCATTCGTGATCGGCGGCCCCGACGGGTTGGCAGCCGAAGTGCTCGCGCGCAGCCGGCTGCGCTGGTCGCTGTCGCGCCTCACGCTGCCTCATGCTCTGGTGCGCGTGCTGCTCGCCGAGCAGCTCTACAGGGCCCAGAGCCTCCTCGCCGGTCACCCTTACCACCGGGACTAGAGCATGCCGTCCCCCACGCCGCTCCTCACGCTCGCTTCGGTGTCGCCGCGGCGCCGGGCACTGCTCGGGCAGATCGGCGTCGCCCACCTCGTGAGCGCCGCCGACATCGACGAGACCGTGCGTCCGGGCGAGGCAGCCGGGGACTACGTGGTGCGCATGGCGTGCGCCAAGGCGCGCGCGGTGCGCGAGCGCGGCGGCGAGCTGCCGGTACTGGCCGCCGACACGGCCGTCGTCATCGACGGCATGATTCTCGGCAAGCCGGCCGGCCGGGCGGAGGGGATCGCCATGCTCGGGCGGCTCGCAGGGCGCACCCACCGGGTGCTGACGGCCGTGGCGCTCGCGACCACGGCCGGAATCGCCTTCCGCGTGAGCGCGAGCGAGGTGCGGCTGCGGCCCGTGACGCCCGCGGAGTGCGCCGCATACTGGGAGAGCGGCGAGCCGCGCGACAAGGCCGGCGGCTACGCGATCCAGGGCGCCGGCGCGCTCTTCATCGAGCACCTGAGCGGCAGCTACTCCGGAGTGATGGGGCTGCCGCTTTACGAGACCGGACTGCTGCTCGCCGCGGCGGGGATCCGCTGGTGAGCACGGAGATCCTGATCAACGTCGCTCCGCGCGAGACCCGCGCCGCGATCCTCGAGAGCGGCGTGGTGCAGGAAATTCACATCGAGCGCACCGGCCGGCGGGGCGTGGTGAGCAATCTCTACAAGGGGCGGGTGTCGCGCGTGCTGCCGGGCATGCAGGCCGCCTTCGTCGAGATCGGGCTCGAGCGCACCGCGTTCCTGCACGCCGCCGACATCGCGCGCGCCGCCACCGATGACACGCTCGCGGCGGCGGTGGCGGCCGGGCCGCCCGTGGCCGAGGACATCCGCCGCCTGTTGAATCCCGGCGACGACCTCCTGGTGCAGGTGATCAAGGACCCGATCGGCACCAAGGGCGCGCGCCTCACGACCTTCATCGCGCTGCCCGCGCGCTACCTCGTGTACCTGCCGCGCGGCTCAGGTGTCGGCATCTCGGCCCGCATCGAGGATGAGGTCGAGCGGGCACGCCTCAAGGCCGCTCTCGCGGCCCTGGCCGGAGCGGAGCCGGCAGGCGGCTACATCGTGCGCACCGCGGCCCAGGGGGTCGGCCCCGAGAGCCTGAACGAGGACATGGCCTATCTGTCGCGCCTCTGGGAGCACGTGCGCTCGCGCGCCGCCGCCGCCCAGCCGGGCTCGGTGGTGCACGAGGACCTGCCGCTCAGCCTGCGGGTGCTGCGCGATGAGCTGTCGCGGGGCTTGAGCCGGGTGCTGGTCGATTCGGCGCGCGAGCACGCGGCGATGCTCGAGTTCGCCGCCACGTTCGTGCCCGGGGGCACGCCGCCGATCGAGCTCTATGCGGGCCCCCGGCCGATCTTCGACCTGAACGGCGTCGAGGAGGAGATCACCCGCGCGCTCGATCGCAAGGTGCCGCTCAAGTCCGGCGGCCACCTGGTATTCGATCAGACCGAGTCGATGACGACCATCGACGTGAACACCGGCGCCTACGTCGGCCACCGCGATCTCGAGGAGACGATCTTCCGCACCAACCTCGAGGCGGCGGCAACCATCGCGCGCCAGCTGCGGCTGCGCAACCTCGGCGGCATCATCATCATCGACTTCATCGACATGCGCGAGGAGCCACACCGGCGCGCGGTGCTCGCCGCGCTCGAGCGCGCGCTCGCGGCGGATCGTGCCCACAGCCATATCGTGAGCTTGTCGCCGCTCGGCCTCGTGGAGATGACCCGTAAGCGTACCCGCGAGAGTCTGGAACACCTGCTGTGTGAGCCCTGTCAAAGTTGCGAGGGGCGCGGCTTCGTGCGCACGCCCGAAACCGTGTGCAACGAGATCTTTAGGGAAATTGTGCGACAGAGCCGACAGTTTGCCAGCCGTGAGCTGCTGATACTGGCTCATCAGGGCGTCGTGGAGCGGCTCCTCGACGAGGAGTCCGCCACCCTCGCGGAGCTCGAGGCGCAGGTCGGCCGGCCGATCCGCCTCCAGGTCGAGGCGCTCTACGGCGTCGATCAGTACGACGTGGTGCTCGTCCAGGACCCAAAGACCTGAAGTGGTGCGTGTGAGACCCGCGGATACCGCTGCCGGGACGAACGCGCCGGCTGCGGTGCAGCCGGGGCTGGCGCGTGCGCACACGCTCGCGCGCGTAACGGCGATCACGGCCGCCGTCGCCGCGCTGCTCGCGGCCGTAGCGCTCTTCAGCTACGCGCTCGCCGCGGCCAGCGTGCCGGAGCATCGCGCGACACTCGAGAACCTGGTGCGCGCCGAGACCGGACTCGACGTGCGCTTCACCGAGTTGCGGTTGCGCTGGGGTTGGTACGGCCCCGAGGCGGTCTTTCGGCGCGTGGAGCTGCGCGAGCCCGGCGCACCGCGCGCGCTCCTCACCGCCCCTCAGCTCGTTCTCGGCGTCGACCTGTGGCGGATGCTGCGCAGCGGCGACCTCGCGATCAGCCGCATCACGCTCATCGAGCCCGACATCGACGTGACCGATCCGGCGCCGCTGCGTGCGGTGCGCACGCCGCGTGGGGCTGCACCCGCGAGAGCGACCCGGCTCCTCGCGCGCTGGCGCGGTACGCGCATCGACGTCGAGGGCGGGACGCTGCGCCTCGATGTCGCGGGCGTGCCGCTCGAGGCCGGCATCCGCCGCATCCAGCTGCGGCGCACCGGAAGCGACTGGAACGCGGGCGCGCTCCTCACTCTGCCGGAAACGCTCGGCACCACGGCCGAAGCGGCGCTGCGCCTGCACGGCGATGCGGCGCAGGCCGTCGGTCTCGCCGGCACGCTCAACCTGAGCAGCCGCCGGGTGCAGCTCGCGCCGTGGCGCTCGCTCCTCAAATCGGCGCCACTCGCGGCCTGCCTGCCCGGTGCGGGCAGCGCCGATCTCACGCTCGAGCTCGATCTCGCGCCGGGCGGCGTGGTGAGCGCCCGGGGCACCGTGGCGGCGGCGAGGCTCGAGTGGCCGGCGATGGGGCCGGCCGCCGGGCTCGCGCTCGGCGAGCTGCGCGCCGACTGGCAGCTGCGGCGCGATGGCCCCGGCTGGCATCTCGCGGTAGAGCCGCTCGAGCTCGCGGCGGGCTCACCCGCCGGCGCTCTCGGCATCGACGTCGCCGCCGATGGCGGCTGGGTGCGCGGCCGGTTGCAGCGCGTACCGGCCGCGGTGCTCGCGGGCCTGGTCCGCGGCGCGCTGCCGCAGCTGCGGCTCTCCGCAGTCGCCCTGGGGGGGACGGTGCGCGAGGCGCGCTTCGACTGGAGCGCCGCCCGTCCGCCGGATGCGCGGCTGCTGACCGGCGCCGAGCTCGAGGACCTGAGCATCACCGCTCCCGGGCACGCGCTCAGGCTCGCCGGACTCAGCGCGCGCCTCGTCGGCACTGGCACGAGCCTCGAGGCGGCGCTCGATGCGGGCAATGCGCGCGCGACCTTCGCGGCCGATCCCGGATTCACGCTCGGCTCGATCGGGGTCCACGCGCGGCTCGCGCTCGCGGACGACGGGCGTGCCTGGCGGGTCAGCACCCGCGAGCTCGAGATCCGTCAGGGTGACACGCGCTTCGCCGTGAGCGGCGCGCTCATGGGCGAGGACTCCGGCGCGCAGCCACGCCTCGACGCGCGTGCCACCCTGAGCGGCGCTCAGGTGGAGGTGCTGCGCAAGGCGCTCGGAGCCCCGGCGCTCGCCGCCCTCGGCACCGTCGCCGCTCGGCTCACCGCCGGCCGCATCGAGCGCGCGGAGCTCGTGGCGCGCGGCCCGCTCGATGAGCCGCTGCCCTGGAGCGGCGCGCATCGGGAGTTCGCCGGCTCGCTCGAGCTCGGCGGCGCGAGCCTCGCGGGCGCCGCGGACTGGCCGGATCTCAACGGCGTCGCTGCGCGCATCGACTGGCGCGGTGCACGCGTGCGCGTGCGCGTCGACGGCGCCACCGCCGGCGGCTTCCGCCTGAGCGCGGCACGCGGGGAGTGGGACGCGCGCGATGCGAGCCTCACGCGCCTCGCCGGCAGGCTCACCGGTAACGCGGGCGAGGCGCGCGCCTGGCTGCGCAGTCACCCGCGGCTCGAGCCCTACGCTCCGGGAATCGGCGGCATCGCCCTGAGCGGCGACGTGCAGCTCGACTTCGAGCTCGCGCGCCCCGCCGGCGCGCCGCGCTCCGCGCGCGCGCCCCGCTTCGCCACGCGCCTTGCCGCGCTGCTCGATGGGGCGCAGCTGCGCCCGGTGGCCGGGCTCCCCGCGATCGAGGCCCTGCGCGGCACGCTCGCGTTTGCCGACGGCCATCTGCGGCACTCGACGCTCGCCGGGCAGTGGCTCGGCGGCCCGATCGCACTCAGCGTCGGCGAGCGCCGCGAGCGCGGCGCCACCGCGGTTGCGATCTCGGGAAAGGGAGTGCTCGATGCGCGCGCGGCGGTGGCCGCCGCTTCGGGACTGCATGCCGAGGAGAGCCCGTTGCAGGGCAACGCCGAGTGGAGCGCGGACTTGAAGCTCCTCCCGGGCACGGAGAGCGGGCGAGCGCTGTGGCGTGCCCGGGTCGATAGCAGCCTCGCCGGCGTCGCGAGCAGCCTGCCGGAGCCCCTCGCCAAGGCGCCGGGATCCTCACTTCCCCTCCATATCGAGCTCCAGGGAACCGAGGACGCGGCGCAGCTGCACGTCGCGCTCGGCGAGCGGCTGCGGGGGCTCGCCGCCGTCAGCCGCCGGGGCGAGCTGTGGCGGCTGGAGCGCGGTGCGGTAAATTTCGGCGCGAGCGTGCCGGCCATGCCGGCCGCCCCCGTCATGGCCGTCGAGGGCACGGTGAGCCGCCTCGATCTGCCCGGCTACGTTCTCCTGTGGCGCGAGCTCTCGCGCAGCTCCACCTGGCCGGCGCTGCACGCCGAGCTCACCGCCGCCGAGCTGCTCGTCGCCGACCGCGCCTTCCCGGACGCGCGCGTGTCGGCGGACGCGGGCTACGGCCCCGGGCAGCTCGCAGTCGTGTCCCCGGACCTCGGTGCGCTGGTGCGCTGGCCCGGCGTGAGCGACGCCGCCCACCCCGTGAGTGCCCATATCGAGCGGCTCGATCTGGCGCAGCTCCCGGGGAGCCGCGCCGCGCTCGCCACGGCGCTGGCGGCGCTGGCGGCGCTCGGAGCGGACACGCAGCTCTCCGTAGGCGACTTGCGCTGGCAGGGCGGCTCGCTCGGCGGCCTCGATACGACTCTCGCTGCGAGCGACGGTGCGATCGAGGTGCGGGATCTGCACGTCACCGGAGCGGGCGGCGAGGCACGCGGTGCGCTCAAGTGCCGCGACGGGGCGTGTCGCGCGAGCTTCAGCATCGCGAGTCAGGATGCCGCCGCGACGCTCGGCAGGCTCGGCGTCCGCGCCGACCTGAGCGCCGCGCGCCTGGGCGCGAGCGGCGAGCTCGAATGGCCCACGGCGCCCGCATCCACCCTCGCCGACGCGAAGGGCCATCTGCAGGTCGAGCTCGACGACGGCCTCGCCCGCGCCGGCGCGGCGGGGGACGCGCCGGGCCGCTCGCTCGGGCTCCTCGCAGTCCCCGGGCTTCTCGCCGGCCTCGGCTTGCCGCAGCTGCCCTTCGCGCGGCTCTCCGCGGACTTCAGCGTGGCCGACGGCGAGGCGGTAACCTCGAACCTGCACCTGGACGGGGATACCGAGATCCTCATGAGGGGCCGCATCGGACTCCTGGCGCACGACTACGACGCGCAGGTCTGGGTGCTGAAGGGCGAGGAGCGGCTGCCGGCGGCCGTCCGGCGGCTCGGTGCGGGACCCAAGGTGGCGGCGCTGTGGATGTCGCTGCGGGCGCTGTTCGCGGGCGAGGGCCGCGAGCACGCCACGCTGCGCTTGCACGGCACGTGGGATGACCCCATGGTTAGCCCATGAAGGTAGCGGCCCTGCAGATGACCTCGGGACCAGAGGTTGCCGCCAATCTCGCCCAGGCCGTCGCGCTGCTCGAGGAGGCCGCGGGCGACGGCGCACGCCTCGCGGCGCTGCCGGAGAATTTCTCCTTCCTCGGCTTGAGGGACGCCGACAAGCGCGCCGTGGCCGAAGCCGACGGCGCAGGTCCGGTGCAGGAATTTCTCGCTGCGAGCGCCCGGCGCCTCGGGCTCTGGATCGTCGGCGGCACTATTCCGCTCAAGAGCGGCGCCGACGGCCGGGTCGCTGCCGCCTCGCTGGTCTACGATGCCGGCGGCACCCGCGTGGCGCGCTACGACAAGATCCACCTGTTCGACGTCGACATCCCGGGCCGCGCCGAGACTTACCGGGAGTCGGCGACCGTCGCCCCGGGGACCCGTCCGGTGGTGCTCGATACGCCGGTGGGGCGCCTCGGACTATCGGTATGCTACGATGTCAGGTTTCCGGAGCTGTATCGGCACCTGAGCGCCGCGGGGGCGCAGCTGCTCTCGGTGCCGTCGGCGTTTACCGCTCCCACCGGGCGCGCTCACTGGGAGACACTGCTGCGTGCACGCGCGATCGAGAACCTCTGTTACGTGATCGCGCCGGCGCAGTCCGGGATCCATCCGAGCGGGCGTGAGACCTATGGAGACAGCATGATCGTCGACTTCTGGGGCAGGGTACTGAAGCGCGTGCCGCGCGGGCGCGGTTGCGCAGTGGCCGAGGTGGACCTCGCGCTGCAGAGCAGCGTGCGGGCGAGCTTCCCCGCCCTCACACACCGCGCGTTCGGCGCGGGCGCGCACCCGTGAGCGCATCCGACTCGCCCCTCCCGGTGACCGGCGCCTCGCCCGCGGGCGATCCCCTCGACGTGGCGCGCGAGCTGATCCTGCGCCCCAGCGGGCTCGACGACCGCCGCCTCGACAACGTATTCGGCGAGGTGCTGACGCACTCGGTCGACTTCGCGGACCTGTATTTTCAGCTGGCGCACCAGGAGTCCTGGTCGCTCGAGGACGGCATCGTCAAGGACGGCAGCGCCAGCATCGAGCAGGGAGTCGGCGTACGCGCGCTCGCCGGCGAGAAGACCGGCTTCGCGTATTCCGACGAGATCGTGCTGCCGGCGCTCGAGGAAGCCTCGCGTGCGGCCCGCGCCATCGCCGTGCAGGGCGGGCAGCGCCGCGTCAGCGTCTGGCGCGCCGCGCACGGCCATCAGCTCTACCTGCCGGCAGACCCGGCCGCAGCGCTCGCCACCGCCGACAAGGTGGCCTGGCTCGAGCGCGTCGATCGCGAGGCGCGGCGGCTCGACCCGCGCATCGTGCACGTGAACGCGAGCCTGGTCGCCGTGCACGAGGTCGTGCTCATCGCCACCAGCGACGGCGAGCTCTCGGCCGACGTGCGCCCGCTGGTGCGCTTCAACGTCTCGGTGCTGGTCGAGCAGAACGGGCGGCGCGAGCAGGGTTACGCCGGGGCGGGCGGCCGCTATTCGCTCGCCGATCTGGTCGCGAGCGACAAGCCGCTGGAGCTGGCGCGCGAGGCGGTGCGGCAGGCGCTGGTGAATCTCGAGGCGGTGCCCGCCCCCGCGGGCACCATGACGGTGGTGCTCGGCCCGGGCTGGCCCGGAATCCTGCTGCACGAGGCGATCGGCCACGGGCTCGAGGGGGACTTCAACCGCAAGGGCACCTCGGCGTTCGCCGACCGCATCGGCGAGCGGGTAGCGGCCGCGGAGTGCACGGTGGTGGACGACGGCACGCTGGCACGGCACCGCGGCTCGCTCAACATCGACGACGAGGGGACTCCGACCCAGTGCACGACGCTCATCGAGAACGGCGTGCTGCGCGGCTACATGCAGGATCGCCTCAACGCGCGCCTCATGGGCGTCGCCTCCACCGGCAACGGCCGGCGCGAGTCCTTCGCCCACGTGACGCTGCCGCGCATGACCAATACCTACATGCGCGCCGGACCGCACGACCCCGGCGAGATCATCCGCTCGGTCGCGCGCGGCATCTATGCCGTGAATTTCGGCGGCGGTCAGGTGGACATCACCTCGGGCAAGTTCGTGTTCTCGGCGAGCGAGGCCTACGCAATCGAGAACGGCCGCGTCACGACGCCGTTGAAGGGCGCGACGCTGATCGGCAACGGGCCCGACGTGCTGACGCGCGTCACCATGGTGGGGAACGATCTGAAGCTCGACGAGGGTGTGGGCACCTGCGGCAAGGAGGGGCAGAGCGTGCCCGTCGGCGTCGGTCAGCCGACTCTCAGGATCGAGGGACTGACGGTCGGCGGCACGGCCTGATCGCGATTGCGCAAGCTGTCGTTCGGCGCTGACGTCGGCGTTCCCCGACATCTCGCCATTGCGGACACAGCGCGCGATTATTGTGCCGTGGGCGGACGCGCGGACGATCCGCGATGCACGCCCTAAACATAATCGGGAGCGTTGGTTGGTTTGTGAATTTCCACACGCCCTCGAGGAAGCCGAGTCCGTAGCGTGCATCCGGCAGAAACTGCCGAAGGAAGGACGTCACGATGCAAGCCGAGCCCAACCTCTCGATGGCCGATACCTCCACCCTGAAGCTCCCCGCGGAGCTGCTGGCGGAGATCAAGCGCCATACCAGGCAGAAGACCGACTTCCGGGTCGAGAGCTTCAAGCCGTCTCTCTTCGAGCGCCTGCTGGGGATGCTGGGCCTGAAATAGGGCACTGCCGCATGCTTACCCGGGGGGCGAGTATCCGCCGCCGTGCCGGCAAGTTAGGATGCCGGCATGGAACGCCGGCATCTGTCCCGCCCGCTCTATGAGGGCCTGCCCTGGCTCTACATGGCCTTCGGCCTCGGGGCCCTCGCCGTCAGCTACCTGCTGGCCGCCCACGGCGCGCTGAGCCACGCCATCGGGCTCGTGGGCCTGGCCGCCCTGGTGTACGGAATCGTCGTGTTCCTGCGCCGCCGTGACTACCGGGCGCTAAGCCGCGAGTACGGCAACCCCGATTCGCTCAACGACCACGACTCTATCTGAGGGGCGGCCGGCCGCCGGCGCGGCGGCTGCCTGCGGAGTGATCGTCCGCATCGCCGGCGGGAGCTGAGCTCAGCTCTTTCCCGCTCTCGGGCGGGGCGGCGCGGCTGCGAGTGGCGCGGTCGTCCACGTAGATGAGCTCGTGCTTGCCGATAAGCACGACGTCGCCGTCGTTGAGGTGATGACGGCGGACGCGCGCCGATTTCACGTACACGCCGTTGGTGCTGTTCAGGTCCTCGATCACGCACGACTGCGCGGTCGTGATGATCTGGCAGTGATGGCGGCTCACGAAGCGGCTGTCGATGTGCACGTCGTTGTCGGGAGTCCGGCCGACGATGAGGCGCCCGATGCGCAGCGGCACCTCCTGCACCGTGCGCCCTTCGACGGCCACGAGCAGCTTCCCGACCGGCTCGCCGGGCAGGCCGTTCGCGGCGGCCGCCCGCCCGCGTGCTGCCGGCCCCTGCGCCGATGCATCGTGCGCCGGTGACGCCGTCTCGCGCGCCTCCGCCGCGTGTGCTGCCACCGCCCGCGCTACCGTCTCACGCGCTGCTGCCTCCTGCTCCGCCGCTTCCTGCGCGGCCGCATCGCGCGCGGCGGCGCCGGGGGAGAGCGGCTCCGCGGGGGCGGCCTCGGCCCGGGTGGAGGCGGCCTCGGTCTCAGGAGAGGCGGCCTCAGCCTCGGGGGAGGCGGCCTCGGGGGCTGGCCGCACCGGTAGCGCCGGGTGCGTCCCGGTCGTGGCCTCCGGCCCCAGCGGGGCGCTCTGGGCACGTGCGGCATACGGCGGCCAGCGCAGCTCCGCGATCGCGCTCGAGACGTCGGCGCGGCGCAACGAGCCGCGGTTCTCCGTGAAGGCCGCCATCATCGCCGTGTCGCACAGCGTGTTGATGAGCCGCGGCACCCCGCCGGTGTAGCGGTAGATCTCGGGGAAGGTGTCGGCGGCGAAGATCTCGCGATCGCCGGCGCCGGCCACCTCGAGGCGGTGCTCGATGTAGGAGCGCGTCTCGCTCTCCGACAGCGTCGAGAGATGAAAGCGCAGCCGCACGCGCTGCGTGAGCTGCTCGAGGCGCGGTGCGTTGAGCGTGTCGTTGAGCTCGGGCTGTCCCGCGAGAATGATGCGCAGCACCTTCTCCTTGGTGGTCTCGACACCCGACAAAAGGCGGATCTCCTCGAGCACGCGCGGCTCGAGATTCTGCGCCTCGTCGACGATGAGCAGCACCTTGCGCCCGGCGGCGTGCTGCTCGATGAGGAAGGTATTGAGCGTGCTGATCAGCTCGGCCTTGCGCATCTTGAAGGGCGAGAACCCGAACTGCACCAGCACCGCCTGCAGGAAATCCGTGGCGTTTACCTGAGTCTGGTTGATCTGCGCCACCACGACGTCGGCGGGGATTTCCTTGAGAAACGCCTCGATCAGGGTGGTCTTCCCCGAGCCTATCTCCCCGGTGATCACCACGAAGCCGTCGGTGAACCAGATGGTCGACTCCATGTACGCCTTGGCGCGTGCATGTTGTTTCGACAGGTAAAGGAATTGCGGGTCCGGGCTGAGCCGGAACGGTAACTCCTTGAGTTTGAAAGGCTCGAGGTACATGCGAGCTTGGCTTCTCGCAGGTGATGTTACGGGATGCGCACCCCGGCGGCCAATTTAGCGGCCAGACGGCGCGCCCGCGCGTTCCGCAGGGCGGCGGTCGGCTCGACGAGGGTGCAGTGCCCCACCTTGCGACCCGGGCGCGGCTGCTTGCCATAATCGTGCAGGTGCACGCCCTCGAGCGCCAACAGCCGGGCGCGCGGCGGGATGCGCCCGATCAGGTTGATCATGGCGCTGTGGCCGAGCGCGCGCGTCGCGCCGAGCGGCAGCCCCAGGATCGCGCGCAGGTGATTCTCGAACTGGCTGGTGGCCGCGCCTTCGATGGTCCAGTGGCCGGAGTTGTGGACTCTAGGTGCCATCTCGTTGGCGATCAGCCGCCCACCCCGCACGAAGAACTCGATGGTGAGGATGCCGCGATAGCGGAAGTGCGCGAGCACGCGCCTGAGGTAGCGCCCGGCCTGCTCGTGCCAGCTGCGCGGCCCGTACGGCGCGCAGGTGACGCGCAGGATTCCCGCGCCGTGCACGTTGCCGCACAGCGGATAGATCACCACCTCATCGCGCGCGCCGCGCGCGCCGATCACCGACACCTCGCAGTCGAAGGGCACCCACTCTTCGTAGAGCAGCGGCGCGGCCCCCAGGCGCTCCCAGGCTTGGTGCGCGTCGGCTCGCCTGCGCAGCAGCGCCTGACCCTTGCCGTCGTAGCCGAGGCGCCGGGTCTTCAGCACGCCCGGCAGCCCCACCGCGGCGATGGCCGCGTCGAGCCCGGCACGCGAGTCGACCGCGCGCCAGCGAGTGGTGGGAATCGAAAGACGCTCGAACAGCCGCTTCTCGCTCACCCGGTCCTGCCCGCACTCGAGCGCCGCCACCGACGGGGCGATGCGCACGCCGTGCGCGCCGCGCTTCATGGCGCGCAGGCTCCCGACCGGCACGTTCTCCCAGTCGAAGGTGACCACCGCGCAGCGCCGTGCGAGCTCCGCGAGCAGCGCGCGGTCCGTGAAGGCGCCGGTGAGGAGCGGCGCCACCTGGCCCGCCGGCGCGTCGCCCGCGGGGTCGAGGCACAGGAAATCGAGGCCGAGCGGATAGCCCGCCAAAGCGAGCATGCGGCCGAGCTGGCCGGCGCCCACGATGCCGATGGTCATGTGCGCTGGTGCGCGCGCGGATCGGGACTGGCGAGCACGGCGGCGGTCTGCTTCTCGCGGAACGCCTCGAGCGCCGTCTGTACGGCGGGGTGCCGGTTGGCGAGGATCGCCGCGGCGCACAGCGCCGCGTTGGCGGCGCCGGCGGCGCCGATGGCGAAGGTGGCGACGGGCACCCCGGCGGGCATCTGCACGATCGACAGCAGCGAGTCGAGCCCGCCTAAGGTCTTCGACTGCACCGGCACGCCGAGCACCGGCAGGGTGGTCTTGGCCGCGGCCATGCCGGGCAGGTGCGCAGCGCCACCCGCGCCGGCGATCAGCACCTCGAGGCCGCGCGCGCGCGCCCCCGCGGCGTATTCAAACAGGAGATCGGGCGTGCGATGCGCGGACACCACGCGCACCTCGTAAGCGACGCCGAGGCGATCGAGCGTCTCGGCGGCGGCCTGCATGGTCTCCCAGTCGGAGGCGGAGCCCATGATGATGCCGACGAGGGCTTGCATCAGGGCATTGTATCGAACAATGCGCGCAGCGCGCGAAACAACTCGCGGGATGCGCCCGAGCGGTCCGCACCGCGGCTGCGCTCGGCCTGGGCTGCCGCCACGCGCCGTGCCCACTCGGACGTCTCGATCCCGGGGTGGGCGCGCGTGAGCTCCTCGAGCGCGGGAGCCCCGCCCGCGATCAACCGCTCGCGCCACTCCTCGACACGGCGGAAACGCTCGGCCTCGCGCGCGCTCACCGCGCCGCGCGCCGCGAGCGCGGCGCGAACGGGTGCGGGATCCAGCGCGCGCATCAACTTGCCGATGTACTGGCGCTGGCGGGCGCCGCCGGCGCGGCTGGTGATGCGGCGGGCGGCACGTACCGCCGCGGCGAGCTCCTCCGGCAGCGCGAGCGCGTCGAGGTCGCCGTCGGACAGGCCGATCAGCGCCTCCCCCAGGTCCTGGGCAGCGTGTGCAGCGCGTTTGCGCGCGCTCTTGCTCGGCCGCCCGGCGGCCTCATCGTCTGCCAAGTCGTCGCCCACTGCTACAATTTAGCACCATGCCATCGATCTCCGAGCCTGCCGGTGCTGCCGAGCTCAGCGACCTCGTCAGCCTCACCCTCGAGGAGGCGCGCCGCCAGGGCGCCTCGCAGGCCGAAGCCGACGCCTCGGTGAGCCGCGGGCTCTCGGTGAGCGTGCGGCTCGGCGAGGTCGACACCGTCGAGTACCAGCGCGACCGCGGTCTCGCGGTGACGGTCTATTTTGGCAAGCGCAAGGGCTCGGCCAGCACCGCCGACCTTGCGCGGAGCGCGCTGCTCGAGACGGTCGGCAAGGCGTGTGCGATAGCAAGCTACACGGCCGAGGACCCTTATGCCGGGCTGGTCGAGCCCGAGGCGCTGGCGCGCGACATTCCCGACCTCGATCTCGATCACGCCTGGGAGCTGACGCCGGAGCGCGCGATCGAGCTGGCGCGCAGCTGCGAGGCGGCCGGTCTCGCCGTCGACACGCGGGTGAGCAACTCCGAGGGCGGCGCCGTCGGCACGCAGCGTCACACGGGCGTGTACGGCAACTCGCACGGCTTTCTCGCCGGCTGCTCCGCCACCAGCCACTCGCTCAGCTGCTCGCTGATCGCCGAGGACGGCGGGCAGATGCAGCGCGATCACTGGTACAGCGTGGCGCGCGACCCGGCCGATCTCGAGGACGCCGCCCGGGTCGGACGCATCGCCGGCGAGCGCGCGCTGGCGCGCCTCGGCGCGCGGCGCCTCACGACGCGCAAGGCCCCGGTCGCCTTCACGCCCGACATGGCGCGCGGCCTCATCGGGCACTTCATCGGCGCGATCCGCGGCACCAGCCAGTATCGCAAGGCGTCGTTCCTGCTCGATGCGGCCGGCTCGCAGGTATTCCCCGCGTTCCTGCAGATGCACGAGCGGCCGCATCTGCCGAAGGGCCTCGCCAGCAGCCCCTTCGACCAGGAGGGCGCCGCCACGCACGATCGCGAGCTGGTGCGCGACGGCGTGCTCGACGGCTATGTGCTCGGCAGCTACTCGGCGCGGCGGCTGGGGCTCAAGACCACCGGTAACGCCGGCGGGATTCACAACCTGATCGTGACGGCGAGCGACGGCGGGCTCGGCCCGGAAGGCTTCCTCGCCCGGCTCGGTACCGGGTTGCTGGTCACCGAGCTCATGGGGCAGGGGGTGAACGGCGTGACCGGCGACTACTCGCGCGGGGCGAGCGGCTTCTGGGTCGAGCGCGGCGTCATTCAACACGCGGTGCACGAGGTGACCATCGCCGGGAATCTCAAGCGCATGTATCTCGACATCGCCGCCGCCGGCTCCGATACCGACGCGCGCGGCGCCATCCGCACGCCGTCGCTGCTCATCAGCGAAATGACGATTGCCGGCGAGTGAGCTGCAGCGCCGGGCGCGGCGCTTCCTCCACCAGCTCGCGCAGGGTGAGCTCGCCGCAGCTGCGGCGGCGGGCTTCCTCGAGCCCCGCGAGCACCCGGTCGACCGGCGGCATCTCGAACTCGCGCGGCGCCACGTGCCCGCTGCGCTCGCTGCGCGCCAGCTCGAGGATCTCGTGCACGCTGATGTGGCCGATATCGCGGCCGGGGATGAGCTCGTCGTCGTCGGTCACGATGAGAAGCCCGGCCCGCTCGAAGGTCGAGGCCACCAGCGCCACCGCGATCCCGGGCAGGCCGAGCTCGGCGGCGACGCGGTTGACGGTCCAGCGCGTGTCGCCGCTGACGTGCGCGCGGCCGACGACGTACATGAGCTTCAGTGCCAGCTCCTCGAGCTCCAGTCCCGAGAGCCGCAGCGGCTGCAGCCCGAGGCGCAGGTACGCCGGGTTCTGCACGTAGAAGGAGAGCTGCGCCCCGGCGAGCAGGATCAGCCAGCCGAAGTAAGTCCACAGCAGTCCCGCGACCACGAACGCGAATCCGGCGTACACGATGGTGAGACGCGAAGAGTAGACGACCAGGCCCGTGAACGCCTTGCCGACCGCCGCCCACGCCACGCCGCCGACGACGGCGCCGGTGAGCGCCGCGCGCCATTGCACCCGCGTGTTGGGCACCAGCATGTAGAGCGCGGTGAAGAACGCGCTCACCATGGCATAGGGGGCGAGCGCGATGCCGGCGGCGCGCAGCCCTTGCAGCACCGGCAGGCGCAGCCGCACGACCTCCTGCACCGGGGCGCTGGAGAGCGCATGCTGGGTGAGGCCGATGAACGCGACCACCAGCACCGGCCCCGCCACCAGCAGTGCCGAGTATTCCGCCACGCGCCGCGCGAAGCTGCGCGGCTGCTCGACGTGCCACAGGAAGTTGAAGCTGTCCTCGACCTTCTTGATGGTGCCGATGAGCGTCCAGGCGAGCAGCGCCAGGCCCACCGAGCCGACCACGCCGTTGCTCGCGCGGTTGGCGAACTGCACCACGCGGGTGGTGAGGTCGGTGGCGGCCGGCTCGCCGACCGGGCGGAAGAACTCGTACACGATCGGCACCAGGTTGCGGTGGCCGCCGAAGAACCGGAGGATGGCAAAACTGAAGGCGAGGAGCGGAATGATCGAGAGGAGCGTGGTGTACACCAGGCTCATGGCCCGCAGGTTGATCTCGCCGCGCAACAGGTCGCGCACCACGGCGTAGGCGTAACGCAGCAGGCGCAGCGTCCCGCCCGGGATTCCGGCGCGCTGCGCGGCCGGCCCGAACAGCAGCCCGTCGAGGAAGCCGAAGATGCGCTGCCACATGGCTGAAGGATACCCCGAACGGATCGTATGCCTCACCGAGGAGACGACCGAAACGCTCTATCTCCTCGGCGAGGAGCGGCGCATCGTCGGCATCTCGGGTTTCACGGTGCGCCCGCCGCGGGCGCGCCGCGAGAAGCCGAAGGTGTCCGCCTTCACCAGCGCGCACACGGGGCGCATCGTCGCGCTCGCGCCCGACCTGGTGCTCGGGTTCTCGGACCTGCATGCCGACATTGCCGCGCAACTGGTGCGTGCCGGCCTCAACGTGCATATCTTCAATCAGCGCAGCGTCGCGGGGATCCTCGCGATGATCCGCACCCTCGGCGGGATGATCGGCTGCGAGGCGAAGACCGCGGCGCTGCTCGCCGAGCTCGAGAGCGGGCTCGCCGCAGTGCGCGCCGCGGCGGCCGTGCGCGCGGCGCGGCCGCGCGTCTACTTCGAGGAGTGGGACGAGCCGCAGATCTCCGGCATCGGCTGGGTGTCGGAGCTCATCGCGCTCGCCGGCGGCGAGGACTGCTTCCCGGAGCTCGCACGCGAGCCGCTCGGCCGTAACCGCATCATCGCCGACCCGCTCGAGGTGGTGCGGCGCTCGCCGGACATCGTGCTCGGCTCGTGGTGCGGCAAGAAGTTCCGCCCGGAGCTCGTTGCGGCGCGGCCCGGCTGGAGCACGGTCCCGGCGGTGCGCTTTGGCTTCGTGCGCGAGATCAAGTCGGCCATCATTCTGCAGCCGGGGCCCGCGGCACTGACCGACGGGGTGCGCGCCGTGCAGGCGGTGATCGCGGAGTGGGCCGGCGCTAATGCATCCCGCGCCGCGCCCGGATCAGCTCATAGGCCTCGATGATCTGCTGGGTACGCTGCTTGGCGTGGCCGACCATCGACTCCGGCAGCCCGTTCGCCTTGAGCTTGTCGGGATGGTGGCGGTTGAGCTGCCGCCGGTAGGCCTTGACGACCTCCGCATCGCTCGCGCTCGCGGTCGTCTCGAGTACCCGGTAGGCCTGCCCGAGCGCCGCGGCACCGGTGCTGGTGCTGGTGCCGGTGCCGGATGCGCCCCCATCCTGGCGCTGCTCCCGGTAGAAGCCGCCGCGCTGGATGCGCAGCACCGCCTCGATCTGCGCGAGCTCGAAGCCCGAGATGCGCATGGCGGCAGCGATGCTTCCCAGGATCGGCCGCACCGGTCCCTCGAGATTGTTGCCGGCGAGGGCGGCGCGCACCTGGATCTCCAGGAAGATGCGCAGGATGTCCGGGCGGCCGCGGCACGCCGCGCGCAACCCTGCGAGCTCGGCCGCGAGGTCGAAGTCCGGCTGTTTGCCGGCGGTGAACAGCGCGATCGCCTCGCTCACCTGCGCCTGCCCGAGCCGCAGGTCCGACATCACCGCGCGCGCCGCGGCGATCTCCTGCTCGGAGACCCGGCCGTCGGCCTTGGCGACATAGGCCATCACGCGGAAGGTGGCGCGGAAGAAGCGCTCGCTGATCGCGGCCACATCGGCCGGCGGCGCGCCGGGCTCGTCGTCGTCCTGCTGCGCCTGGTCGAACTGGTGGCCGAGCAGCACGCCGACCGCGACGCCGATCGGGCCGAAGGCGAGGCCGATCAGGCCGCCGGTCAGCTTGCCGATCCATTTCATGCCCGCCGCCATGTCAACGTATAGTACCAAGCGCATGAGTGCGCCCATCGTCTACCGCACCCGGCTCACGGGCCTCGAGCGCCTGCACGAGGGCAAGGTGCGCGACATTTACGCCGTCGATGCCGGGACGCTTCTCATAGTGACCACCGATCGCCTTTCGGCATTCGACGTGGTGCTTCCCGATCCGATCCCGGACAAGGGTCGCGTGCTGAACTCGATCTCGAACTTCTGGTTTGCCAGGACCGCTCATCTGATCCCGAATCACCTCACCGGCCGCTCGCTCGAGGGCGTGGTGAAGGATCCTGCCGAGCGCGCGCTGCTCGAAGGCCGCGCGGTGATCGTGCGGCGGCTGAAGGCCCTGCCGATCGAGGCGGTGGTGCGCGGCTATCTCATCGGCTCGGGCTGGAAGGACTACCAGAAGACCGGGTCGCTGTGCGGCATCGAGCTGCCCGCGGGCCTGCCGCTCGCCGGCGAGCTGCCGCAGCCGCTCTTTACGCCGGCAACCAAGGCCGAGGCGGGTGCGCACGATGAGAACATAAGTTTCGACACCATGGCGCAGCGCGTCGGCGCGCCGCTCGCCGCGGCGGTGCGCGACACGGCGCTCGCGCTCTACCGCTTTGCCGCGGCGCACGCCCGGGAGCGCGGCATCATCATCGCGGACACCAAGTTCGAATTCGGCGTCGACGCCGCCGGGACCCTCACGCTCATCGACGAGGTGCTGACGCCCGATTCCTCGCGCTTCTGGCCTGCCGACACCTACCGTCCGGGCTCGAGCCCCACGAGCTTCGACAAGCAGTTCGTGCGCGATTATCTCGAGACGCTCGACTGGGACAAGCGCGCGCCGGGGCCTAAGCTGCCGCCGGACGTCATCGCACGCACCAGCGCCAAGTATCTCGAGGCGCTGGCGCGGCTCACCGCGCCATGAGCACGCCGGGTTAGGGTTAGACTAACGCGATGCAGCCGTGGATCGCTCCGTCGGTTCTGTCCGCGGACTTCGCGCGCCTCGGCGCCGAGGTCGAGGCGGTGCTGGAAGCGGGCGCCGATCTCATCCATTTCGACGTGATGGACAATCACTACGTGCCGAATCTCACCATCGGTCCGCTGGTGTGCCAGGCGCTGCGCAAGTACGGCGTCGCCGCTCCCATCGACGTGCACCTGATGGTGCGCCCGGTCGACCGCATCGTGCCGGACTTCGCCGCGGCCGGCGCCACGTTCATCACCTTTCACCCGGAAGCGACCGAGCACGTCGACCGTACGATCGCGCTGATCCGCGAGCACGGCTGCCGGCCGGGGCTGGTGTTCAACCCCGCCACCCCGCTCGACTATCTCGACTACACGCTGGAGCTCATCGACATGGTGCTCATCATGTCGGTGAACCCGGGATTCGCCGGCCAGCAGTTCATTCCGACCAGTCTGCGCAAGCTCGAGGATGCGCGCGCGCGCATCCAGGCGAGCGGTCGCGAGGTACGGCTCGAGGTCGACGGGGGGATCAAGACCGATAACATTGCGGCCACGGCCGCGGCCGGGGCCGACACATTCGTGGCGGGTTCGGCGATCTTCGGCAGCCGCGACTATGCCGGGACCATCCGTGAGATGCGCCGGCAGATCGCCGGGGTTACCGGTAAGGGCAGGCCAGTCGCCACCCCGATCGGTGTCCGGCGGCGCCGGGCTCGCTGAAGGACCCGCGGCCTAGCGGAGGCGTTGCCGGATAGGACCTTGGAGCGGCCGTCGGTGTGCGCGTGGCGATCTGCGGAAATGCCTTCCCGGCCGCAAAGGTAGAAAGTCATCTAATTTGCCCGCTGGGACCCCTTTAGAGGGCCTCAAGGAGCCATAGTTAGACACTTCTCTAACTATTGCGGGGTTGAGTCATTTTCGGGGTGCCACATCTCGCAGTGAGGCTGGCGCAAGGCCGGTTGCGCGCGAGGCTATCTACTCCTCGTCTTCGTCCTCGTCGTCATCATCATCATCGTCCTCGTCCACGGCGAGCTGTCCGGCGGGCCTGGCGGCGCCACCCGGGCCGGCCGGCTTGGCCGGCACGATGACGGGACGGGTCTTCATCTTCGGGCGGGCGTTGAATACCACGATGGTCTTGCCGGTGGCCCGCAGCAGTCCCTGCTCCTCGAGCACCTTCAGCACGCGGCCCGCCATCTCGCGCGAGCAGCCGACCAGGCGCGACAGCTCCTGGCGGCTCACCTTGATCTGCATGCCCTCCGGGTGCGTCATGGCGTCCGGCTCGCCGCACAGGTCCATGATCGCGTGCGCCACCCGGCCCGTGACATCGACGAAGGCCAGGTCGCCGAGCTTGCGATTGGTGCGGTCGAGGCGCGTGGCGAGCTGGGTGGCGAGCTCGAACACGAGCCCGGGGCTCTCGGCGGCGATCTGGCGGAAGCGCGGATAGGTCATCTCCGCGAGCTCGCACTGATTGCGGGTGCGCACCCAGGCGCTGCGGGTCGGCTGCTCGTAGAACAGGCCCATCTCGCCGAAGAACTGGCCGCGGTTGAGGTAGGCGAGCACCATCTCGTTGCCTTCCTCGTCCTCGATCATTACCTCGACCGAGCCGCTGATGATGTAGTAGAGGACGTCCGGCAGGTCGCCCGCGTGGATAACCACGGTCTTGGACGGGACCGCGCGGATGCGGCAGTAGCTCAGGAACCGGTTGATCGCCGGAATCTCGCTCAGCGGCTTGATACTCTCTTCCATACCGGCTCCCCCGATCACATCTTTAATATAAGCCTTCGCGACCGTCAGACCCAGTAGGCGGTGCCCGTCATGACGCGGGCGGTCTGCCGCATGAGCGCCCGCACCGGCTCCGGCAGGCGCCCGCCGCCGGCCGCGGCCGCCGTCGCGCCGTGCGCAACCTCCTCCGCCCTCATGGTTTCAAGTATGGCACGGCTGCGGCTGTCACCGACCGGAAGTCTGCCGAGGTGCCCGTCCAGATGCCTCTCCACCTGGCGCTCCGTCTCGACGACGAAGCCGAGACTCGTCTTGTCCCCGGCGAGCGCCGCGAGCGCGCCAATGGCGAACGATCCGGCATACCAGAGCGGATTGAGTAGGCTCGGCCGTGCGCCGAGCTCGGCGAGCCGGGTCTCGCACCACGCCAGATGATCGTTCTCCGCGCGCGCGGCCTCCATCAGCAGGGCGCGCGTCGCCGCCGAGCGCGCGACCATCGCCTGCCCGTGGTAGAGCGCCTGGGCGGCGAGCTCCCCCGAGTGATTGACGCGCATGAGGGCTGCGCTCTCGCGCTGCTGCGCGGCGGTAAGCTCGGCAGCACCCCCGACGGGGTTGCCCGGCACCGGCCGAACCGCCCGGGCCGGCGCGAAGACCGCGCGCAGGGCACGATCGAGGGCGGTGATCGCAGCGTCTATAGAGCGGCCGGACTCCATAAATTATGGGCTCTATTATAGGCGGCGGCGCTGCCCCGACAGGCACCCTGGGCCGCCCGGAGGGGGGCCGGCAAGGGCGGAACTGCTGCTTTGCATTGGGGCAGCTGCTTGAGTAAACTTGCCCGCCTTTTTTTGGCCGCGGCGCTCGAGGGGACCAGCCCCCGTCCGCGGGCCTCAAGCCACGAGTGACCTATGAAGACCGTATTTGCCAAGCCCGCGAGCGTCCGCGGCGACTGGTTCATCGTCGACGCCAGCGACAAGACGCTCGGGCGCCTTGCCTCGCAGATCGCCCATCGCCTCAAGGGCAAGCACAAGGCTGACTACAGCCCGCACGTCGATATGGGCGATCACATCGTGGTGGTGAACGCGCAGAAGATCCGCGTCACCGGGCGCAAGCTCACCGACAAGATCTACTACCACCACACCGGCCATATCGGCGGCATCAAGTCGATCGCGCTCGAGAAGCTCCTCGCCGAGCATCCGGAGCGGGTGATCGAGTTCGCGGTCAAGGGCATGCTGCCGAAGAATCCCCTCGGCCGGCGCATGTTCAGGAAGCTTCATGTGTTTGCCGGTGGCGAGCACCCGCACCAGGCGCAGCAGCCGAAGCCACTCGAGATTCAATAGGACCCATTGCATGCCAGCGACACCGAATCATTACGGCACCGGCCGGCGCAAGACCGCCACCGCGCGCGTCTACCTCAAGCCCGGCAGTGGCAAGATCACCGTCAACGACCGCTCGCTGGATGAATTCTTCGGCCGCGAGACCGGGCGCATGATCGTGCGCCAGCCACTCGACGCCGTTAAGCTGCACACGACGTTCGATATCTCCGTGCAGGTCGACGGCGGCGGCATCACCGGTCAGGCGGGCGCGATCCGCCACGGGATCACCCGCGCGCTCATCAAATATGATGAGAGCCTGCGCAAGCCGCTGCGCGATGCCGGCTTCGTCACCCGTGACGCGCGCGAGGTGGAGCGCAAGAAGGTCGGCCGCCGCAAGGCACGCCGCGGGCCGCAGTACTCCAAGCGTTAGTGACTTGCGCGAGCGGGCAAAAGCCCGTGCGCCAGCCTTAACTACCAAGTGCTCGGCTGGTGAGGTGAGTGTGACTGCTGCGCGTCGAGCCCCGCCTTTTGCCCGCGTGCCGAACGGAGCTACGATGCCCAATCTGCGAAAAGCGCCGCAGGCGTCTTTTCACCAATGGATGATGGGGGATCGTCTAGTGGTAGGACAACGGACTCTGACTCCGTTTACCTAGGTTCGAATCCTAGTCCCCCAGCCAATGTAAGAAGGCCCGTCTCACCGGACGGGCCTTTTTTTATTCCCGGCACTTCGCCGCCGCTCATCGATCACCACAACGATCGCGGTGAATACCTCAAGAGCTTCTGGCAGCTGGTGAACTGGGACTTCGTCGCCGGCAACCTGCGCTGAGGATCAACGGGTCTCGACGCCCCGTGCGGTGCCGACGATCAGGAGGTCCGCCGGGCGGACGGCGAACAGCCCCACGGTCACTACCCCGGTGATCTGGTTCAGCTCCCGCTCGAGGGCGACCGGATCGGCGATCGCGAGCCCGTGAACGTCGAGGATGTGGTTGCCGTTGTCGGTGACGACGCCTGCGCGCCACAGCGGCCGCCCGCCGCGTGCGGCGAGCTCGCGGGACACCAGGGTGCGCGCCATGGGGATCACCTCGACGGGCAGGGGGAAGCGGCCGAGGGTTGCGACCAGCTTGGTGTCATCGACGATGCAGACGAAGTGCCGCGCGGCCGCGGCGATGATCTTCTCGCGCGTCAGGGCGCCCCCGCCGCCCTTGATGAGCTGCCGCGCCGCGGTCGCCTCGTCGGCACCGTCGACATAGAGCCCGAGGTCGCTCACCTCATTGAGGTCGCGCACCTCGATGCCGGCCGCCGCGAGCCGCGCGCTGCTCGCCTGCGAGCTCGAAACGGCCTGCCGCGGGCGGTGCGGGAGCTGCGCGAGGGCGTCGATGAAGAGATTGACGGTCGAGCCGGTGCCGACGCCGATGAGATCCGCGTCCGCCACCAGCTCGAGCGCCGCGGCTGCTGCGCGCTGCTTCTTTGTGTCGCCATCCGCCGTCATGCATTCCCCAGAAACGACTGTGCCCGCTGTTGCGAGCGGGCACGGTCGTTGCAATTCGACTCGGCGGCCACTTACGCGACCGCCGAGTTAAGGCCTATTTCTTCTTGCTGGCTTTCTTCTTGGCCTTCTTTTTTGCCTTCGCCATGTTGGCTCTCCAAGTGTGTGACGGGTTAGTCCGGGGTCCGAGTATATACACGCGAATCTAAATTACAAGCGAGCGCGCGCGAAGTGTGCTAAGCGATGCGCGCGGCGCGAGTCCGCGCGCGCACTGCGCGCTGCACTCGATGCGCATTTACGTCGACGGCGCGCGCGACTCGAGCGCGAGAATGAACTTCCAGTGTGCGCTCTCCACCGGCGTGACCGACAAGCGGTTGCCGGGACGCAGCAGCACCATCCCCTTGAGCTCCCTGGCAGCATGCGCACGCAGCTCCGGCAGCGTGACGGTGTGCGCGAGGCGGCGCTTCAGCTGCACATCGACCATGAACCAGCGGGGATTCCTGCGGTCGCTCTGCGCATCGTAGTGCTCGTGCCGGCGATCGAAGGCAGTAGGGTCGGGATAACCCTCTCTCACTACCTCCATGATGGCCACGATGCCCGGCACCTCGGTGCTCGAGTAGTACATGAAGGCCTGATCGCCCTTCTTCATCTGGTCGCGCAGCATGTTGCGCGCCTGGTAGTTGCGCACACCGTCCCAGCCCGTGGTGTGGTGCTGAGCGGCGGCGAGCTGCTCGACGCCGAAGGTGCCCGGCTCGGTCTTCATCAGCCAGTAGTGCATCGGATGAACCCCTCGTCGGTCACGACCGCGTCCAGTGGCACGTCGTGCGGCGCGGCGGCGAGCTGCTCGACCTGCTGAAAAGCGTATCCGAACCCCACGAGCAGCGGCTTGTGCCACACGCGCCGCAACTGGCGGAAGGCAAAGGCCCGGTCGTAGAAGCCGCCCCCGGTGCCGAGACGCAGTCCGCGCCGGTCGAACCCGACGAGCGGCAGGAACACGACGTCGAGCCAGCGCGCAGCGATGCAGGCGAGGCCTTCGGGCTCGCGTATCCCCAGCCGGTTCTCCCGCAGCGGCCCCTGCAGCTCGACGAAGCGCATGCCGCGCGACTGCCGCCGGCGATCGATGCGCGGCAGGAAGACGCGGCAGCCACGCGAGCGCGCCAGCTCGATGAGCGGCAGCGAGTCGAGCTCCAGACCTAAGGCGGCGTAGGCTGCGATGCGTTGTCCGGCAGCGAGATTGAGCGCCCGGTCGGCGTTGAGCGTGGCGCGCCGGGCGGCCGCCGCGCGCTCGGCGGCGCTGACGGCGCGGCGCCGCGCGTTGCGCTCGGCCCGCAGTGATCTGCGGGCCGCGCCCAGGTGCGAATCAGGCAGCGCCACCCGCATGTGCCGGTGCGAGCCGTTGCTCTCGAACCAGAGCAACAGGTGGGACGAGCTGCGGCAGGTAAGGCTTTCCGCTCAAAAATGCGGACCTGCACAATGCTGCCGCAAGCGCTGAGTCCCGAGGGTGTTTCAATTAGGGTCCGAGGTAACCCGGTCCGCTTGTCGAACACCGCAGGCGACGCCGGGGACCAATGTACACCATGCCTGCGGCCTGCGCTTGAGACTCCCGTCGCATTAGAGATCCAGCTGCTGGCTCTTGCCGAGGGCGCCCTCGACCCTTTCCCGCAGCGCCCGTACCTTCTGGCCGGCGCCGCTGTCGACCTGCGCCTCGCGGCCGCGCACCTTGAGGAACTCGTGGGCGAGGTTGAGCGCCGCCATGACCGCGATGCGGTCGAGACCCACTACCTTGCCGCTGTCGCGGATCTCGCGCATGCGGGTATTGAGGAATTCGGCGGCATCCAGCAGTGCCGAGCGCTCGTCATAGGGGCACGCGACCACGTACTCCTTGTCCATAATGCGCACGCTGACGCGCGCCTGGTCCGGCGGACTCACGCGCCGTGCTCGAGGGTCTTCAGCCGCCCGATCATGGCCTCGACGCGCGTACGCACCTGCTCGTTCCTGTGCATCAGCGAGGCGCGCTCACCGGCCAGGGACTCGTGGCGCGCCTTGAGGGCGCGGTTCTCTTCCTTCAGGTGCTCGAGGGTCGTCAGCAGCTCTTCGACGCGTTTCGCGAGGCGGGTGAGCTCGAGATCCAGTTGTGTTTTTGTAGTGTCGCTCATGGCACGGGACTATAGAGCCGCGCTCTTCGTGCGGTCAATTCGACTCAACTATAATGCGCCGTCCCCATGAATCAGCCTGATTACGTCGAGATCGAGCAGCTGCTCAACGCGCAGCGCTCGCTGACAGAAGCCGCCGAGGCGCACGGCACGCTCAGCGGCTGTCTGTGCGCGCTGGCCGACTACAGTTTCCAGGACTGGCTGCGGGAGGTTCTGCCCGAAGGACGCGCGGACGCCGCCGCCGCCGATACGCTCTATGGGCTCTACACGGCCACCGCCGCGGCGCTCGAGCAGACCGACATGGAGTTCGAGCCGCTGCTGCCGAGCGATGCGCAGCCGCTCGAGGTGCGCACCGCGGCGCTCGCCCTGTGGTGCCAGGGATTTCTCTATGGCCTGGGCTCGGGCTCGATCCCCGACGCGGGGGGACTGCCGGGCGACGTCGGCGAGATCGTGCGCGATCTCACCGAGATCACCCGCGCGGGCGTCGACGACGAGCAGGGCGAAGACTCGAACGAGGGCGCCTACGCGGAGCTGGTCGAGTTCGTGCGCGTCGGAGTGCAGCTCGTGTTCGAGGAGCTCGCGCCGGCGCGGCACGCACCGCTCCCGGACTCGGCTCCGCTGCATTAGGCTCTGCATGGCCAGAGACGAGTTCGCGCGCCGCCGCCGCCAGCTGATGCGCCTCATGGGGCGCGATTCGATCGCGGTGCTGCCCGCGGCTCCGGTACGGCACCGCAACAGCGACGTCGAATACCCCTATCGCCAGGACAGCGACTTCCAGTACCTGACCGGCTTCGGCGAGCCCGAGTCGGTCGCGGTGCTCGTTCCGGGGCGGGAGCAGGCCGAGTACATCCTGTTCGTGCGCGAGCGCGACCGGGCGCGCGAGACCTGGGACGGACGGCGCGCCGGCCCTAACGGGGCGGCACGCGACTTCGGCGCCGACGACGCCTTTCCCATCACCGACATGGACGAGATCCTGCCGGGCCTGCTCGAGAACCGCACCAGGGTCTACTACACCATGGGCGCTTACGCGGACTTCGATCAGCGGGTCGTCGGCTGGGTGAACGGCCTGCGGACCCAGGCGAAGAACGGCCGCCACCCGCCCCAGGAGCTGGTGGCGCTCGAGCACCTGCTGCACGACATGCGGCTCTACAAGTCGCGCGGCGAGCTCGACCTGATGCGCACCGCGGCCCGCATCGGCGCGCGCGCGCACCTGCGCGCCATGCGCTTCTGCAGGCCGGGGGCCACCGAGTACCAGGTGATGGCGGAGCTGCTGCACGAGTTCCGCCGCAACAACGCCGACACCGCCTACCACCCGATCGTGGGCGGCGGCGCCAACAGCTGCACGCTCCACTACCGCGACAACGACCAGCCGCTCGCCGATGGCGAGCTGCTGCTGGTCGACGCCGGGTGCGAGGTCGAGTGCTACGCCTCGGACATCACCCGTACCTTTCCCGTCAACGGCCGCTTCACGTCCGAGCAGCGCGCGGTGTACGAGGTGGTGCTGGAAGCCAATCGCGCCGCCATCGCGCGCGTGCGGCCCGGCAATCACTGGAACGAGCCGCACGAGGCGGCGGTGCGGGTCATCACTCAGGGCCTGGTCAAGCTCGGGCTGCTCAAGGGCCGGCTGCCCACGCTGATCCGCAGCGGCGCCTACCGGCGCTTCTTCATGCATCGCACCGGGCACTGGCTGGGACTCGACGTGCACGACGTCGGCGACTACAAGGTCGGCGACGAGTGGCGGGTGCTCGAGCCCGGCATGACGCTCACCATCGAGCCCGGCATCTACCTGCCGGCCGGCGCGCGCGGCGTGCCCAGGCGCTTGCGCAACATCGGCATCCGCATCGAGGACGACGTACTGGTCACCAGGCGCGGGGCCGAAGTGCTGACGGCGCGCGCGCCGAAGGATCCCGAGCAGATCGAGGCCGTGATGGCGCGGGGCTGAAGGTGCGAACCTCCTCACTCGAGGTCGACGTGTCGGTGGTCGGCGGCGGGATGGTGGGTGCAAGCCTCGCCGCGGCGCTGATCGGCAGCGGAGTGCGGCTGCTGCTCATCGAGGCGGTGCCGTTCGGAGCGAGCACCCAGGCGAGCTTCGATGAGCGCAACACCGCGCTCGGCAACGCGAGCCGCAGGATCTTCGAGGGGCTCGGCGTGTGGGAGACGCTCGCGGGCGAGGCCGCCCCCATCCGCGCCATCCACGTCTCGGACGCCGGCCGTTTCGGCAGCGCACGCCTCGTGGCCGAGGAACAGGGTATCGACGCCCTCGGCTACGTCGTCCCGAACCGGCGCATCGGCGCGGCACTCTGGGGCCGCCTCGAGCGCGCGGCGGATCTGTTGCTGCGCGTTCCCGGGCAGGTCGAGGGCGTCGCGATCGAGGCTGGCGGCGTGCGCTTCGATGTCGCGAGCGGCGCAGAGCGCGAGGCGGTGACGGCGCGGCTCGTGGTGGCGGCCGACGGCGCGCACTCGCAGATCCGCAGTGCCGCCGGCATCGAGGCCGCGGTTGAGGACTACGAGCAGGTGGCGGTCGTCGCTAACGTGGCGAGCGATGCGCCCCAGGGCGGCATCGCGTACGAGCGCTTCACTCCGGCCGGGCCGCTCGCGGTGCTGCCGCTCGCCGAGCGTCTGCTGAGCGTGATCTGGGCGTGCCGCCGCGACGATGCTGCCAGAGTGCTGGCGCTCGATGATGCCAACTGGCTCGCCGAGCTGCAGGCGCGTTTCGGCTGGCGCGCGGGACGCTTCGTGCGCGCCGGCCGCCGCGCCTCCTATCCCCTCAAGCTCACGCGGGCCGCCTCCCCGGTGGCGACCCGCACGGTCCTCATCGGCAACGCGGCGCAGGCGCTGCACCCGGTCGCGGGCCAGGGCTTCAATCTCGGACTGCGGGATGCGGCGATGCTGGCGGAGGTCATTGCCGCAAGCGCAGGCGATCCCGGCGCCCCGGCGCTGCTCGAGCGGTTCGCCGCCTGGCGGGCGCGCGACCGGAGCGGCGTCACGCGCTTCACGGACGGCCTGGTGCGGCTCTTCGGCGATGAGCGCTTCGGGGTGGGGCTGCTGCGCAACCTCGGACTCCTGCTCTTCGATCTGACACCGCCCGCCAAGAGCGCGCTGGCGCGCGTCAGCCTCGGCTTCGGTGGACCCGTGCCGCGCCTGGCGCGCGGCCTGCCGGTGCGCGATGCCTGAGTTCGACGTTGCCATCGTGGGCGGAGGTCCGGTGGGCGCCTGTGCCGGCGCGCTGCTCGCGCGCGCCGCGACGGCGGGGGCTGCGGGGCTGCGCGTGGCGCTGATCGAGCCCAGGGTGCCGCCGCCTCCGGCCGCGGGCGCGCCGCCCGATGCACGGGTAGTGGCGATCTCGCGTGCCAGCGAGGCGCTGCTCACGAGCGCCGGTGCGTGGGCGGGCGTCGCAGGCCCGAGGGCCTGCGCATACGAGCGCATGCGCATCTGGCACGAGAG
>DAHUXE010000013.1 GCA_027307325.1 Gammaproteobacteria bacterium | reverse complement strand
CTGATGCCGGCTACCGGAAACTCGAGTCCGAGCGCCTTCCAGCCCGCGGCCACGCGATCGATGGCCGGCTGTGACCGCTCGACCCACTCGGGGTGCCGCCGCCGGGCGGTGTCGGAGACCTGAAACTCGCGCGGTTCGAGTTTGCTGCCGTAGCGCAGGTGATATTCTCGGGCGAGCGCGTGCAGCGTGTCGCGGCCGTAGGCAACCACGCGTAGCTGCGGTGCGGCGGCCACGCCCGCCAGCGCCAGCGCCAAGTGATATTGCTCCCAGTAGCGCAGGTAGGCCCCGAAGTAATCCATACCGGCGAGCTGCTCGGCGCGGCAGCCGGTGTGCTCGAGATCTCGGCGGCACCACTCCTCGATGTTGGAGCGGACCGCGAAGCGGCCGTCCGCGGGCAGCCCGCCCGACTTTTCGTACGTCGATACACAGGCCGCGACCGGATGCCGCAGCGTCAGTACCTGCTCCATGCTCTCGCCGAGGAGGCGGCGGAAGAAGGCACCGGCATGGACGAAGTGCGTGAGCTTCTTCGGCACCACGATCCGGCTCTCGTGCGCGGCCCGGCCCGCGAAGAACCTTTCAACCATGGTCAGGTACTCGGCCATGGTCTTGAGGGTCATGACCCAGCTGTTGACCCCGTCCTGCAGCCGGAAGGGTCCGGCTTCGGGGAAGCCGTCGTGTGCGAGCGCCGGCGGTACGCTCTCAGGCTCGATGCCAACCGAGCGGTAGATCTCAGCCGTGAGATACGAACCCCCGGTGCGGGCGATGCCGGTTACGCAGATGAATTGAAACCTCGCCTGCAGCGCCTCGAACGGCGCCGGTTCGCCCGCGAGCAGCGCGACCAAGAGACCGTAAGCGCGTGCGAGGCATTCGCGGCCTGAATCATCGCTCATCACCGCCGTGGCCGCCGCAGTGGCGCGCTCGTGCGCCGCCGCATCGACCTGGATCAGCGCCTCCGACCGCTGGTCGGGCCAGATCTCGCGCCCGGCCGGGCGCTGCGACAACACCTGTTCCAGAAAACCGACGAAGACCGGTGAGACCGGTAACTCGCGGTCGGTGAGCTTGAACTCAACGCCCATGCGGTTGCGAGCCCCGGCGAGGGCCCGCGCACTCCTCACTCGACGAGGTCCGCCACCAGATACTGGCCGGCGCCATCATCGGCAAGCAGCCGGATCTGCGCCGGCGTGGTGGCGGTGGCCGGAAAGTAGCTCGCGAGACCCGTAAACCCCACGCTGCTGCCATTGCAGGTGCGAGTGTAGCTCTCGCTGTAGGCGTCGAAGGCTGGGTCGATCAGATAGAACGCGCCGCTGTAGGAGCAGCCGCTCGCATCGAGCCCGTTCAGCGTGCCGTCCGGCTGGATGGTGAGGGTGAGACTGAACCCGCTCGAGCTGTAGCTCCAGGCGCCGACGAGCGTTGCGAGCGAGGAGCCGATGGCGTAGGTGTTGTCGTAGGTCAGGGCGAGCGCGTCGGAGTGGCCGGCGTCGTCGGTGAGCGCGCCGGAGAGACCGGCCAGAGTCAGAGTTGCCCCAACCGTGCCGGCGGTCGACAGGCCACCGTTCGGGAAACTCACCCCGGTCGAATAGCCGGTGAAGGTCCCCGTCACACTGTAGCCCG
>DAHUXE010000094.1 GCA_027307325.1 Gammaproteobacteria bacterium | reverse complement strand
GCCGCGCTTCGAGGCGGCGCTCGCCGAAGCCTATGAGGCGGGACTCCTCGGGCCGAACATCCGCGGCTCCGGCGTCGACTTCGACCTGCATACGTTCATCGGCGCCGGCGCCTACATCTGCGGCGAGGAGACGGGACTCCTCGAGTCGCTCGAAGGCAAGCCCGGCAAGCCGCGCTTCAAGCCGCCGTTTCCGGCCAACTTCGGCCTGTACGGCGCCCCCACCACCATCAACAACACGCTGAGCTTCGCCTCGGTGCCCACCATCTTGCGCAAGGGCCCGGCGTGGTTCGCATCGCTCGGACCTGCGAACTCGGGCGGCACGCTGATCTTCTCCTTCTCCGGGCACGTCGCCCGGCCGCGCAACCTCGAGTTGCCGCTCGGCACGCCGTTCGCCGATCTGCTCGCGCTGAATGGCGGCATGCGCGGCGCCGCGAAGCTCAAGGCGGTGATTCCCGGCGGCGTCTCGGTACCGGTAGTGCCGGGCGAGATCATGATGAAGACCAACATGGACTACGACGCGGTGAAGGCGGCCGGCTCCGCCCTCGGCACCGGCGCCGCCATCATCATGGACGAGACCACCTGCATGGTGCAGGTGCTGGAGCGCGTGTCGCGCTTCTACATGTCGGAGTCCTGCGGCCAGTGCACACCGTGCCGTGAGGGCACGGGCTGGATGAACCGGTTGCTGAAGCGGATGCTCGCCGGCGAGGCGCGGCGCGAGGAACTCGGGCTGCTGCTCGACGTCGCCAACCGCATCGAGGGGCATACGATCTGCGCCTTCGGTGATGCGGCCGCCTGGCCGGTGCAGTCCTTCCTCAGGCATTACCGCCACGAGTTCGAGTACGTCATCGATCACGGCGGGCGCAGCCTCGTCGCCGACACGCTCGGCGCGCGCGCGGCTTAAGATGGCGGACGACCTGGTCAACATCGAGATCGACGGCGTGCCGGTCAAGGCGCGCAAGGGTGAGATGATCATCCGCGTCACCGACGCGCACGGTGCTTACGTGCCGCGCTTCTGCTATCACGAGAAGCTGTCGGTCGCCGCCAACTGCCGGATGTGCCTGGTGGAGGTGGAGAAGGCGCCCAAGCCCATGCCGGCATGCGCCACGCCCGTCATGGAAGGGATGAAGGTCTTCACCAGGTCGCCGCGTGCGATCGCCGCGCAGCGCGCCACCATGGAGTTCCTGCTCATCAACCACCCGCTCGACTGCCCGATCTGCGACCAGGGCGGCGAGTGCGAGCTGCAGGATCTGGCGGTTGGCTTCGGGCGCGGCGCCTCGCGCTACACCGAGCGCAAGCGCGTGGTGCCGGACGAGAACTTAGGTCCCCTGATCGCCACCGACATGACGCGCTGCATCCACTGCACGCGCTGCATCCGCTTCACCGAGGAGATCGCCGGCATCCAGGAGCTCGGCATGATCGGGCGCGGCGAGCACATGAAGGTGCGCACCTATATAGAGAGTGCGGTCAATCACGAGCTGGTAGGCAACGTCATCGATCTGTGCCCCGTCGGGGCGCTGGTCTCGAAGCCGTACCGTTTCAGCGCGCGCGCCTGGGAGATGGTCTCGACGCCCCTCATCTCGCCGCACGATGCCGTCGGCACCAACCTCTACGGTCACGTGCTGCGCGGGCGCCTGATGCGGGTCGTGCCGCGCGAGAACGAGGCCATCAACGAGACCTGGATCGCCGATCGCGACCGCTTCAGCTACGAAGGGGTCTACAGCCCCGACCGCCTCGAGCGTCCGCTCGCCCGCCGCGGTGACGACTGGGCTGAGACCGACTGGGAGAGCGCCCTCGAGCTGGTGGCGCGCGGCCTGCGTGAGCGTGCCGACTCCTGCGGTTTCCTCGTCAGCCCCTCCGCGACCCTGGAGGAGCTCTACCTCGCCGGGCTCATCGCCCGCGGCCTCGGTACCCACAACATCGATCACCGCTTGCGGCAGAGAGATTTCCGCGATTCGGCTGCCGATCCGGTGGCGCCGGGGCTCGGGATGCGGATCGGCGACGTCGATGCGCTGAATGCGCTGCTGGTCGTCGGCTCGAACCTGCGGCGCGAAGTGCCGATCCTCGCGCACCGCGTGCGCAAGGCGGCGCGGCGCGGTGCGCAGATTGCGTTCATGAACCCGGTGCGCTTCCCCTGCCAGTTTCCGGTGGCGGCGTATCTCTCCTCGGCGCCGCGTACCATGGTGGGCGACCTTGCGGCGGTCCTCGCCGCGGTCGCCGCGGCCGCCGGCAAGGCGGTACCCGCGCACCTCGCGGCGGCCACCGCGGCGGCGCAGGTCGGCGCCGAGCATCGAGCGGTCGCGAGCTCGCTCCTTGGCGGCGAGCAGCGCGCGGTATGGATCGGCGCGCTTGCGCTCCGCCATCCGCAGTTCGCGGACCTGCGCGCGCTCGCAGCCGCGCTCGCCGAGCTCGCCGGCGCCTCGTTCGGCGTGCTCAGCGAGGGCGCGAACGGCGCGGGCGCCTACCTCGCCGGAGCCGTGCCGCACCGCGAAGCGGGAGCCAAGCCGGTGGCGCAGCCGGGGCTCACGGCGCGCGACATGCTGCGTAAGCCGCTCAAGGCCTGCGTGCTGGTCGGCGGGGTCGAGCCCTCGGTCGATGCGCTCGATCCGGACAGCGCGGGCGTGTTCGCCCGCACCGGGCTGGTGGTCGCGCTGACGCCGTTCGTGAGCGAGGAGCTGAAGCGCATCGCGCACGTGCTGCTGCCTATCGGCACCTTCGCCGAGACCTCGGGGACCTACGTGAACTGCGAGGGGCGGTGGCAGAGCCAGACGGGGGCGGCCGCGCCACTCGGCGAGGCACGCCCGGGTTGGAAGGTGCTGCGCGTGCTCGGCAATCTCCTCGGCCTGCCCGGCTTCGAGTACCAGTCGTCGGAGGATGTGCGTGAGGAGCTGCGTGCCCTGTGCGGGGGGTCCGCGACGCAGGACTACCGGGGCGCGCACGCAGTGACGCCCGCCGGCGCGGCGAGCGCCGCGGCGTCCGCAGGCGAAGCGCGGGTAATCGACGTGCCGATGTATCAGACCGATGCGCTGGTGCGCCGGGCGCCGTCGCTGCAGAAGACTCGCGAAGGCCGGTCCGGGCCCGCGACTTACTGAGGAAGCACGGTGCACAACCTCACCAACCTCTGGCTGGCGTTCCTCGATTTCGCGCGCTCGCCGTTGGGTAAGTCGAGCGCCTGGATCATCGTCATCACGCTGGTGCTGATCATCAGCGTGGCGCTCCTCACCCTGTGGGAGCGCAAGGTCATCGGCTGGATGCAGCTGCGCCGCGGACCCAACCGGGTCCGCATCTTCGGCTTCCTGCCGGGCGTCGGGCAGCCGTTCGCCGACGTGGTGAAGCTGCTGCTGAAGGAAGTGGTGATTCCGGCCAACGCCAATAAGCTGCTGTTCCGCCTGGCGCCGATAATCACGCTCGTGCCGGCCTTCGCCGCCTGGGCGGTGATCCCGCTGTCGCCCGAGGTAGTAGTGTCGAAGGCGGATGCGGGACTCCTCTATCTCCTGTCGCTCACCTCGATGGGCGTGTACGGCGTCATCGTGGCCGGCTGGGCGGCCAACTCCAAGTACGCCTTCCTCGGCGCGATGCGCTCCGCGGCGCAGATGGTTGCCTACGAAATCGCCATGGGCTTCGCGCTGGTCGGCGTGCTCATGGCCACCGGCAGCATGAATCTCGGCACCATCGTGCGCACCCAGGAGGGCGGCATTCTCGCGTGGAACTGGCTATGGCTGTTTCCCCTGCTGGTGGTGTACTTCATCTCGGGCGTGGCCGAGACCAACCGCGCCCCCTTCGACGTGGCGGAGGGCGAGTCGGAGATCGTCGCGGGCTTTCACGTCGAGTATTCGGGGATCGCTTTCGCGCTGTTCTTCCTCGCCGAGTACGCCAACATGATCCTGATCTCGGCGCTTACGGCGGTGTTCTTCTTCGGCGGCTGGCAGGGTCCGTTCCAGGGCTACCCCGGCCTCGGCCACACCTTCCTCGGGCAGCCGAGTTTCCTGTGGTTCGGAATCAAGATCTTCGTGCTGCTGTTCCTGTTTCTCTGGTTCCGCGCGACCTTTCCGCGCTACCGCTACGACCAGATCATGCGGCTCGGGTGGAAGGCGCTGATTCCGGTGACGCTGGTGTGGATCGGCGTGGAAATGCTGCTGGCGGCGTACCGCCTCGGGCCGTGGGCGCGGCCCTGGTATCACTAGGGAGTTGCCGGTGGCCATCAATCCGCTGAAGACCTTCCTGTTGCCGGAGCTCATCAAGGGGCTGATGGTTACGGCGCGTACTCTGGTCACGGCCAAGTACACGCTCAATTATCCGGAGGAGAAGACCCCGCAATCGCCGCGCTTCCGCGGGCTGCATGCTCTGCGCCGCTATGCGAACGGCCAGGAGCGCTGCATCGCCTGCAAGCTGTGCGAGGCGGTGTGCCCGGCGGTGTGCATCACCATCGACTCGGACGTGTCTCCCGACGGCACGCGGCGCACCACGCGCTACGACATCGACCTCTTCAAGTGCATCTACTGCGGCTTCTGCGAGGAGGCCTGCCCGGTGGATGCGATCGTGCTGACGCGCATCCACGAGTACCACATGGAGCGGCGCGGCGAGAACATCATGAGCAAGGACAAGCTGCTCGCGGTGGGCGAGCGCTACGAGGCCATGATCGCCGCCGACAAGACCGCGGACGCCCGGTACCGATGAGCGCGCGCGCCGACAGAGCCGCCGCGGGCGGTGCCGCATGCTGATCCAGGTGCTGTTCCACGTGTTCGCCGCCATCCTGGTGGTGGCGGCGCTCGGAGTGATCATCGCGCGCAACCCGGTGTACTCGGCGCTCGCGCTGGTGATGTGCTTCATCACCTCGGCGGCCATCTGGCTGCTGCTCGAGGCGGAGTTTCTCGCCGTGGTGCTGGTGCTGGTCTACGTGGGCGCCGTGATGGTGCTGTTCCTGTTCGTCGTGATGATGCTCGACATCAACCTCGCCGAGCTGCGCAAGGGCTTCACCCGCTTCGCCTGGCTCGGCTGGCTGACCGCGCTCGCGGTCATCGTGGAGATCGCCGGCGTCGTATGGTCACGCGGCGGACTCGGGCTCGATGCCGGCCGCGGCGCGGTGCCCGAGCCGGCCGACTACAGCAACACGCTCGCTCTGGGGAGCGTCCTCTACACCCGCTACGCCTACCCGTTCGAGCTGGCCGCGGTGCTGCTGCTGGTGGCGATCGTCGCCGCCATCTCCCTCACCATGCGCCGCCGCGCGGGCCTGAAGCACCAGGACATCAGCCGCCAGGTGGCGGTGCGGCGCGCGGATCGCGTGCGCCTCGTCAAGATGGACGCGGAGAAGCGCCCGTGATCACCCTGGGCCAGCTGCTGACACTCTCGGGCGTGCTGTTCTCGCTGGCGGTGGCCGGCATCTTCCTCAACCGCAAGAACGTGATCCTGCTGCTCATGTGCGTCGAGCTGCTGCTGCTCGCGGCGAACTTCAACTTCATCGCCTTCTCGCGCTACCTCAACGACATCAACGGCCAGGTGTTCGTGTTCTTCATTCTGACGGTGGCCGCGGCCGAGTCGGCCATCGGGCTCGCGATCCTGGTGGTGCTGTTCCGCGAGCGGCGCACCATCAACGTCGAAGACCTCAACACGCTCAAAGGCTGAAGGCGCAACCCGTGAATCCCGACGTGCTGCTCGCCATTCCGCTGCTGCCGCTCGCCGCCGCGATCGTCGCCGGGCTCGGCGGGCGCCTCATCGGGCGCGCCGGGGCGCACACCGTGACCTGTCTCGCGGTGGGCGTGTCGTGCGCGCTCTCGGTGCTGGTGCTCAAGCAGCTGTGGTGGGACGGGGTGCCGGCCTACGACGCGCCGGTCTACACCTGGCTGGTGTCGGACTCGATGCACATGCAGGTCGGGTTCCTCATCGACCGGCTCACCGCGCTCATGATCACGGTCGTCACCTTCGTCTCGCTGTGCGTGCACGTCTACACCATCGGCTACATGGCGGACGATCCGGGCTACCAGCGATTCTTCAGCTATATCTCGCTCTTCACCTTCTCGATGCTGATGCTCGTCATGTCGAACAACTTCATGCAGTTGTTCTTCGGCTGGGAGGCGGTGGGCCTGGTCTCCTATCTCCTGATCGGCTTCTGGTACACGCGCCCGAGCGCGATCTTCGCCAATCTGAAGGCTTTCATCGTCAACCGCGTGGGCGACTTCGGCTTCGTGCTGGGGATCGCCGGCATCGCTTACTACACCTATTCGCTCGACTATCGCGACGCCTTCGCCGCCGCCCCGCAGCTCGCACACGCGCTGCTGCCGCTGACGCGCACCACGGGCGTCAACGCGCTGGCGCTCATCTGCATCTGCCTGTTCGTCGGCGCGATGGGCAAATCGGCGCAGGTGCCGCTGCACGTCTGGCTGCCCGACTCGATGGAGGGCCCGACGCCGATCTCGGCGCTGATCCACGCCGCTACCATGGTGACCGCCGGCATCTTCATGGTGGCCCGCATGTCGCCGCTGTTCGAGTACTCGGACACGGCGCTCTCGGTGGTGATGGTAGTGGGCGCGCTGACCGCGTTCTTCATGGGGCTGCTCGGGGTGGTGAACAACGACATCAAGCGCGTGATCGCGTACTCGACGCTCTCGCAGCTCGGCTACATGACGGTCGCGCTCGGCGTGTCCGCCTACGGCGCGGCGATTTTCCATCTCATGACCCACGCCTTCTTCAAGGCACTGCTGTTTCTCGCCGCCGGCTCGGTGATCATCGCCATGCATCACGAGCAGGACATGCGCCGCATGGGCGGCCTCGCCAGGTACATGCCGATCACCACGGTCACCTGCTGGATCGGTGCGCTGGCTCTCATCGGCACGCCGTTCTTCTCCGGCTTCTATTCCAAGGACGCGATCATCGAGGCCGTCGGCGAGTCGCACCGCTGGGGAGCGGGCTTCGCTTACCTGTGCGTGCTCGGCGGCGTATTCGTCACGGCGCTCTACACCTTCCGCCTGCTGTTCCTCACCTTCCATGGACCGGAGCGCTTCCGCGAGGCCGCCGCGCACGGGGCTGACGAGAGCCACGGGGGCGGGCATGACGATGATCACGGCCACGACGACCACGGCGGCGATCCCAGGGAGAGCCCGTGGGTGGTGACGGTGCCACTGATCGCGCTCGCGATCCCTTCCGTCCTGATCGGCGCCTTCACCGTGGCTCCGGTGCTCTTTGGCAGCTATTTCGGCCGGTCGATCTTCGTGCTGCCCGCCAACGACGTGACTGCCCGGGTCGGCGAGGATTTCGGCGGCGCCGTGTCCTTCGCGCTGCACGGGCTGATCTCGCCGCCCTTCTGGTTCGCCGCCGCCGGGGTGGCGACCGCGTGGCTGTTCTTCCTCAAGCGCCCCGAGCTTGCCGATGCGGCCGCGAGGCGCTTCCGCTTCGCCTACCGGATCCTGAGCGAGAAGTATTACTTCGACTGGTTCAACGAGAATATCCTGGCGGCGCTCACCCGCGGGGTCGGCCTAGGGTTGTGGAAGGGCGGCGACCAGGGACTGATCGACGGTGCCATGGTCAACGGCACCGCGGAAGGCATCGGCTGGTTCGGTGGCGTGCTGCGGAGGGTGCAGAGCGGTTATCTCTATTCCTACGCATTCTGGATGGTCATCGGGCTCGTGGTTCTCCTCGGCTGGTACCTGACTCATCCCTGACCAGCCGCACGCGCATGCCGCATCTCCTCTCCATCCTCATCTGGCTGCCGATCGCCGCGGGCCTCGGCGTCCTGCTGCTCGGCGACCGCAACATCAGCGCCGGCCGCTGGCTGGCGCTCGCGGCCGCGCTCGTGACGCTCGCGCTCACGGTGCCGCTGTGGGGCAGGTTCGATACCGGCACGGCGGCGCTGCAGTTCGTCGAGAAGCTGCCGTGGATTCCGCGCTTCCAGGCCTACTACGCGCTCGGCATCGACGGCATCTCGCTGCCCTTGATCGTGCTCACGGCGTTCATGACCGTGCCGGTGGTGATCGCCGCCTGGACGGTGATCGAGAGCCGCCCGGCGCAGTACTACGCCGCGTTCCTCATCATGGAAGGACTCATGATCGGGGTGTTCTCCGCGAGCGATGCGCTGCTCTTCTACTTCTTCTGGGAGGCGATGCTGATCCCGATGTTCCTCATCATCGGCATCTGGGGCGGCCCGCGCCGCGTCTACGCGACCATCAAGTTCTTCCTGTTTACCTTCCTCGGCTCGGTGTTCATGCTGGCCGCGCTCATCTACATGTACGTCAAGGCGGGCGACTACTCGATCGCGAGTCTGCAGGCTCTGCCGCTCACGCTCGTGGAGCAGCGCTGGATCTTCCTCGCGTTCATGCTCGCCTTCGCGGTCAAGGTGCCGATGTTCCCGGTGCACACCTGGTTGCCGGATGCGCACGTCGAGGCGCCCACCGGCGGCTCGGTGATCCTGGCCGCCATCATGCTGAAGATGGGCGGCTACGGCTTCCTGCGCTTCTCGCTCCCCATCGCACCCGACGCCAGCCGCGAGCTCGACCTGCTGGTGATAGCGCTGTCGCTCATCGCGGTGATCTACATCGGCTTCGTGGCGCTCGTGCAGCAGGACATGAAGAAGCTGATCGCCTATTCCTCGATCGCGCACATGGGCTTCGTGACTCTCGGTGCCTTCGTGATCTACGAGATCGTGCGTGCCACGGGCTCGACTCACGGCGCAGGTCTGGGACTCGACGGTGCGATGGTGCAGATGATCTCGCACGGGCTGATTTCCGGGGCGCTGTTCCTGTGCGTCGGGGTGCTCTACGACCGCGTGCACAGCCGCCAGATCGCCGACTACGGCGGCGTCGTCAACACCATGCCGGTGTTCGCGGCGTTCATGGTGCTGTTTGCGCTCGCCAACACGGGACTGCCCGGCACTTCGGGGTTCGTGGGCGAGTTCCTGGTGATCATCGCGAGCTTCAGGGCGAGCTTCTGGTATGCGGCGCTCGCGGCGGTCACGCTAATCCTCGGCGCCTGCTACACCCTGTGGCTGGTGAAGCGGGTGGTGTTCGGCGCCGTCGCGAGCCCTAAGGTCGCGGCGCTCGAGGACCTGAATCCGCGCGAGCTCGTGGTGCTCGGGAGCCTCGCGGCCGCGGTGCTGCTAGTGGGAATCTGGCCCGCGCCGCTGCTCAAGGTAATGCAGCCCACTATCCACCATCTACTCACCCAGGCGATCGCCACCAAGCTGTGAAGCCATGCCCGCAAGCCCGATGAGCCTCGAGAGCTTCGCGCCCGCGATCGCGGAGATCTGGCTCGTCGCCGCCATCTGCATCGTGCTGCTCGTCGATGTGTTCGCCGGCGAGCGCCGCCGCGGACTCACGCCGACGCTGACGCTGCTCGCGCTGGCGCTCGGCGCCGCCCTCACGGTGCAGTACGGCGAGGTCGCGCGCCGCACGCTGCTGTTCGAGGGGCTGTACGTGGCGGATGAGCTCGGCTGGGCGCTGAAGCTGGCCGGCTTCCTGGTCGTGGCGCTGGCGCTGCTCTATTCGCGCAGCTATCTCGAAAACCGCAGCATCCTGCGCGGCGAGTACTACGTGCTCGCGCTCACGGCGCTGCTCGGGATCTTCGTGCTGATCTCCTCCGCCAGCCTGCTGACGCTCTATATCGGCGTCGAGCTGCTCGCGCTCTCGGTGTACTCGATGGTGGCCTTCGACCGCGACTCGGGGGTGTCGGCCGAGGCGGCCATGAAATATTTCGTGCTGGGGGCGATCGCTTCGGGGACGCTGCTCTACGGCATGTCGCTCATCTACGGCCTCACCGGCACGCTGTCCTTGAGCGAGATCGCCGTGCGGCTGCACGGGCCGGCGAGCCCGGGCCTGATCCTCGGGCTCACGTTCATCGTGGTCGCCGTGGCCTTCAAGCTCGGCGCCGTACCCTTCCATATGTGGCTGCCCGACGTCTACGAGGGCGCGCCCACCAGCGTGACGCTCTTCATCGGCACGGCCCCCAAGATCGCGTACTTCGCGCTGGCGCTGCGGCTGCTGGCTTACGGGCTCGCCGGGGTGGTGGCCGAGTGGTCGCAGATGCTGGCGGCGCTCGCGGTGCTGACGCTCGTGGTCGGAAACGTAGTGGCGATCGTGCAGACCAATCTGAAGCGCATGCTGGCCTACTCGACCATCGCCAACGTCGGCTTCATCGTGCTCGGCTTCGTCGCCGGCACGCCCGAAGGCTACAGTGCGGCGCTCTATTACACGCTGGTGTACGTGCTGGTGGCGCTCGGGTCCTTCGGCGTCATCCTGCTCGCGGCCTCCAAGGGCTTCGAAGCGGACCGCCTCGACGACTACCGGGGCCTCTACCAGCGCGATCCCATGCTGGCGCTCGCCATGATGGTGCTCATGTTCTCGACCGCGGGTGTGCCGCCGTTCGTGGGCTTCTGGGCGAAATTGAGGATCTTCCAGGTGCTGTGGGAGTCCCACCACCTGTGGCTGGTGGTGCTCGCGGCGGCGATGTCGGTGGTGGGGGCCTACTATTACCTGCGCGTGATCAAGCTCATGTACTTCGATGCGCCTGCCGGTGCTCTGCCGCCGACGGCGCGATCCACCGGGGTGCGCTTCGCCCTCGGCCTGAATGCGCTGGCGGTGCTGCTGCTCGGCCTGCTGCCGGGTCCGCTGCTCGACCTGTGCGCCCGGTTGATTCGCTGATCGTGCCGCGCCGGCGCGCGCGTCAAGCGGCCGCGCCACAAACCGCAATGATCATGGAGACCTCCTCATGAAGCAGCTGCTGCCGCGCCTCCTGTGCCTCATCGCCCTGGCGCCGCTCGGCTTCGCGCGGGCAGCGAGCACGCCCCACTACCACATCACCCACCAGGTCTCGCTTCCCGGGGACGAAGGCTGGGACTACCTGCTCTACGATCAGGCCGGCCATCGGCTGTTCGTGTCCCACGGCTCGCGCGTCCTGGTGCTCGACGGGGAGAAGCTGACCGTCACGGGGGAGATTCCCGACACGCCGGGCGTGCACGGCATCGCGCTCGCCGCGGACCTCGGGCGCGGCTACGTGAGTGCGGGACGCGCCGGCATGGTCGTGGTGTTCGACTTGAAGACGCTGGCGCGCGTCAAGGAGATCAAGGTCACCGGCGAGAACCCGGACGCGATCCTCTACGACCCGGCCACGCACCGTGTGTTCACCTTCAATGGCCGCGGGCGCAACGCCACGGCGATCGACGCCAGGACGGACCAGGTGGTCGGCACCGTGGCGCTCGATGCCAAGCCCGAGTTCGCCGCCACCGACGGCAAGGGCCGCGTGTACGTCAACTTCGAGGACAAGAGCAGCCTGGCGGCGCTCGATCCGCAGAAGGTCGCGGTGCTGTCGGTCTGGCCGCTCGCAGGGTGCGAGGAGCCCTCGGGGCTCGCCTTCGACGCCGCGCACGGGCACATGATCCCGGTGTGCGGCAACAAGGTGATGGCGGTCGTGGATGCAGCCTCGGGAAAAATGCTCGGCAGCGTGCCGATCGGCGCGGGGGTCGATGCCGCGGCCTTCGATCCCGGGACCGGGCTCGCGTTCGCCTCGTGCGGGGAGGGCGTCCTCACGGTGGTGCGCGTCGGCTCCTCCGGCCGCCCGGAGGTGGTGCAGTCGGTCACCACGCAGCGCGGCGCGCGCACCATGGCGCTCGACCTCGAGATGCATCGCGTGTTCCTCGTGACGGCGGACTTCTCGCCGCCGCCGCCAGCGACCACTGCGCAACCTCACCCGCGGCCGTCGATCGTTCCGGGCTCGTTTCGCCTCCTGGTGCTGGAGTCCGGTTCGTGAGCCGGACCTTCGACCGAGCCGCGCCCGCCTGTGCCGCGCTGGCCGCGCTGTGGCCGCTCGCGGCGGTGGCGGCCGGGGCCGTGCCGCCGGCCGCGGACGCCCCTTACGACGAACTGGCGCACGACATCTTCAAGCAGCTGATCGAGATCGACACCAGCGATTCGACCGGCAATGACACGGCCGCCGCGGAGGCGCTGGCGCAGCGTTTTCGCGACGCCGGCTTCCCGGCGGCGGATATGACGCTGCTCGGACCCAATGACCACAAGAAGAACCTGGTGGTGCGCCTGCACGGCAGCGGTGCGCACCGGCCCGTGCTCCTCATCGGGCATCTCGACGTCGTCGCGGCGAAGCGCGCCGACTGGACAGTCGACCCGTACAAGCTCGTCGAGAAGGACGGTTATTACTACGGCCGCGGCGCGATCGACATGAAGGACGGCGACTCGGTCATGGCGGCCACGCTCATCCGCATGAAGAAGGAGGGCTTTCACCCGAGCCGCGACATCATCGCGGCGTTCACCGCGGACGAGGAGGGCGGCTGCTGCAACGGCGTGAGCTGGCTGCTGAAGAATCATCGCGCGGCTGTAGACGCGGAGTTCGTGCTGAACCAGGACGACTGGTCGGTGATGGCGGAGCACGGGGTGCCGCGCGTCGCGCGCCTGATCGCCACCGAGAAGCTCTACTCCGACTATCAGCTGAGCGTGACCAACAGGGGCGGCCACAGCTCGGTGCCCCGGCCCGACAACGCCATCTACGAGCTCGCGCGCGGACTTACCCGGCTCGCCCGCTTCCAGTTCCCGTTCGAGCTGAACGGCGTCAACCGCGGCTACTTCGAGCAGATGGCGGCCGAGGTTGCCAGGGGTCAGGAGGCGCAGGACATGCGTGCGATCCTCAAGGACCCGCCCGACGCTCAGGCGATCGCGCGCCTCTCGCGGGATCCGGACAACGTCTCGGTGACGCGCACGACCTGCGTCGCGACCCGCCTCGCGGGCGGCCACGCCAACAATGCCCTGCCGCAGCGCGCCGAGGCGGTGGTGAACTGCCGTATCTTCCCCGGGCACTCCAAGGAGGAGATCCGCCAGACGCTCGTCAAGGTGGTGAACGACCCGCAGATCACCGTGCGCTATGTCGCCGACGACGGGACGATCTCCGACCGGGGCACCGATGAGCGCGCCGTGACGCCGGCGCCGCTGCGTGCCGACGTCATGCAGGCGCTGACGGCGCTGTCCCGGACGGCGTGGCCGCAGGCCAGGGTGATCCCGTTCCTCGATCCCGGCGCCTCCGACGCCAAGTACACGATCGCGGCGGGGCTGCCGACCTTTACCTTCGGCGGCGTGGCCGTGGATCGGGACGACGTGCGCGCCCACGGACGTGACGAGCGGCTCGCAGTCGGCGAGTTCTACAAGTGGAACCGGTTCTTCTACCGCTACGTCACGCAACTCACCGCGCAGTAGCGGCCGCGGTGCGCAGGCGCTCGCGGTTTTGCGCCGGCGCAGCGTTGACAGGTCCCCCGGCTGATAGTTAGGCACTTGCTTAACTATTGCCGAATGGACTATTGCATACGCTGGCGCTTCAGGACATGCGGCGCGCGACGGCGATGACGCCGATCAGCACGACGACGACGTTGAGGATCCACCACGCGATCTGCTTGTGGATCAGCGTGCTCGCGGCGTTCCCGGATTGAGAGACAGCGGGGGCGGCGCCACTGCCCGGCAGCTGCCCCTCGAGCACCTCGCGTAACCCGTCGTGCGCCACGACGATCGAGAGCTTTGCCGGCGGCTTCGTGGCCAGAGCCTGAAGCGGCACGCCCCAGGTGCCCTCCGGTCGCGGCGTGGTCGGGACACTGCGGCCGTCCGCGCTGACGGCGAGCTCGGCGCCGCTCAGGGGTTGCCGATCGGCCGTACGGAGGGCGCGCAGCACGAGCGTATCGGATGTGATCACGCCCTCGACCGTGACCAGGGCCGAGTGCGCCACCGGGGCAAACGCGGCGCCTGGGGGTGAGCCGGCCAGCGCCGGCGCCACGCACGCAAGTGCGCCCGCGGTCAATGCCAGGAGTCTCCTCACGTGTTTCATGTTAGCAGGTCGATCGCCTAACAACTCGGGAGCGCGCCGGTGCAGAATAGCGGGATGGCGAGACGCAGCAGCGCGGCAGGTTATCAGTCCGGGTTCGGCAATCACTTCGCGACCGAGGCGCTGCCGGGGGCGCTGCCCGAGGACCGCAATTCCCCGCAGCGCTGCGCCTACGGGCTGTACGCCGAGCAATACTCCGGCACCGCGTTCACGGCGCCGCGCTCCGCCAACCGCCGCAGCTGGCTCTATCGCATCCGTCCGGCGGCGGTGCACGAGCGCTTCGTGCCGCTCGACTCCGGCAGGCTGGTCGGGCGTTTCGACGAAGTGACTCCCTCGCCGAATCAGCTGCGCTGGGATCCGCTGCCGGTGCCGCAGGCCGCGACCGACTTCGTGAGCGGGCTCGTGACCATCGCGGGCAACGGCTCGCCCGAGCAGCAAAGCGGCTGCGGCATTCACTGGTACGTGGCCAACCGCTCGATGCACGGGCGTTTCCTCTGCGATGCGGACGGCGAGCTGCTCATCGTGCCGCAGCTCGGTGCGCTGTTGCTCAAGACCGAGCTCGGGATCATCGAGCTGGAGCCGCAGCAGATCGCGGTCATGCCGCGCGGGCTGCGCTTCGCGGTCGAGCTCGCGGGAAGCGAGGCCCGCGGTTACGTCTGCGAGAACTTCGGGGCGCCGTTTCGCCTGCCGGACCTGGGTCCGATCGGCTCCAACGGCCTCGCCAATCCGCGCGACTTCGAGACGCCGGTGGCCTGGTACGAAGATCGCGAGGGCGACTTCGAGCTGGTCGAGAAATTTGCGGGCCAGCTCTGGACGGCGCGTATCGGCCACTCGCCGCTCGACGTCGTCGCCTGGCACGGCAACCACGTGCCGTACAGATACGACCTGCGCCGCTTCAACACCATGGGATCGGTGAGTTACGACCACCCCGATCCGTCGATCTTCCTCGTGCTGCAGTCCCCGAGCGACACGCCGGGCGTCGACACGATCGATTTCGTGATCTTTCCGCCGCGCTGGCTCGTCATGCAGGATACCTTCCGCCCGCCGTGGTTTCATCGCAACGTGGCGAGCGAGTTCATGGGCCTGATCACCGGCAGCTACGACGCCAAGGCCGAAGGCTTCACGCCCGGCGGCGCCTCGCTCCACAACTGCATGAGCGGACACGGACCGGATGCGGCGACCTTCGCCAGGGCAATCCGCGCCGATACCTCGCTTCCCGTGCACATCGCCGACACCATGGCGTTCATGTTCGAGACGCGCACGGTGATTCGCCCCACGCGCTTTGCGCTCGAAGCGCCGCAGCTGCAGGGCGATTACCAGCGGGCCTGGCGGGATTTGCCCAGGAATTTCTCCGCGGGCGACGCTTAGCTGCCATGGCCGAAGTCGACGCGACCCACGATCCGCAGCTCACGAGCTGGGTGACGGCCGCCAATGCCGCCGGGAGCGACTTTCCCATACAGAACCTGCCGTTCGCCGCCTTTCGGCGTGCCGGCAGCCGCGAGCCCTTCCGGGGCGGCGTCGCGATCGGCGCCGAGGTCCTCGACCTCGGTGCGCTTGCGGCCGCGCAGCCCTTCGGCGGGCTCGCGGGGCAGGCGCTCGCCGCAGCGGCACGGCCGGCCCTGAATGCGCTCATGAGCGCCGGCGCCACCGCCACGGCGGCGCTGCGCGCCGCGCTCTCCGAGGCGCTGCGCACCGGCAGCCCGCTCGAGGAACGCCTGCGGCGGCTGCTCGTTCCCCAGAGCGCGGCTGAGTACCGCGTCGCCGCCGAGGTCGGCGACTACAGCGACTTCTACGCCTCGATCCATCACGCCACCGCCGTCGGCCGGCTGTTTCGTCCCGACAGTCCTCTGCTGCCGAACTACAAGTGGGTGCCGATCGCCTACCACGGCCGCGCTTCCTCGCTGCGCGTCTCGGCCTTCGACGTCACCCGGCCCGTGGGACAGGTACTGACGGCGGGCGCTGCGGTACCGGAGCTCGCCGCGACGCGCCGTCTCGATTACGAGCTCGAGGTGGGAGTCTTCATCGGCCGCGGCAACGAGCTCGGCACGCGCATCCCGATCGGGGAGGCCGAGCAACACGTGTTCGGGCTCTGCCTGCTTAATGACTGGTCGGCGCGCGACATCCAGTCATGGGAGTACCAGCCGCTCGGACCGTTTCTCGGCAAGAACTTCGCAACCACGGTCTCGCCCTGGGTGGTAACGCTCGAGGCGCTCGCGCCCTTTCGCGCACCCTGGAGCCGGCCGCCGGGCGAGCCGCCGCCGTTATCCTACCTGGACGACGCACAGGTGCGGGGTGCGGGCGGCTTCGACCTCGAGCTCGAAGTGCTGCTCGACACTCCGGGCATGCGCGCGGCGGGGCTCGCGCCGCAGCGGCTCTCGCGCTCGAACTTCCGCGACTCCTGGTGGACGGTGTCGCAGATGGTGACCCACCACACGGTCAACGGCTGCAACCTCGAGCCCGGCGACCTCATCGGCAGCGGCACGCAGTCGGGACCCGCGCCGGGTGAGGCCGGCTCGCTTCTCGAGCTGAGCGGCGGCGGCAAGCGCTCGATCGCGCTCGCCGGCGGCGAGCAGCGCACCTTTCTCGAGGACGGCGACCGCGTGATCTTTCACGCCTGGTGCGAAAGGCCGCCCTTCAGGCGTATCGGTTTCGGCGAGCTCGCCGGCACCGTGGCACCGGCGGTCGCGTGAAGAGCTATCGTTACTACGACCTCATCCTCGGCGCCTACGTCTGCGTGCTGCTGTGCGCGAACCTGATCGGCGCCGCCAAGGTCTCGGTCATCACGCTGCCATGGCTCGGGCCCCGCACCTACATGGCGGGGGTGCTGTTCTTCCCGATCTCGTACCTCTTCGGCGATATCCTCACCGAAGTGTACGGCTACGCCCGCGACCGGCGCGCCGTGTGGAGCGGGTTCGCGGCGCTCGCCTTTGCGGCGCTCATGTCGGCGGTGATCGTGCACCTCCCGCCCGCCGACTTCTGGCGCAGCCGGCAGCCGGCCGTCGAGGCGATGTTCGGCAACACCCCGCGCATCATCTGCGCCTCGATCATTGCCTTCTGGTGCGGATCGTTCGTCAACAGCTACGTGCTGGCGAAGATGAAGATCTGGACGAGCGGCCGCTGGCTGTGGACGCGCCTCATCGGCTCGACGGTGTGCGGCGAGCTCATCGACACCGCGCTCTTCTACACGATCGCCTTCGGGGGCCTGTGGGCGATGAGCGACCTGGTCTCGGTCGCTCTCGATCAGTACGTGCTGAAGTCGCTGTGGGAAGTGATCGCGACGCCCGCCACCTACCGGGTCGTCGCCTTCCTCAAGCGCGCCGAGCAGGAGGATTACTACGATCGCGACACCAACTTCACGCCTTTCTCCCTGAAGGCGTGAGGGCGCAGCCGTGCGCAGCGGATCCCCGTCAGCAAGTATCGGGTCGCCGGACCGGAGCGCGCTCCTTACGCTCCGCCCGGTAATGCCCGAATCTCCAGCTTACTTGCCGATCTGCTTGCTGACCTGGTTTTCCTGCTGGTTGAGCGCCTTCTGCTCGGCCTTGGTGACGTGGCCGCCGTTGGTGCTGGCCATGGCGCGCTCTTCCCGGCGGATCGCATGATCCTCGCTGTGCAGCTGCTTCGCCTGCCCCTTGGTGATCTCGCCTTCCTTGCGCTCCTGGCGGATGCGCTTGTTCTGATTCTTGAGGCGGTTGTTCACCTGCTCGCGGCGCGGGTGGTCCTTCTGCCACTGCGTGTCGGCGAAGGCAGGAGCCGCGACGGCGCCGAGAGTCACGGCGACGACGCCGGCGATCAGAAGACTGCGGATCGAATTCATGGAACTGTCCTCCATAAGTCAAGTTGGTTGAGCGGTCGCTATTCAGCCGGAATGCCGGCTTGCTGGGCGTTACCAACGTCGCAACTTGACGTGCGCTGACGTTTGTTACGGAAAGTTAACCACGGATACGGTGTGATGCAGTTCACAACAGGTCTCTTCCTCAGCCTCGCGCTCGGGGCGAGCGCGGTGTCAGGGGCCGACGATGCGCTGGCCGAGCCCGCACGCCAGGAGCGCGCCGACGCCTGGTGGACCGGGCCGCTGCTGGCGCCCAATGCCTCGACCTTTCCGGCAGGTCACGCGCTCGTCGAGACCTACGTGTTCGACGTGAACGGCAACGGGCAGTACGACCGCAGCGGCCGGCACGAGCCGGCCGCGGGCGGACACGAGCTCGGATCGCTCACCTATCTTATCTACGGCCTCACGGACCGTGTCTCCGTGGGCCTGCTGCCGCGCTTCTTCTACGACCAGCCGGCGGGGGCCGCAGACAGCTCATCGCCCGGGCTCGGCGATCTCGGAGCTCAGCTGCAGGTGGGGCTCACGAGCTTTCACGAGGGGAGCTCCGTCCCTGCGACCGCGGTGGTGCTGGGAGCGACATTCCCGACCGGGCGCTACGATCGGCTGACGAATCCGGCCGACGGATTCGGCGCGGGGGCCTACAGCGTTTCATTGTCGTGGTATTCGCAGGACTACCTGTGGCTTCCGAACGGGCGAATTCTGCGCGTACGCCTCGATCTGACCTACGCGATCTCGAGCTCGGCGAACGTTGCCGATCAGAGCGTCTATGGAACCGGCGTCGGCTTCCGCGGCCGTGCCCAGCCCGGCGATTCCTTCACCGCCGACGCGGCCGCGGAGTACAGCCTGACGCGCAACTGGGTGCTGGCGACGGATCTCGTCTGGGTGCACAACTCCAGCACCCGCCTCACCGGCAGCGAGCCGGCGGCGGGCGGGACCGCCGTCATCGACACGCAGTCGGGCTCGAATGAGTATCTCGCCGTGGCGCCGGCCATCGAGTACAACTTCAGCTCGCGGTTGGGCGTCATCGTCGGCGCGCGCATCTTCGTCGCCGGGCGCAACACCGGCTCGAGCGTCACGACTGCCGCCGCGATCAATATGGTCTTCTAAGATTAACGGCAGATTAAAACGGCGCACGCCGGACCCCCTGTTTCAGCGGGTGACGCGCTGGGAACAGGCCGCCGGAGCCTCATTCTGACAAAGGGTCAACGGAGTCCGAGGTGACTGCGTTTTAATGCATGTAGGCTTGAACGGCCCCGTGAACCGGGCGTCTAATTCAGCATGGAGAGGGCCTCGGGAATCGGATGTCCAAACGTAACTGAGGTGACGGCTGTGAACACACTGAACGCACGACCTCTTGTCAGGACGCTGGGAGCCCTGCTGCTGGGGATCGCGGTGGCAGGGGTGCCGGCGTTGAGCTATGCGCAGCACGGCGGTGGCGGCGGCGGCGGTGGTGGTGGTGGTGGCGGCGGTGGCCATGGGGGCGGCGGTGGCGGCGGCGGCGGCGGCCACTTCAGCGGTGGTGGCGGCGGCCACTTCTGCGGTGGTGGCGGCGGCCACTTCAGTGGCGGCGGCGGCCATTTCAGCGGCGGTCACTACGGCGGTTCCTACGGGGGCGGCCATTTCACCGGCGGCCACTACGGCGGCTACTCCGGCGGTGGCCATTTCGCCGGCGGCTCCGCTGCTGGTGGGCACTACTACGCCGGAGCGCGCGGCTACGCCGGAGCGCGCAGCTACGCCGGAGCGCGCAGCTACGCCGGAGCGCGCTATGGCGCCGGTTTTGCCACCAACCGCTTCGCGGGCGGCCGCGTCTTTTTCCCGGGCCGCGGCTACTACCCCGGCCGCTATTGGGGCGGTGGCTACTGGAACGGCATCTTCTGGCCGCGCTGCAGTTTCTACCCGGGCTTTGCCTGGTTCCTTCCGGTCCTTCCCTTCGGCTATGCCACGTTCTGGTGGGGCGGGATGCCGTACTACTACGCGAACGACCTCTATTACACGTATAGCGCGGCGGACAATGGCTACGTGGTGAGCGAGCCGCCGCCGGCGGCGGGTGATGACGAGAGTGGCGCCGCCGCAGCGCCTGCGAGCGGGTCGGGTGACGTGTATGTCTACCCGCGCAACGGGCAGAGCGACCAGCAGACGGCCAACGACCGCTCCGAGTGCCACAGCTGGGCGGCGGGTCAGACGGGATTCGACCCGACGCGCGGCGGACAGCAGTCCGGCAATCCTGACGATTACCGGCGCGCGATGATTTCCTGTCTCGATGCGCGCGGCTACAGCGCGCGCTGACCGCTGACGGACCGAACGCGCCCGGCTTACTGCCGGGCGCGC
>DAHUXE010000089.1 GCA_027307325.1 Gammaproteobacteria bacterium | reverse complement strand
CAGCAGGCGGTCGCTCTTTGCGAACGGCACCTTGAGCCGCAGCGCTCCGTGGGCGGCTGCGAGCCTGGGTGAGGTCCTGAGCGGCGCCCGGAAGTCGATACCTTGCGCGGCCGCGAGGACCTCGATGGCGGCGACCGTGAGCGTGTTGCGAGTCATGCCGAGCAGGCGGCGCGCGCCGTGGGTCGCCATGCTGACGTGGTCCTCCTGATTGGCGGAAGTCGGAATACTGTCGACGCTTGCCGGGTGGCACAGCATGCGGTTCTCGGCCACCAGGGCCGCGGCGGTCACCTGCGCCAGCATGTAGCCGGAATTGACGCCGCTGTCCGCGGCGAGGAACGGCGGCAAGCCGCTCATCTTCGGGTCGACGAGCAGCGCCACGCGCCGTTCGGCGATCGAGGCGATCTCGGTCGCAGCGAGCGCGAGAATGTCGGCGGCGAAGGCCACCGGCTCGGCGTGGAAGTTGCCGCCCGAGAGAACCTCGCCGGTGTCGGCGAAGATGAGCGGATTGTCGGTGACGGCGTTGGCTTCCGTGCCGAGCGTCGCCGCCTGCTGGCAGAGCAGGTCGAGGCACGCGCCCATCACCTGGGGCTGGCAGCGCAGCGAGTACGGATCCTGGACACGCGGACAGTCGCGGTGCGAGGCGCGGATCTCGCTGCCCTCGAGGAGCTCGCGGTACACCTGCGCGACCCGCGCCTGCCCGCCGTGGCCGCGCACGCTGTGGATGCGCGGATCGAAGGGCACATCGCTCCCGGCGAGCGCATCGACCGACAGGGCGCCGCTCACCACCGCGGCCGCGAACGCGCTCTCGAGCTCGAAGAGTCCGGCGAGCGCCAGCGCGGTCGACACCTGGGTACCGTTGAGGAGCGCGAGTCCCTCCTTCGGTCCCAGCGTGAGGGCCGTGAGCCCTTCCTGGGCGAGAGCCTCTGCGGCCGGCAGCCGCTCGCCATGGCGGCGGATCTCGCCGAGGCCGAGCACGACGAGCGACAGGTGGGCGAGAGGCGCCAGGTCGCCCGAGGCGCCGACCGATCCCTGGCTCGGCACGCAGGGCAGAAGTCCGCCGTTGATCAGCCGCTCGAGAAAGCGCGTCAGCCCCGCGCTCACCCCCGAGAATCCCTGCAGCAGGCTCGAGAGTTTCAGTACCAGGGTGAGGCGCACGACCGCATCGTCGAGCAGCGGTCCGACGCCGCAGCTGTGCGAGAGGATGATGTTCCGCTGCAGCAGCGCGCGCTGCGCCGCCGGGATGCGCGTCTGGGCGAGGAGGCCGAAGCCGGTGTTGATGCCGTAGGCCGGCGCCTCGGCGGCCGCGAGCCGCGCGGTTGCCGTGTGCGCCGCCTCGACCGCGCGCAGCGCTTCGCTCTCGATCGCCACGGTGAGCGGATGCTCGTAGACGCGGCGCAGCTCGGCGAGCTTCAGGGGGCGCGCGCCCAGTTTCAGGGGGTCGTGTTCGGCCATCTGAGAACCTCGCCCGCGCGCACCACGGTGCGGCGCGGGTTGAAACCGATCCAGTAGCTGAGCTCCTCGACGGAGCGCACGTTCCACACTACGAAGTCCGCCGCCTTGCCGGGGCTCAGGGTGCCGCGCTCGGCCTCGAGTCCGAGGGCGCGCGCGGCATGACGCGTGACGCCGAGCAGCGCCTCCTCGGCGGTGAGCCCGACGAGCCTCGTGCCCATGCTCATGGCGAGCAGCAGCGAGCTGCCGGGTGCCGAGCCCGGATTGCAGTCGCTCGCGAGCGCCATGGCCGCCCCATGGGCGCGCAGCGCGGCGACGGGGGGCTTGCGCCCTTCCGCGAGACAATAGAAGGCGACCGGCAGCAGCACCGCGACGGTTCCGGAAGCGGCGAGCGCCGCCGCCTCCGCCAGGTCCGCGTACTCGAGGTGATCGCAGGAGAGCGCGCCGTGCGCGGCCGCCATGAGCGTGCCGCCGAGGTTGGTGAGCTGCTCGGCGTGCATCTTGACCGGGAGCTTCAGTCCGCGCGCCGCCTCGAACAGGCGCTGTGCCTGCGCGACGCTGAAGGCAATGGACTCGCAGAACACGTCGACGGCATCGACCAGCCCCTGGGCGGCGAGTCCCGGGAGCCACTCGCGCGCGATGGTGTCGATGTAGGCGTCGGCGCGGCCGTGGTACTCGGGGGGGAGCGTGTGCGCCGCGAGCAGTGTGGTGCGCACCGTGACCGGAAAGGCGCGTCCCAGGTGGCGCGCCGCCCGCAGCATCTTGGTCTCGTCCGCGAGCGTGAGCCCGTAGCCCGATTTCACCTCGAGGGTCGTGACGCCCTCGCTCGCGAGCGCCGCGAGGCGCGGGGCGCTCTCGTCGATGAGCTGTTGCTCGCTCGCCGCTCGCACCGCGTGCATGGTGGAGAGGATGCCGCCGCCGGCACGCGCGATCTCCTCGTAGCTCGTGCCGCGCAGCCGCTGCGCGTACTCGCCGGCGCGGTTGCCGGCGAACACCAGATGCGTGTGGCAGTCGATGAGTCCGGGCGTCACCCAGGCACCGCCGAGATCGTGCTCTTCCGGCGCCGCGCCCGCCGCGGCCGAAGCGATGAGTGTCGCCGGCAGCGCCGTCTCCGCACCCACCCATTCGATGCGGCTGCCGCGCGTCACGAGCGCGCCGCGCCGGATGACGCCGAGCGCCGCGTCGCAGGTCGCGAGCTGCGCGTTGCGCCAGAGCTTCAGCGTCTCGGGCACGGAGACTTCAGTGCGCGCTCGGGAGGAAGGGGAGGTCGAGCCCCCGCTCGCGTGCACAGGCGATCGCCTCCTCGTAGCCGGCGTCGGCATGGCGCATGACGCCCGTGGCCGGATCGTTCCACAGGGTGCGCTCGATGCGGCGCGCCGCCGCCG
>DAHUXE010000076.1 GCA_027307325.1 Gammaproteobacteria bacterium | reverse complement strand
CGGCGTCGAGGTGGTCACGGTGGCGCTGCGCCGCGAGGCCGCGGGCGCGCGCGCCGGCCAGGGGTTCTGGTCGCTGATCCGCGAGCTCAACGTACGCGTGCTGCCCAACACCGCCGGCTGCCACACGGTGAAAGAGGCGGTCACCACCGCGCACATGGCGCGCGAGGTGTTCGCCACCCCGTGGGTGAAGCTCGAGGTCATCGGCGAGGACGATACGCTGCAGCCCGACGTCTTCGGCCTCGCCGAGGCGGCCTGCATCCTGTGCGCCGAGGGCTTCGAAGTGTTTCCCTACACCACCGAGGACCTGGTGGTCGCCGAGCGGCTGATCTCGGCCGGTTGCCGCGTGCTGATGCCCTGGGGCGCGCCGATCGGCTCCGGGCGCGGTCTCAACAACCTGTTCGCCCTCACCGCGCTGCGGGCGCACTTCCCCGAGGTGCCGCTCATCATCGACGCCGGCCTCGGCGTCCCCTCGCACGCGGCCCGGGCGATGGAGCTCGGCTTCTATGCGGTGCTCGTCAACCCCGCGGTCGCCCAGGCGACCGACCCGGTGGCGATGGCGGGAGCGTTTGCGCAGGCGGTCGCGGCCGGGCATGCCGCGCGGCGCGCCGGCCCCATCGAGCCGCGGGATTTTGCCGCGCCTTCGACGCCGGTGGTCGGCCAGGCGTTCCGCGGATGAAGCTCGCGCGCGTCTATCCGATCGTCGACGCTGCCGGCTGGATCGCGCGGCTCGCGCCGCTCGGAGTGCGGCTGGTGCAGCTGCGGATCAAGGAGCGCCCGGCCGACCAGGTGCGGGCCGAGGTGCGCGCCGCGCGTGCGCTGTGCGCGGCGGCCGGCCTGCAGCTGATCGTCAACGACTACTGGGAGATCGCGCTCGCCGAGGGCTGCGATTTCGTGCACCTCGGGCAGGGGGATCTCGCCGGCGCGGACCTCGCGGCGCTGCGCCGTGCGGCGGTGCGGGTCGGCATCAGCACCCACGACCACCAGGAGCTCGAGCGCGCGCTCGGGGTGCAGCCCGACTACGTGGCGCTGGGTCCGATCTACCCGACGCTGCTCAAAGCGATGCCGTGGCAGCCCCAGGGTCTCGAGCGCATCCGGGAGTGGAAGCGGCGCATCGGCCCCACTCCGCTGGTCGCCATCGGCGGCCTCACGCTCGAACGGCTCGCGGGAGTGTTCGCCGCCGGCGCCGACGTGGCGGCGGTCGTGACCGACATCATCCGCGATCGCGACCCGGAAGCGCGCACCCGCGCGTGGCTGGCGGCGGCGAGGGCGGCGTGAAGACGGCGCAGGGGTCCCCGTGAGCGATCGCTATTCGCGCCAGGTCGTGTTGCCCGAGGTGGGGGAGGGCGGCCAGGCACGCCTCGCGGCCGCCTCGGTCGCCGTCGTCGGCGCCGGCGGCCTCGGCTGCGCGGTGCTCGGCTACCTGGCGGCGGCGGGTGCAGGACGGCTGACGATCGTCGATCACGATACGGTCGAGGAGTCGAACCTGCACCGCCAGCCGCTCTATCGCATGGGCGACCTCGGCAGGCTCAAGGTCGAGGCCGCGCGCGACGCGCTCAGCGCCTTGAACCCCGAGGTGCGGGTGGAAGCGCGCGCCGCGCGGCTGACGCCGGCCAGCGCGCCGGCGCTCGCCGCGGCTGCCGACGTCGTGGTCGATGCCGCCGACAGTTTCGCCGTGACTTACGTGCTGAGCGATGCCTGCCAGCGCGCGGGCAAGCCGCTGGTGAGCGCCTCGGTGCTCGGCCTCGCCGGCTACGTCGGCGCCTTCTGTGGCGGCGCGCCGAGCTATCGCGCGGTGTTTCCGGAGCTGCCGCGCCAGGCGGGCTCGTGTGCCGAATCCGGGGTTCTGGGGACCGCGGTCGGAGTGCTGGGGATGCTGCAGGCGCACCTGACGCTCGCGCTGCTGCTCCGCCTCGAGCCCACCGTGCTCGGACGGCTGATCAGCCTCGACCTGGCCACGCTGCACATCGGCGGCTTCGCTTTCACCGCGGCGCCGGAGCCCGCCGACACGCTCGCCTTCATCGCGCTCGAGGACGTCGTGCCGTCCGACCTGGTGATCGACCTGCGCAGCTGCACGGAAGCGCCGGTGTCGCCGTTTGCGACGGCGTGGCGCGTCGGTGTCGAAGCGCTCGAGCAGGGCGGGCAGGCGTTGCCACCCGCGCCGCGCATCGTGCTCTGCTGCCGTACCGGCGTGCGCGCCTGGCGCGCGGCGCGCGCCCTCGGGGCCCGCGGCCACCGCAATCTCGCGCTCATCGCGCTCGGCGAGTGACGGCGGTCCTGGTCATCGCCGGGACGGACTCGAGCGGCGGGGCCGGACTCGCGCGCGATGTCGCGACGCTGACGCGCTGCGGAATGGGCGCGCTCGTGGCCGTGACCGCCGTAACGGCTCAGACCGACGGCGAGGTGAGCTCCGTCGAGCTTCTGCCGCCGCCGCTGGTACAGGCGCAGATCGTTGCGGCGCTCGCGACGCGACGCGCGGCCGCCATCAAGACCGGCATGCTCGGCAGCGCTGCAATCGTCGCGGCCGTTGCTGCAAGCCTGCCGCCGCGGGAGCTCCTGCCGCTCGTGCTCGATCCGGTGTTCGCCGCAACCTCCGGTGGCACGCTGCTCGATGCGGCGGGACGCGCGGCGCTCGCGGCGTTGCTGCTGCCGCGCGCGACACTCCTCACCCCCAATCTCCCGGAGGCGGCGCTGCTGCTCGACACCGCGCCGGCCGCCTCTGCCGAGGAGATCATCGGACAGGGGCGCGCGCTGTGCGCGCTGGGCGCGGCGGCCGTGCTCATGAAGGGCGGGCACGCCGGCGGCGCGCTCGCGATCGACTGGCTGGTGACGCGCGCGGGCAGCGTTCACCGGCTGGCTGCGCCGCGGCTCGCAGCCGTGCGCCGCGGCACGGGCTGCGCGCTCGCCTCGGCAATTGCAGCCGGGCTCGCCGCCCGGGTGTCGCTCGAGGCGGCGTGCGAACGCGCCAAAGAGCATGTGACCGAGCTGTTACAAGAAGCTCCCTGAGATTCCGTGCGACTCGGCAGCGCGTCGCCGGAATGCGACGCCAACATCGGCTCGCGAGCCGCGGACGCCGCCGGCGGCGCATCAACCAACTGCCGTCAACCAACTCCGGTCTGAGCCGCTTAAGGCTCTCGACGGACCGCGCAGACGCGCGGCCGAAACCGACGAAAGGGTACGCACATGGAGCGCATTATGTTGCGGCGCGTCCTGCTGAGCGCGCTGGGTACGGGTCTCGCCGCGGTACTGAGTGCCTGCGGTGGTGGTGGCTCGGGTTCGAGCAGCGGGATGCAGACCGGACAGCTGCAGATGCTGATCGGCGATGCCTCCTCGGAGGATTGGTCCGAAATCGGCGTCAAGGTGCTGAGCATCGCGCTCATCCCGCAGGACGGCAGTGGCAACGTCACCGTCTGGACGGCGCCGTCTCCCGCGCCGACGGTGAATCTCGAGGAGCTCGATCAGCTCGGCGAGCTTCTCGGCCAGGCGACCATTCCAACCGGCACCTACAGCGGCGCCGTGATCACCGTCGCGGCCAATCCGGGCGACGTGGCCCTGGTGGTCGCATCGAACCCGGAGTCGGGCTTCGCCGGCACGCCCGGTGCAGCGATTCCCGCGACGCAGATCCAGATCCAGGGCGCACAGGGTGCGAGCGGCAGCCTCACGGTACCCATCACCCTCACTTTCGGTACCCCGCTCAGCGTCTCGACGGGCGGCAGCAACGTGCTGTACCTCGACTTCGACCTCGGCCATCCGGCCTTCATCGTGGCGCACAACCCGCCGGCGGCCGCCGGCGCGACGATCTGGGCGGTGAACTTCGACGGGCCCGTGCGGCGCCACCGGGTCGGTGACCTGCGCTGGCTCGTGCTGCGCCATTCCTACGGCACGGTGCAGACGGTCGGCACGACCTCATTCACAGTGCTGAAGGACTTTCCCGTCGAGCCCGCCAGCAACCCGGAAGGCGCGATCACGAGCTCAATCGAGCTCACCATCAACGCCGACGCGAGCAACGGCACCATCGTCTACGACGCCGACAACGGCGACGCACGCAGCGTCGTCAAGGATTTCTCCAGCGAGAGCTCGCTCGCCGGCAAGTTCGTGCGCCTCGCCGCCCGCTATCAGAGCGACGGCTCGCTGGTCGCAGTGCGCATCTGGGAGAGCAGCAGCTTCGCGCGCGTGTGGCTCAGCCCCGAGGGCCACGTGCTGAGCGTCGATGATACGAGCGGCGTGATGACGGTCGAGACCGAGGCGGGAACCGGCGTGCCGGTGACCATCGGCCCCAACACGCTGTTCTACTTCCGCACCCCGCAGGACGCCCAGGCGGATGCCGGCTCGATCGGCCAGGGCCCCGGCTTCCTCGCGAGCGGCAGCATCGTGCGCGGCTTCAAGGTGCACGTGAGTCCCGTGGACGCGATGGCTAACCCGATGATCGCCGACACGGTCGACATCGAGACCGCGGTCTACGGCGGCACGATTTCGAACGCCTCCACCACCGGCTTCACCTACACGCGACACTTCGTGCGCGCCAGCGACGACTACACGGTGAACCTCGACTACCTTCCGGCCACCGCCGCCAACACCGACCCGAGCGGCAATGCGATCACGGGATTCGACTGGTGGAACTTCACCTTCCCCACCATGGCAGACACCGGCGCGAACGCGGTCACCGACTTCGTGTCGGCGAGCAGCGGCTCGGTGAGCTTCGGCGGCACGGTGGGCGCGGTGAATGCCTGGGGAGCCTCGTACGCCCTGTGGTCCACGACTGCTCCGGCTGGCTGGCAGGTGCCGATGGCGGTGCTCGAGCCTACGCCGCTGCCGCTCGGCGCGGTGGTCACGGGCCTCGCGGCCAACGCTTCCTTCACCATGTCGGTTATCGGCGGCGCGACGCCGGCGACGGTCGACGTCGATACCACCGCAGGCTCGGCCACCCTGGTCTACCAGGTCGACCGCAGCAACGGCGTGGTGAGCGTGAGCCCCATCGACGTGAGCACGCAGCAGGGTCTCATGACGTTCACCAACAACCTCACCGCCGGTACGCCGCTCAAGGTCTGGGGCATTCCGCAGCCCGCCCCGACCAGCGCGCTCAAGGCCTACGTGATCATCTACTTCACCGGCGTAGCTCCGGCGAGCTAGACGACTACGAAGAAGCACCGGGGCGCCGCCATCGGGCGGCGCCCCTGCCTTTTGCAGGTATGATCTGCCGATGTCACAGACCCGGCAGAACGAGCTGGCCGCGATCGCACGGCGCGCCATGCGCGAGCACGGGCTCGAGCCCGACTTCCCGCCCGAAGCGCTCGCGCAGCTGCGCGCCATCGGCGGCGCGGGAGCGGCGGCCGGCGGCGAGCTGCGCGATCTGCGGGCGCTCCTCTGGTGCTCGATCGACAACGACGAATCGCGCGACCTCGACCAGCTCTCGGTCGCCGAAGCGCTCACCGGGGGCGCCACGCGCGTACTGGTCGCGATCGCCGACGTCGACGCCACGGTGGCGGCCGGCTCGCCGCTCGATGCGCATGCCAGCGCCAACACGACCAGCGTATACACGGCCGCGCAGGTGTTTCCGATGTTGCCGGAGCGGCTCTCGACCGACCTGACCTCGCTCGCGGCGGGCCAGGAGCGCTCGAGCCTCGTCGTGGAGATGACCGTGACCTCCGCGGGGGCGGTCAGCGCCTCCGACGTGTATCGCGCGCGGGTCGTCAACCGCGCCAAGCTCGCCTACAACGCCGTCGCGGCCTGGCTCGACGGCAAGGAGCCCGTGCCGGACGCGATATCTGCGGTCGCCGGGATGGATGAGCAGCTGCGCATCCAGGACCGGGCCGCGCAGGCCCTGAAGCAGGTACGCAAGGCGCAGGGGGCGCTCGGCCTCGCCACACTCGAGGCCCAGGCGGTTTACGAGGGCGGGGCGCTCATGGACCTGAGGCCCGACGAGGACAACCGCGCCAAGGAGCTCATCGAATATTTCATGATTGCCGCCAACGGCGTGGTGGCGCAGTTCCTGGAAGGCCGCCGCTCACCCTCGCTGCGCCGCGTGCTGCGCGTGCCCGAGCGGTGGGGGCGCATCGTGGCGCTCGCGGCAACGGTCGGCGGCACGCTTCCCGCTACGCCCGATGCGCGCGCGCTGAGCGCCTTCCTCGTTGGCTGCCAGCAGAAGGCACCCGAGCGCTTCCCCGACCTGTCGCTTGCCGTGGTAAAGCTGCTGGGCTCCGGGGAGTACGTGCTGAAGCGCCCGGGGGAGCCCGCCGAGGGGCACTTCGGCCTCGCGGTGGACGACTACACCCACGCGACCGCGCCCAATCGCCGCTTTCCGGATCTCATCTCGCAGCGGCTCGTCAAGGCGGCCCTGGCGGCTCATGGTGCCCCCTACGACGATGCGACGCTCCGCAGGCTCGCCGAGCACTGCACCGCGCAGGAAGGCAACGCCGCCAAGGTGGAGCGCCAGGTGCGCAAGTCCGCCGCCGCAATGCTGCTCGCGCCGCGTATCGGCGAGCAGTTCGACGCCATGGTCACCGGCGTCAACCCGGGCGGCACCTGGGTGCGCATCGCGCATCCGCTCGCCGAAGGCAAGCTGGTGAAGGGCTTCCAGGGCCTCGACGTCGGCGATTGCCTGCACGTGCAGCTCACGCACGCCGACATCGAGCGCGGCTTCATCGACTTCGTACGCGCCAGGTAAAGGCGCCTGGTGCCGCGTCGACGCCAATGAGCGACATATTGCCGTTAGCCGACACGTTGCCGGACCGCCGGCACCGGTCCTAAATACCCCCCACGGCCCGACCGCACGATCTTCCGGCGCGGAGTCCGGCGGACACGGAGGTTCGCCCCTCCGCGCGCGGAAGCCCGAAGAGGGATCGGGGCTTCGCCCCGCCCCGAAGCCAAGGACGGAGGTTGTCATGAAACTCATCGCTTTGCCCTTATTGGCCGCAATCGCGGTCTCGTTCGCACCGCTCAGCTACGGACAGTCCGGCCCGCAGTCGCAGGCGCAGCCCGCTCCGCAGACCGAGTCCGGCCCGGTACCGTCAGCAGATCCTCCCGCTATGGCGGAGACGCAGCCCGCGTCCCCGGCCTCGGGCAACACGCGGCTCGCCGCGCTCGTGCCCGCGGGCCTCACGCCCGAGGATGCCTGCCGGGGATTCAAGGATCTGGGCGAGTGCTCGACCGCGCTGCACGTCGCACAGAATCTCAACATTCCGTTCGCGGATCTCAAGGACCGGATGACTTCCGGACAATCGCTCGGCACGGCGATCCACGCCTTCAAGCCGAAGGCCGACGCGCGCCGTGAGGTCCAGCGCGCCGAGGAGCAGGCACGCCAGGATCTGCGCTCGCAGGGCTGACCGATCCGCCGATCTTCAGCGGAGCCGTTGCCGCTGGCCGCACCACCGGGCGCACGGTCGGATGCCGACGTTGGGACGCATTCGCGCCGCGGGAATCAGTATTCGAGGTGGAGGCGCAGCGCGTAGAAGCGCACCGGACCCCGAGCCCGGTTGAATCCGGGGTTGCGTATGTACTGCACGTCGGGCGATAGCTGCAAGCGCAGCGATGTGGCGTCGCGCGACAGCGTCCACTGCAGCCGATAATAAGCCTCGAGGATCTGCTCCTCGCCATAAGCGAGGTGGCCGTCTCCAAGCAGGAATCCGGCGCCGCCGGCGGCGAGATAGTCGCGATGCGGACCCGAGAGTCCCTCGACGACCGCCGCGAGGCCCAGGCGATCCTCACCCCGGTGCCAGTGCACCCCGGCGAGCGGCCCGCCGAAGGAGAGCTGCCGATCGACCTCGGTGAAGGCGAACGACTCGGTGCGTCCATCGTTCCACCCGAGACGCGTGAAGAGACCCGTCTCGCCGTCGTCGGCGAGCGGCTGCTCGGCGCTCACCCCGTAGCCGCTCTTGCGGCGCCCATCGCGATCGTCGGCGGCCACGTTGGGCACCGTGCCGGTAGCGGCCGCGAGCGCGAGCGCGGCGGCGTAATCCCCCATGCGCGCGGTGTTGCGATAGGCGAGGAGGCGCAGCACCGTCGTTAGCGCCGGCGGCGCGATGGTGAGTTCGAGATTTTCGCCGCGAGCCCGCGCCAGGGTCTCCAGCGTCTGCCCGTTGGCCGCGAGCGGCATGCGGAACATGGCGTACTTCAGCGACCAGGCGGGACTCACGTAGCCGACGACGAGACCGTCGCTGTAGCCGCGGGTGTTGGCCGCATAGTCCCACGCCGTGTTCTCCCACAGCGACCAATTCAGGAACTCGGTGCGGGTCGAGCCGGCGTAGCGGTTGTGGTCGAAGTCGTCGGCCAGCGCCAGCCGCCCCACCTTGAGCTCGAGGCGGCGCACGGCTTCGCTGCCGGGAATCTGCTCCGGGGCGCGTTCGGCCGGCGCCACGACGGAGCCGAGCGGCAGCATGAAGCGCGCGTAAAGCCGCGCAATATAGAACTCCTTCTTCAGCCCCGCGACCCCCTCGCGCACCACGTCGCCATTGGTGAGGCCGCCGAGCCCGGTGGCGCCGCTCACGCCCGCGCCCATGAATTTCTCCGTATCGAGATAGAGCTGCGCCCAGCTCGCCGCTGCCCAGCCGCCGTAGAAGCCGATGGTGTGGGTCGACTGCCGATCGCCGTCCGCATGGAGACTGAGACTCCCGGCGTAAGGTGAAGCGAGCGCCGTCTGTTTCTGCTCGATGAAGGTGTACTGTGCCCCGAGCAGCAGCGGTACGTTGCTCGCCGGGGCGGGCGCGCCACCCGGCGCGGGCGTGCCGGCCGGCAGCGGCTCATCGGCGCGCGCCGCGGCGGCGGCGAGCATGAGCAGCAGCGCACCGAGCCGCGCGGGTCGTGCGCAGGGGAGGGCGGTCACGAGCAGCCTTTCGTCTTTGCGGGGCGTGCCCGCGGCGCGGGCGCGGCGCGGATTCTTGGCTACGGCGCGCGCGGCTGTCAAGGTTCCCGGGCCGCCGCCAGCGTATACGATACCCCCCACCCTATATAGGCGAGCCTATCTGAGGTAGCGGGAGCGGTCCGGGTTCCAGTCCCCGCCCAGCGCGCGCACCAGCAGCACCGTCGCGCTGATGCGGCGCGTCTCGATGTCCACGGCGGCGAGCCGCGCAGCGAGCGCGGTGTTCTCCGTCGAGACGACTTCGAGGTAGGTCACGATGCCGCCCTTGTAGCGGTACAGGGCCTGCTCGAGCGCCCCCTGCGCCGCGGTGACCGCAGCCGCCTGGCTCACGTCCTCGAGCGCGAGCTGACGCAGCGCCGCCAAGTCGTCCTCGACGTCCTGGTACGCGGCGAGCACGGCGCCACGATAGTTGGCGACCTGCTCGTCGTAGCTCGCGTGCGCGGCGGCCGACTGCGCCGCGTGCAGCCCCGCGTCGAAGACGGTGAGCACGCCCTGCGGCCCGAGGGACCAGAAGCGGCTCGGCGCGGCGAGCCAGTCGGTGCTCCGGGTGCTCTCCTGGCCGGCGGACCCGAGCAGACTGAACACGGGAAAGTACGCCGCGCGCGCCACGCCGATCGCGGCGTTGGCGGCGGCGACGCGCCGCTCGGCCGCGGCGACGTCCGGACGGCGCTCGAGCAGCTGCGACGGCAGACCCGGGTCGACCGCCGGGATGGCGAAGTCGCTTGGCAGCGGCTGCGCCTCCAGATGAAAGCCGCTGGGCATTGCGCCCACCAGCACCGCGATCACATGCTCGGTCTGGGCACGCTTCAGGCGCGTGTCCTCGGCCTGGGTGCGCGCGATCTCGAGCTGCGTCTGCGCCTGCTGCACGTCGGAGAGCGCCGCCGCGCCGCCCTGGTAGAGATTGCGGGTGAGCTCGAGCGCCTTGGCGTAATCGGCGACGGTGCGATCGAGAAGCTGCTGCTGGGCGTCGAGTCCGTGCAGCGAGAAGTAGTCGGTCGCGAGCTCCGCATGCACGGCGAGGTCGAGCGCGGCGGCATCGCCGGCGGTCGCCTGCTCGGTGGCGCGCGCGCCGGCGACGGTGCTGCGGATGCGGCCGAAGAGATCGATCTCGTACGACAGTTCGCCGCCGACGATGAAGGTGTTGTAGACCGGCTCCGCGCCGGGGGCAAAGCCGGGGCCGTTGGTCGAGGCGCGTTGGCGCGTCGCGCTCGCGTTCGCCGTGAGCGTGGGGAAGTAGCCGGCGCGGGCGATGCGGATCTCCGCGCGCGCCTCCTCGAGACGGGCGAGGGCGGCCTTCAGGCTCTGGTTGGCAGCGGTGACGCGGACCTCGAGCCCGTTCAGCTGCTCGTCATGGAACATCGTCCACCACGCGCCGCGCGGCGCGTTGTCGGCCGGCGCTGCGACCTTCCATTCGCCGAGCTCCGCGTAGGAGGGCGCCGGCGCGAGCGTGGCCGGACGCTGGTAGCGGGGGGCGAGTGTGCAGCCGCCGAGGACGCAGCCGACCGCGAGCGCGAGGCGCGCCCCGGCGCGCATCAGGTCGTGCCCGCCGGCGCAGCCTCGGCCGGTGCGGCGGCCGGGGGCGCAACCCGCACCGGCATTCCATCGCTGATCGAGTCGGGCGGATTGACGATGAGCGTATCGCTCTCCGCGACCCCGGCAAGTACCTCGATCTCCCGCCCGAAATCGCGCCCCTGGGTGATGCGTTGCAGGTGTGCATGCCCCGAGGAGTCGACGGTCGCGACCAGCAGCCCTTGCGCGCGGAACAGCACCGAGTTGACGGGTATGCGCAGCAGAGCCGTCCCCGTGCTGCGCAGGTCGAAGTGCACTTCGGCATAGGAGCCCGGGAACAGCTCCCCCCTGGCATTGTCGATCTGCAGCTCCACCTGCAGCGTCCGCGAGCTGGCATCGAGCGCGCGTGCAGTCGAGCTGACCGCCGCGTCGTAGCGCTTGCCCGGGCGATCGGCAAACACGAGCACCGCGGCCGCACCCTGACTGATTTGCGCGGCATAGCTCTGCGGCACCGACACGTAGATCCGCAGCCGATGCGTGTCGGCTACGCGGAACAGGGCGCTGCCCGGGTTCTCGCCGGCGTTGATCAGCGCGCCGACGTCCGTGTTGCGCTGGGTGACGACGCCCTCGAAGGGCGCGGCCACGCGCTTGAACGACTCGAGCTCTTTGAGGCGCGCGAAGTTGGCGGCGGCCGACTGCTGGGCGGCTTCCTTGGCGGCCGCATCGCCGGCGCGCTCATCGGCGTCCTGCCTGGAGACAGACTCGGTGGCGAGCAGACCCTGCCAGCGCTCGTTGGTGGTGCGCGCGAGCTGGTAGTTGGCCTTCGCGGTGGCGAGGTCGGCCTCGGCCTGGCGCAGCTGCTGATCCACCTCCGGGGTATCGATCTCGGCGAGCAGCTGTCCCTTCTTCACGCTCGCGCCGATATCGGTGTACCAGGCGCGCAGGTAACCGTTGGTACGCGCATAGATGGGTGCTTCGTAGAAGGCCTGTACGGTGCCGGGCAGCACCAGAATGTCGCTGCCCGGGCCGCGGCTCGGATGGACGGTGGCCACTGTCACGATCGCGGCGTCGGCCGCGGCGCGCTCCAGCAGCACGCGGGCGTAGAGGCGGCTCACGATGCCCCACGCAGCGAGCACCACCGCCGCGCCGGCCGCGATCAGCAGGTAGCGCCTGACGCGCGGATCGTGAGCGGGGGAGGGTGCAGGGGACATCTCAGGCATCGGAGGCTCCGGAGAGGCGTGCCGCGGCGACTCGCCCGTGGATGAGCGTGAAGACCGTCGGCACGAAGAACAGCGTCGCGACCGTCGCGAACACCAGTCCGCCGATCACCGCGCGGCCGAGCGGCGCGTTCTGCTCGCCCCCCTCGCCGAGGCCGAGGGCCATCGGCACCATGCCGATGATCATCGCCAGCGCCGTCATCAACACCGGGCGGAAGCGCACCACGCCGGCCTGGAGCGCGGCGTGGCGCGCGTCGTCGCCCGCGTCCATGCGCTGGCGTGCAAAGCTCACCACCAGCACGCTATTGGCGGTCGCAACTCCCATGCACATGATCGCCCCGGTGAGCGCCGGCACGCTCACGGGGGTATGGGTCAGGAACAGCATCCAGACGATGCCGGCGAGCGCGGCGGGCAGGGCGGTGATGATGATGAACGGGTCCAGCCACGACTGGAAGTTGACCACGATGAGGAGGTAGACCAGCACCACCGCGCCGGCGAGCCCCAGCAGCAGCCCGTTGAAGGACTCCGTCATGGTGGTCACCTGCCCGCGCACCGTCACCTGCGAGCCGCGCGGGAGATCGTGGCGCGTCTCGTCCACGAGCCTGTTGATCTGCGCCGACATGAAGCCGAGGTCGGCCCCCTGCATCGAACCGTAGATATCGATCACCGGGGTGGCGTCGTAGTGGCTCACCACGGCCGGCCCCACGCTGCGGTGGAAGCTGGCGAGATTGGCCAGCATCTGCGCGCCGCCCCGGGCGGCGGCCGGGCCGGTGATCGGTGTCGTGGCGAGATCCGCGAGCGAGCTCAGGCGGTACTGCGGGGTCTGCGCCGCGACGCTGTACTGGGTGCCGTTTTCCGGGTCGATCCAGAAGGAAGGGGAGGTCTGGAAGCTCCCCGAGAGCGACACGAGCAGATTCGAGGCCACGTCCTGCTCGGTGAGGCCGAGGAGCGCGGCCTTGCTGCGATCGACCACCACGTCGATCTGCGGGTAGTCGTCGGCCTGCTGGATGCGCAGATCCACCGCTCCGGGGATGGCGCGCATCTTCTCGAGCAGTGCGCTGGCATAGGCGCGGTTGGCCTCGACGTTGAAGCCCGCGACCTGCACGTCGAGCGGCGCCGGCAGGCCGAAATTCAGGATCTGACTCACCATGTCGGCAGGCAGGAAGGCGAACGTGACTCCCGGGTACTCACGCGGCAGCCGCGCACGCAATGCGCGCACGTACTCGCTCGTCGGGCGGTGGTCTGCAGTCAGATTGACGAACACGTCGGCATCGCCGGGTCCGACGGGACCTGAGGTCGAGTAGGTGAGATTGATGCCGCTGTAGGGTACGCCGATGTTGTCGACGAGACTGGCAATCTGCGTCTTCGGGATCACCGCGCGGATACTGGCCTCGACGCGATCGCACAGAGCGGCGGTCTCGTCGATGCGCACGCCGGTCGGACCGCGCAGGTGCAGGAGGATCTGCCCCGCATCGACGGTCGGGAAGAAGTCCTGGCCGAGCCCCGGCAGGTAACGGCCTAGGGGGAAGGCGAGCAGTGCGGTAGCGGCCATCGCGCCGAGAAAAGGCAACGTAAAGCGCGTCCCGGCCCCGAGCACCCGATCGAGCCAGACACTGTAGCTCTCCCGCAGCCGCTCGAAGCGCCGCGCAAATCCCGCCTGCAGCCGGGCAAAGAGGCTGCGGGCGTTGGCGTGCGCGTGCGGGTCGTGCGGCCGCAGCCAGTATCTGGCGAGCGTCGGCACCAGCGTCCGCGACAAGAGGTAGGAGGCCAGCATCGCGAACACCACCGCCTCGGCCAGCGGGATGAACAGGAATCTCGCGATTCCCACCAGCATGAACATCGGCACGAACACGATGCAGATCGCGAGCGTCGAGACCAGAGCGGGCAGGGCGATCTCGTGGGCACCCGTCAGGATGGCGCCCTCCACGTCCATCCCCTGCTCGAGGTGCCAGTTGATGTTCTCGATGGTGACCGTGGCGTCGTCCACCAGGATCCCCACGGCGAGCGCGAGCCCCCCGAGCGTCATGAGGTTGATGGTCTCACCGAGCGCCGCGAGGCATGCGATCGAGGCCAGGATCGACAGCGGGATCGAGATGGCGATCATGAGGGTGCTGCGCCAGCTGCCGAGGAACAGCAGGATCATGAGCGCGGTGAGGGCCGCGGCGATCACCGCCTCGCGCACCACGCCCGCGATCGCCGCACGCACGAACAGCGACTGATCGCCCACCAGGTCGATGTGGAAGTCCGGGGGCAATGCGGCGCGGATGCCGGGCAACCGCTGCTTGATGCCGCGGATGATGTCGAGCGTCGAGGCGGCGCCGGTCTTCAGCACGATCATCAGCGCGCCGCGGGGTCCGTCGCGGCGCACGATGTTGGTCTGCGGCGGGTAGCCGTCGCGCACGTGCGCGACGTCGCGCACGTAGATCACGCTGCCGTTGCGGGTGGTCACCGGCAGGTTGTTGAGC
>DAHUXE010000075.1 GCA_027307325.1 Gammaproteobacteria bacterium | reverse complement strand
CCCGCGCGCCCGGTGAGCCCGGTGCCGCCCGCGCCCCGTGCGGCCGACGGCGACGACGTCGAGGGAGCGGAGCCGGGTAGCCTGCTCGCGGGACCGCGCAACGTACAGCCCTACATCGTCAAGCGCGGCGAGCAGTACATGAGCAAGGAGCAGCTCGACCACTTCCGGGGCATCCTCAATAGCTGGAAGCGCGATCTGATGGTCGAGGTGGACCGCACCGTCTCGCACATGAAGGACGAAGCGGCGAACTTCCCGGATCCGAACGACCGCGCCACCCAGGAAGAGGAGTTCAGCCTCGAGCTGCGCACACGCGACCGCGAGCGCAAGTTGATCCGCAAGATCGACGATGCGCTGAAGCGCATCGACGACGGCTCCTACGGCTATTGCCTCGAGACCGGGGAAGAGATCGGCATCAAGCGCCTCGAGGCACGCCCGGTCGCGACTCTCAGCATCGAGGCACAGGAACGGCGCGAACGGCGCGAACGGCAATACGGCGACCGCGACGACCGCTATCGCTGAGTCGGCCTACCTCGGGCGCTTCGCGCCCTCGCCCACCGGGCCACTGCACCTCGGCTCACTAGTGGCGGCCCTGGGAAGCTATCTCGACGCCCGCCGCCATGGCGGCCGCTGGCTGGTGCGCATCGAGGACCTGGATCGCGAGCGCGAGATCGCAGGCTGTGCGGATCAGATGCTGCGTACGCTCGAGGCCCACGGGCTCGCCTGGGACGGCGCGGTCGAATATCAGAGCAGGCGCCGCGCCTGCTATACGCAGGCGCTCGGCGAACTCGGGCGGCGCGGCCTCACCTTCGAGTGCAGTTGCAGCCGCCGCGACCTGAGCGGCGAAGGCGGCTACCCGGGCACCTGCCGCAACGGTCCGCAGCTTCCCGGACCCACGGCCACGCGCTTTCGCATCGACGAACGGCAGGTCGAGTTCCACGACCGCGCGCAGGGCGTCTGCTCTTTCCGCCTGCGCGAGCGCGGCGACGTCGTGGTGAGGCGCCGCGACGGGACATTCGCCTATCAGCTTGCGGTCGTCGTCGATGACGCGCGGCAGGGAGTGACCGACGTCGGGCGCGGGGCGGACCTCCTCGATAACACACCCTGGCAGATTGCGCTTCAGCAGGCCCTTGGGCTCCCGACACCGCGCTACACCCACCTCCCGGTCATCGTCGAGCGGGACGACGGCAAGCTCAGCAAGTCCCGCCGATCCCTGGCCCTCGACTCACGGGAGGCTGGCCCCCAGATATATCAAGCTCTTACGCTGCTTCAACACACGCCACCGCCTACGCTCAAGCTCGAATCCGCTTCCGTGATCCTCGCCTGGGCCGCCGCCCATTGGAGCGTCGACCGCTTCCGGGGCCTCAGGGAGGTGCCGGTCCGGCAGTAGTACCGGAGCGAAAGGCGGTGTTGGGAGTTGGGTTCGTACCGCCGTTGTACTAAGGTAGCGGCAGAACGCCCTGCACTAAGGAAGGTGCACCACCCATAGTGAGGGACGTGCGATGAGCGAACCGCGCACCATAAAAAAGTATCCGAACAGGCGGTTGTACGACACGGTCGAGAGCCGTTACATCACCCTCGCCGACATCCGCCGGCTGGTACTCGAGCGCATCGACTTCGTCGTCATCGACAAGAAGACCCAGGATGACATCACGCGCTCGATCCTGCTGCAGGTAATCGCCGAGCAGGAGCACGGCAGCGAGCCGCTGATGAGCCGCGACTTCCTCTCGCAGGTCATCCGCTCCTACGGCGTGGCGGCCCGCGGGATGGTCGGCAGCTATCTCGAGCAGAGCCTGCGCCAGTTCTCCAGCCAGCCCGCCGGCCGCCCGCCGCAGGCCTGAGCGGGGAGCGTACGCGATAGTCCGTTCGGCGCTAGTTAAGCGAATGCTTAACTATCGCCAAAGGGACGTATCGATACCGCCACCTGCCTGCCCATTGAGTCTAGCGGGCCAGGACCGCGCTCTTTAGTGATTAGTGAGCCTCGACATCGCGCATCGACAGGCGGATGCGCCCCTGCCGATCGACCTCGAGCACCTTGACGCGGATGACGTCGCCTTCCCGCAGCTTGTCGCTGACGCGCTCGACGCGCTCGTTCGAGATCTGCGAGATGTGCACCAGGCCGTCGCGGCCCGGCAAGATGGTGACGAACGCACCGAAGTCCATGAGGCGCGCCACCTTGCCCTCGTAGATGCGCCCCACCTCGACGTCGGCAGTGATTAGCTCGATGCGCCGCTGCGCTTCGCGCCCCGCCGTACCCAAAACGGAGGCAATCTTCACCGTGCCATCGCTCTCGATGTCGATGGTGGTGCCGGTCTCCTCGGTGATCTGGCGGATGACGGCGCCGCCCTTGCCGATGACGTCGCGGATCTTCTCCGGATCGATCTTGAGCGTGATGATGGACGGCGCCCACTCGGACATCTTCTCGCGCGGCTGGTGGATGACGCGGTTCATCTCCGCGAGGATGTGCAGCCGTCCCTCGCGCGCCTGCTCGAGCGCCACGCGCATGATCTCGGGCGTGACGCCCTCCACCTTGATGTCCATCTGCAGCGCGGTGATGCCGTCCTTGGTGCCGGCGACCTTGAAGTCCATGTCGCCGAGGTGATCCTCGTCACCGAGGATGTCGGTGAGGACCTGGTAGCGCGGGCCCTCGAGCACCAGTCCCATGGCGACGCCGGCCACCGGCGCCTTGATCGGCACACCGGCGTCCATCAGCGACAGCGAGGTGCCGCAGACGCTCGCCATGGAGCTCGAGCCGTTCGACTCGAGAATCTCCGATACCACGCGTATCACGTATGGGAAGGTGGTCATGTCGGGCATCCCGGCGTGCACGCCGCGCCGCGCGAGATTGCCGGGACCGATCTCGCGCCGCTTCGGCGATCCCATCATGCCGGTCTCGCCCACGGAGAACGGCGGGAAGTTGTAATGCAGCATGAACGGCTCGCGCCGCTCGCCCTCGAGGCCGTCGATGATCTGCGCATCGCGGGTGGTGCCGAGCGTCGTGACGACCAGCGCCTGGGTCTCCCCGCGGGTGAAGAGCGCCGAGCCGTGCGTGCGCGGCAGCACGCCGACCCTCACATTTATCGGGCGCACGGTGCGCGTATCGCGTCCGTCGATGCGGGGCTCGCCGTTGAGGATACGCTGGCGCACGATGTTGCTCTCGAGCCTGAAGAGCACGCTCTCGACCGCCTCCTTGGTCCATTTGGGCTGCTCGCCACCGGCAAGCGCCGCCAGCGTCTGCGTCTTGATCTCGGAGAGGCGCGCGTGGCGCTCGAGCTTCTCGGTAATGCTGTAGGCCTGGCCGAGCGCGGCCTGCGCCTGCAGCGTGACGGCCTGGGTGAGCTCGGCATTCTCGGGCTCCGGCTCCCACTTCCAGCGCTCCTTGCCGGCCTCGCTCGCGAGCGCCTTGATGGCGCTGATCGCCACCTGCATCTGCTCGTGGCCGTAGACCACCGAGCCCAGCATGACCTCCTCTGACAATCCCTTGGCCTCCGACTCGACCATGAGCACCGCATGCTCGGTGCCCGCGACCACCAGGTGCAGCTGCGACTGCGCGAGGTCCTTGGCGGTCGGGTTCAGCAGGTACTGCCCGTCGCGGTAGCCGACGCGCGCGGCGCCGATCGGGCCATTAAACGGAAGGCCCGAGAGCGCGAGCGCGGCCGAGGCGCCGAGCAGCGCGGGAATGTCCGCATCGATCTCCGGGTCCATCGACAGCACGGTCGCGACGACCTGTACCTCGTTGTAGAAGCCGTCCGGGAACAGCGGGCGGATCGGGCGATCGATCAGGCGCGAGTTGAGCGTCTCTTTCTCGGTCGGCCGGCCCTCGCGCTTGAAGAAGCCGCCCGGGATGCGGCCCGCGGCGTAGGTCTTCTCGACGTAGTTGACGGTGAGCGGGAAGAAATCCCGTCCTGGCGTCGGGGTCTGCCGCGCACAGGCGGTGACCACGAGCATGGTATCGCCCATGGAGACGCGAACCGCACCTTCCGCCTGGCGGGCGACCTCGCCCGTCTCGATGGTGACCGTGTGCGGGCCGTAAGGAAACGACTTGCTGACGACGCTCAAAGCTTCATTCCTCGAAAGTTGGAGGTTCGGCCGAAAACGACGAGGGCCGCGCGTCCACGACGGCGGCCCTCAGGCATTCTCAGCGGCGCAGCCCCAGTCGCTCGACGAGCTCCTGGTACTTCTGCGGTTGGGTGGCTCTGAGGTAATCGAGAAGCTTGCGGCGCTGGTTGACCAGCTTCACCAGTCCGCGTCTCGAGGCATGGTCGCGCTTGTGCGCGGTGAAGTGCTCGCCGAGGTCATTGATCCGCCCGGAGAGCAGCGCCACCTGCACCTCGGGTGAGCCCGTATCGGCCGGCCCGCGGCGGAACTGCGCGAGGATTCCGCCCTTTTTCTCGCTGGTTAAAGCCATTGCACTCGAGTCCTAACTACTTGTCCTAAGAGCCCTTTTGGTAAGCCGCGCATTGTACCCGCCAGAACGCCCGAGCGACAAGCTTGGACGCGGCGATCCTGCGTCAACCGGGAGCTCCCTCGCGCGTTCCGTCCCTTGCAGCGCACCCATGCGGGGCATAGGCTCCGAAGCCGAGGTGATTGTCATGCTGAAGTTAAGCGTCCTGAGCGCAGCTCTTGCGCTCATCCTCGCTGCCTGCGCCGCCACCCCTCCGGGCGCCGGGAAAGCCAGCGCCGCGAACGCCTTGCCGCCGGCCGGTTGCGTCGCCCAGACGGCGACCCGGATTCCGGTAAAGGACACCGCGTGCTCCGGCCACGGCAATACCTACACGAAAGAGGACATCGAGCGTACGGGGCAGGCCAACCTCGGCGACGCGCTGCCGATGCTCGACCCGGCGATCTCCCGGCACTGAGCCCTCCGGTTCCCCCGTCCGGCTTCAGGTATTGAGCAGCCGCCGCGGGCGGACTGCGTGTGCCCCTGCGGCAATCCCGATACCCAGAAAGCTGCCCGCCTCGTCATAGAGGCGCAGCCGCTGCGCCTCGCCCGCTCCCGGGTCGTTCGCCGCCGGCACCTCCGCCGGGACCGCCTGGCCCTTGCGAAGGCGCGCGGCATCCGCCGCCGTAAGGTGGACGGCCGGGAGGTGGCGGAGCGGGTAATCCGCGGGCAGGAGCCGAGCCTCGCCCCCCGCGGCGCAGGTTCGCTCGAGCGACTCGAGCGTCTGCATGGGTTCTGAGCCGAACGGCTCTACCGCAAGCCTGCGAAGCGCGCTCACGTGCCCGACGGTGCCGAGGGCCGCGGCAATTTCCTCGGCCAGCACCCGAACGTACGTTCCCTTCGAGCAGCGGGTCTCGAGCTCGAGCGAGTCGGCCCCGCGGGCGAGCACCACGAGCTCATGAAGCTCGATGGTCCGCGCGGCACGCTCGACGATGAGCCCGGCGCGCGCCAGGCGGTAGAGCGGCGCCCCGCCCTGCTTCACCGCCGAGTACATCGGCGGCACCTGAGCGCGCGGCCCGAGAAAGGCACCGAGCACGGTCGCGACGCCCGCACGCGTGAGCGCCGGCACCGGCGCCTCCTCCGTCACTTCGCCCTCGGCATCTCCAGTTGCCGTACGCACGCCCAGAGCAACGGTGAACTGATAGCGCTTGGCCCCGGCGACGATATCGCCGGCGATCTTGGTTGCCTCCCCGAGGCAGATGGGCAGCATGCCGGTGGCGAGCGGATCGAGGCTGCCGGCGTGGCCGGCCTTCTCCCCCGCGAGGAGCCGGCGCACGCGCTGCAGGGCGCCGTTCGAGGAAAGACCGAGCGGCTTGTCGAGCAGCAGGATCCCGCTCGGCATGGCTAAGCTTTCAGCCCTGCGGATCGCCGGAGCCCGCACTCCCTGCGGCGGGGCCGTCGGCCCCGCCGGTGCCCGCCTCGCCTGCGGCGTCGGTGCCGTGGGCGGCGCGATCGGCGGCGACGGCGCGATCGATGAGGCTCGTCAGGCGCGCCGCACCCTCGGCGCTCTCATCGAACAGGAACTCGAGGCGCGGTGCATGCCGCAGCGACAGCCGCCGGCCGAGCTCCCCGCGCAGGAAGCTCGCGGCATGGGTCAGCCCCTGGCGCACCTGCTCGGGCGCCATCCGGCTCGCGAACGGCGTGAAGTAGACGCGCGCCGTACCCATGTCGGACGCGACCTGTACGGCCGTGATCGTGACGTTGCCGACGCGCGGGTCCTTGACCTCGCGTGCGATCAGTGCCGCGAGAACCCGCTGGATCTCCGACTCGATGCGCCGGCTGCGGGCCTCGCTCATGCTGAAGGGCTCATGACAGCGTCCGTGCCACCTCGACGCGCGCGAAGCACTCGATCTGGTCGTTCACGCGCACGTCCTGGTAGTTCTTCACGCCGATGCCGCACTCGGTGCCGGCGCGCACCTCGCTCACGTCGTCCTTGAAGCGCCGCAACGATTCGAGCGCGCCCTCGAAGATCACGACGTTGTCGCGCAACACACGGATGGGATTGTTGCGACGGACCAAGCCCTCGGTGACCAGGCAGCCCGCCACCACGCCGAACTTGCTCGAGCGGAACACGTCGCGCACCTGCGCGACGCCCACGATCTGCTCCTTGATCTCCGGCTGCAGCATGCCGGTCATCATCTGCTTCACGTCGTCGATCGCTTCGTAGATGATGCTGTAGTAACGGATCTCGACGCCGGTCTCCTTCATGGCGTCGCGCGCGCTGGCGTCGGCGCGCACGTTGAAGCCGATGATGAGTGCGTGCGAGGCGGCGGCCAGCTGCACGTCGGACACAGTGATGCCGCCCAAGCCGCTCGCGATCACCTTGACCTGAACCTCTTCGGTGGAGAGCTTACCGAGCGCCTCGTGGAGCGCCTCGGCGCTGCCCTGCACGTCGGACTTGATGAGCACCGAAACCACTCCCGCCTTGGCCTCGCCCATCTGCGAGAACACGTCCTCGGGGCGGGCGGTCTGACGGGCGAGCTTGACGTCGCGGAACTTGCCCTGGCGATAGAGCGCCACCTCGCGCGCCTTGCGCTCGCTCTCTGCGGCCAGGATCTCATCGCCGGCATTCGGCGGGCTCGAGAGCCCGAGCACCACCACCGGCATCGAGGGCGGAGCCTCCTCGACCGGCTTGCCGTTCTCATCGAACATGGCGCGCACGCGCCCGAACTCGGATCCGGCGATGATCGGGTCGCCGACGTGCAGCGTCCCCTTCTTCACCAGCACGGTGGCGACCGCGCCGCGCCCCTTCTCGATGCTCGACTCGATCACCACGCCCGAGGCGAGCCCGGTGCGCGGTGCGCGCAGCTCGAGCACCTCGGCCTGCAGCAGGATGGACTCGAGCAGCTTTTCGACGCCCGCGCCGGTACGCGCCGAGACGTTCACGAAAATGTTCTGGCCGCCCCATTCCTCGGCGATCACCTCCTGCTTGGAGAGCTCGGTGCGCACGCGGTCGACGTCGGCGTCACCCTTGTCGATCTTGTTGACTGCGACCACGATCGGCACATTGGCGGCGCGCGCGTGCTGGATGGCCTCGATGGTCTGCGGCATGACGCCGTCGTCGGCCGCCACCACCAGCACCACCACGTCGGTCGCCCTGGCGCCGCGGGCGCGCATGGCCGTGAAGGCCGCGTGGCCCGGGGTATCGAGGAAGGTGATGACGCCCTTGGGCGTCTCGACGTGGTAGGCACCGATGTGCTGGGTGATGCCGCCGGCCTCGCCCGCGGCCACCTTGGTGCGGCGGATATAGTCGAGGAGCGAGGTCTTGCCGTGATCGACGTGGCCCATCACGGTAACCACCGGCGGGCGCGGCTCGACATCGGTCTCCGCCTGGCCGCCCTGCAGGTTGGCCTCGATCTGATCCTCCTTGAGGACCTTCGGCGTGTGGCCCATCTCCTCGACCACGAGTACCGCGGTGTCCTGCTCGATGGGCTGGTTGATGGTCACCATCACGCCCATGTTCATCAGCACCTTGATCACTTCGGTAGCCTTGACGGCCATCTTCTGCGCGAGCTCGGCCACCGTGATGGTCTCGCCGATGCCGACTTCGCGCACCACCGGTGCGGTTGGCATCTCGAAGCCGTGCTTGCCCTCGGCGGCGGCCGGCAGCGCCCGCGACTTGGCGCGGCGCTTCTTCTTGTAGCGCGAGCTCACATCGCCGACGACGTGCAGCTCCTGGCGGCCGTAACGGGTGTGCTTGTCGTCGGGGGCCGCCGGGGCGGCGGGTCCGGCAGGGGCGCGCTCGCGCTCTACGGGCGCAGCCGGCGCGGCCTGCGGCCGCTCGCGATCGGTCCCGCGGCGCTCGTGCTCCTCGCGCTCCCGGGTACGCCGCGCCTCGTCATCACGCGCGCGCTGCTCGGCCGCGCGGCGCGAGTCCTCCTGGGCGCGGCGGCGGGTCTCTTCCTCCTCGACGCGGCGGCGGTTCTCCGTCTCGAGCCGCTCGCGCTCGCGGCGCTCCGCCTCGGCGCGTTCGGTGGCCGCTCGCGCTGCCTCCTCGGCCTCGCGCTTGCGGGAGTCGAGCTCGTCCTGCTGCGCGCGCGCCTGCTCCTCGAGCACGTCGCGCTTGATGTAGTTGCGGGTGCGGCGCACCTCGACGTTGACCGTGCGGGCGCGACCCTGGGCGCTGGCGAGCTTGAGCTCGCTCTGGGTCTTCCTCTTGAGCGTGATCTTGCGCGGCGCGCCGTCGCTCTCGGCCTCGCTGCCGTGGCTGCGGCGCAGGTGCGTCAGCAGCTCGAGCTTGGCATCGTCGCTGATGCGCGCCTCGGGCCCGTCGACCTTGATGCCGGCCTGGTCGAGCTGCACCAGCAGCCGGTCGACCGGCACCTTGAGGACTTCGGCGAACTGGGAAACGGTCACTTCGGCCATAGACTCACGCCTCGCTCGCGAACCACGGTGCGCGCGCCGTCATGATCAGCGCCGCCGCCTTGTCGGCCGCCAGTCCCTCGATGTCCGCGAGCTCGTCCACCGACTGCTCGGCGAGCTCCTCGCGGGTGCGCACGCCGCGCCGCGCCAGTGCCAGCGCCAGATCCGGGCTCATCCCCTCGAGCAGCAGCAGGTCGTCCGCCGGCATCGACTGATCGAGCGTCTCCTCGCTGGCGATCGCCTGTGTGAGCAGCACGTCGCGCGCACGGTTGCGCAGCTCCTTGACGATCTCCTCGTCGAACTCCTCGATGGCCGCGAGCTCGGCCTGCGGCACGTAGGCGATCTCCTCGATGGTCGAGAAGCCCTCCTGCGCCAGGATCGTGGCGACGTCGGCGTCGACGTCCAGCTGCTTCATGAAGTTCGCCACCAGCTCCTTGGCCTCCGTGTCGCTCTTGGCCTCGGCGTCCGACTCGGTCATGACGTTGAGATCCCAGCCGGTGAGCTGGCTCGCGAGGCGGATGTTCTGGCCGCCGCGCCCGATGGCCTGGGAGAGCTTTTCCTCGGAGACCGCGATATCCATGCTGTGCGCGTCCTCGTCGACCACGATCGACATGACTTCCGCGGGCGACATGGCGTTGATGACGAACTGCGCCGGGTTGTCGTCGTGCGGAATGATGTCGACCCGCTCGCCGGCGATCTCGTTGGAAACCGCCTGCACGCGCGCGCCGCGCATACCGACGCACGCGCCCACCGGGTCGATGCGCGGGTCGTTGCTCCTGACCGCGATCTTGGCGCGCACGCCCGCATCGCGCGCCGCGCCGAGGATCTGGATCAGCCCCTGGCCGACCTCCGGCACCTCGAGCTTGAAGAGCTCGATCAGGAACTCGGGGGCGGTGCGGGTGAGGAACAGCTGCGGCCCGCGCGGCTCGGAGCGCACTTCCTTCAGGAACGCCTTGATGCGGTCCTGGGGCTTGGCCTGCTCGCGCGGAATCATGTCGGTGCGGGGCACGAAGCCCTCGGCGTTGCTCCCCAGGTCGACGTAGATGCCGTTGCGGTCGACGCGCTTCACCACGCCGCCGACCAGTGTTCCTACCCGGTCGCGGTAGGCCTCCACGACCTGGGCGCGCTCCGCCTCGCGCACCTTCTGCACGATCACCTGCTTGGCCTGCTGCGCGGCGATGCGTCCGAAAGCCACCGACTCGACCGGCTGCTCGACGTAACCGCCGACCTCGACCTTGGGATCCAGCTCGCGTGCGTCATCGAGCCGCAGCTCGCGCTCGGGCACCTCGAGCTCCTTGGAGTCATCGGCGAACACCTTCCAGCGCCGGAAAGTCTCGTAGTCGCCGCTCTTGCGGTCGATGGCGACGCGCGCCTCCCACTCCTCGCCGTGCTTCTTGCGGGTCGCGGACGCGAGCGCGGCTTCGAGCGCCTCGAAGATCACTTCCTTGTCGACACCCTTCTCGTTCGAGACGGCATCGACCACCATCAGAATTTCCTTGTTCACTCGTCTGTACCTCTCAAATCCGCACCAGTGCCCGCCTACGAGGCGAGCCGCGCCTTGCCGATCTCCGCGAATGCGACCGCCACCCGTTCCCGGTCCACGTCGAGCGCGATGCCCTCCTCGTCCACCGCGAGCAGCTGCCCGATATAACGGCGGCGCCCCGCGCGCGGCTCCTTCAGCTCGACGAACACCCGCGAGCCGACGAAGCGACCGAAGTGCTCGCGGGTGCGCAGCACGCGGTCGAAGCCCGGCGACGACACCTCGAGCGTGAAGCCGCCTGGAATCGGATCCTCCACGTCGAGGAGCGCGGAGATCTCCCGGCTCACCCGCTCGCAGTCCTCGACGGCCACTCCGGCGGCGGCGTCGATGAACACGCGCAACATTCCGTGCCCGCGTCCCGTGCCGTACTCGAGCTCGACCAGCTCGTAGCCGAGCCGGCCGACGAGCGGCTCGATGAGCCCGATCAACCGCTCCCGCAAGGTGGTCGCCGCCATGCACCCTCGCAAAACAAAAATGGGCCCCAAGGCCCATCCACCAACAAAAAAGCCCCGCAGGGGGGCTTTCCGGCCATCTTGTCTCGGGGGTGCCGCGGTTCGGAACCCGCCGAACCCTCACGCCACCAGCCACCCGTCCCCGCGGCACGCACACAGCCCGCGGGGGCGCGCATTCTACCCGAACCCGACAGACAGGGAAACACTCGAAGGCTGCCAAGGGGGCACCGGGGACATTTATTATGAACGGGTGCTGTAAGGGGGTGACGCCATGAACGACCACAGTAACCGGCCGGCGCTGCGCGCCCCGCGCGGCACCACCCTGAGCTGCCGCAGCTGGCTCACGGAGGCGCCGCTGCGCATGCTCCTCAATAACCTCGACCCCGAGGTCGCCGAGCGCCCCGGGGAGCTCGTCGTCTACGGCGGCATAGGCAAGGCGGCGCGCAACTGGCAGTGCTTCGATCAGATCGTCGCGGCGCTGCGGCGCCTGAGCGACGAGGAGACGCTCCTCATCCAGTCGGGCAAGCCCGTGGGCGTCTTCCGCACGCACGCGGACGCGCCGCGCGTACTCATCGCCAACTCCAATCTGGTGGCCCGCTGGGCCGACTGGGACCACTTCAACGCCCTCGACAAGAAGGGCCTCATGATGTTCGGCCAGATGACCGCGGGCTCCTGGATCTACATCGGCAGCCAGGGGATCGTGCAGGGCACGTACGAGACCTTCGCCGAGATGGGCCGGCGGCACTTCGGCGGCAAGCTCGCGGGCAAGTGGATTCTCACCGCCGGCTTGGGCGGCATGGGCGGCGCCCAGCCGCTCGCCGCCACCATGGCCGGCGCCTCGATGCTCGCCGTCGAATGTCGCCCGGAGCGCATCGCCAAGCGCCTCGAGACGCGCTACCTCGATACGCGCGCCGGCAATCTCGAGGAGGCGCTCGAGCTCCTCGAGCGCGCGCGCACGTCCGGCAAGCCGCTCTCGGTCGGCCTGCTCGGCAACGCGTGCGAGGTATTGCCGGAGCTGCTGCGCCGCGGGGTGCGGCCCGACGCGGTCACCGACCAGACCTCGGCCCACGACCCGGTCAACGGCTATCTTCCGCAGGGGTGGTCGGTCGAGAAGTGGGACCGCCTGCGCGCCTCGGACCCCGCGCAGGTCGCGCGCGAGTCGCGGCCCTCCATGCGCCGCCACGTGGAAGCGATGCTCGCCTTCCAGGCCCAGGGCATCGCGGTCTTCGACTACGGCAACAACATCCGCCAGGTGGCGCTCGATGAGGGCCTGAAGGAGGCATTCGCCTTCCCGGGCTTCGTCCCGGCGTACATCCGGCCGCTCTTCTGCCGCGGCATGGGCCCGTTCCGCTGGGCGGCGCTGTCCGGGGACCCGGAGGATATCTACCGCACCGATAGAAAAGTGCGGGAGCTCCTGCCGACGGACCGCCACCTGCATCACTGGCTCGACATGGCGCGCGAGCGCATCGCGTTCCAGGGCCTGCCGGCGCGCATCTGCTGGGTGGGACTCGGCGACCGGCATCGGCTCGGGCTCGCTTTCAACGAGAGGGTGGCGCGCGGGGAGCTCAACGCGCCGATAGTGATCGGGCGCGATCACCTCGACTCCGGCTCCGTCGCCAGCCCCAACCGCGAGACCGAGGCGATGCGCGACGGCTCGGATGCGGTGGCCGACTGGCCGCTGCTGAATGCCCTTCTCAATACCGCGAGCGGCGCCACCTGGGTGTCGATCCATCACGGCGGCGGCGTCGGCATGGGCTACTCGCAGCACGCCGGCGTGGTCATCGTCTGCGACGGCACGCCGGCGGCGGCGCGCCGCATCGAGCGGGTGCTGTGGAACGACCCGGCCACGGGGGTCATGCGCCACGCCGATGCCGGCTACGATATCGCCGTCGAATGCGCTGCACAGAACGGACTCAAGCTTCCCATGATCAACGGCTGAAACAATGGCTGACCAGGAACTGCTT
>DAHUXE010000069.1 GCA_027307325.1 Gammaproteobacteria bacterium | reverse complement strand
CATGATCACCGTCAAGGATTTCCAGAAGGCGACCGAGTTCCCGCGCGCCTGTAAAGACGAGCGCGGACGGCTGCGGGTGGGCGCGGCGGTCGGCACCACGCCCGACACGCTCGAGCGCGTCGCGGCATTGCGCGAGGCCGGAGTCGATCTCGTCGTGGTCGACACCGCGCACGGGCACTCGCGCGGCGTCATCGAGACGGTAGGGCGCATCACGGCGAAGTGGGCCGACGCCCAGGTGATCGCCGGCAACATCGCCACCGCGGAAGGCGCGCGCGCCCTCCGGGACGCCGGTGCGGACGCGGTCAAGGTTGGCATCGGTCCGGGCTCGATCTGCACGACGCGCATCGTCGCCGGTGTCGGCGTACCGCAGATCTCGGCGGTCGCGAACGTCGCCGAGGCGCTGCGCGACACGGAAGTGCCGGTGATCTCCGACGGCGGGATCCGCTTCTCCGGCGACCTCGCCAAGGCGATCGCCGCCGGGGCGGATGCGGTGATGATCGGCGGCCTGTTCGCCGGCACCGAGGAATCGCCCGGCGAGGTCGAGCTCTACCAGGGCGCCTCGTACAAGTCCTACCGCGGCATGGGCTCGATCGGGGCCATGGCCGAGCGCCACGGCTCGGCCGACCGCTATTTCCAGGACGCCGCGACCGAGCTCGAGAAGCTGGTGCCCGAGGGTGTCGAGGGCCGCGTCCCCTACAAGGGGAGCGTGGTCACCATCCTGGCGCAGCTCTCGGGAGGACTGCGGGCCGCGATGGGCTACACCGGCAGCCGCAGCATCGCCGAGATGCGCACGCGCCCGGTGTTCGTGCGCATCACCAACGCCGGCATCCGCGAGAGCCACGTCCACGACGTCAGCATCACCAAGGAATCACCCAACTACCGGGTGTCCTGACGGCACGAAGCATGGCGAGCGTTCCCAAGCCCCCCGGCCCCACTCACTCTCAGGCGCCCGGATCGGCCGGCGCGCCGCACCTCGACATCCACGCGCACCGCATCCTGATCCTCGACTTCGGCGCTCAATACACCCAGCTCATCGCGCGCCGCGTGCGCGAGCTCGGCGTGTACTGCGAGATTCACCCATACGACATGAGCGACGCCGAGGTGCGCGCCTTCGCGCCTCGCGGGGTGATTCTCTCGGGGGGCCCCGAGTCGGTCACCGGCCGCGATCCGCCGCTTGCGCCCGCCGCGGTGTTCGAGCTCGGTGTCCCGGTGCTCGGCATCTGCTACGGCATGCAGGCCATGGCGCAGCAGCTCGGTGGCCGTGTCGCTCCTTCCAGCGAGCGCGAGTTCGGCTACGCCGAGGTGACCGTGACCGGTGCCTCGAAGCTGCTCGATCATCTCGAGGACCGGCGCGACCGCGCGGGGCGCGCGCAGCTCGACGTATGGATGAGCCACGGTGACCGGGTCGACACCCTCCCCGCCGGCTTCACCGCGAGCGCCTCGACCGGCACCATTCCCTACGCCGCCATGGCGGACGAGCGGCGCCGCTTCTACGGCGTGCAGTTCCACCCCGAGGTCACCCACACCAAGCAGGGCGCACGGCTCCTCGAGCGCTTCGTGCGCGAGATCGCCGGCTCGGACGCGCTCTGGAGCGTCGGCAACATCATCGAGGATGCGGTCGCGCAGGTGCGCGCTGCCGTCGGACGCGGCAAGGTGCTGCTCGGCCTCTCGGGCGGGGTCGACTCGTCGGTGGTCGCGGCGCTCCTCAATCGCGCCATCGGCGACCAGCTGGTGTGCGTGTTCGTCGACCACGGTCTGCTGCGGCTCGACGAGGGCGAGCAGGTGATGCGCACTTTCGCCGACCATCTCGGCGTGCGCGTGATCCGCGTGCAGGCGGGCAAGCGCTTCCTCGCGGCCCTCGCGGGCGTCGCCGATCCGGAGGCGAAGCGCAAGATCATCGGCCGCACTTTCATCGAGGTGTTCGACGAGGAGGCACACAGGATCGCGGGCGTCACCCACCTCGCCCAGGGAACCATCTATCCGGACGTGATCGAGTCGGCGGGTGCCCGCACCGGCAAGGCGCACGTCATCAAGTCGCATCACAACGTCGGGGGCCTGCCTGAGCGGATGAAGCTCAAGCTCCTCGAGCCGCTGCGCGAGCTCTTCAAGGACGAGGTGCGCAGCATCGGGGTCGAGCTCGGCCTGCCGCGCGAGATGGTATATCGCCACCCCTTCCCCGGCCCCGGCCTCGGGGTGCGCATCCTCGGCGAGGTCCGTGAGGAGTACGCCGAGCTGCTGCGGCGTGCCGACGCCATCTACATCGAGGAGCTGCGCCGCCACGACCTGTACGAGCGCGTCTCCCAGGCGTTCGCGGTGTTCCTGCCGGTGCGCTCCGTGGGGGTGATGGGCGACGGGCGCCGCTACGACTATGTGATCGCGCTGCGCGCCGTGGAGACGGTGGATTTCATGACGGCGCACTGGGCGCGCCTGCCGTACGAGTTCCTCGATCACGTCTCGCGGCGCATCGTCAACGAGGTGCCGGGCATCTCGCGGGTCGTGTACGACATCTCCGGCAAGCCGCCCGCGACGATCGAGTGGGAATAGCAGTCAAGCGGGAGCGTACGCGATAGTCCTTTCAGCAATGGTTAGGCAAGTGCTTAACTATCGCCAAAAGCACCTGTCGGCGCTGCGCCGCAGAGGTGGGATCCACATGAGCTCGAGGCGCGACTTTCTCAAGACCGGCGCGGTGGCTGCGGGCGTCGCCGGAACAGCGGCGGCTGCCGCGGCGAGCGGGAAGAGCCCGATGGCGAAGAAGTACCAGGGCCCGCACGCGATGCCGACCGGGGTGACACTGCTCGCGATGCGCAACGCCGACGGGTCGGAGACCCTCGGCGCCAGGCTCGGCGACGACAGCGTGCTCGACGTGCGCCGGGCCGCTCAGCTCCTCAGGATGACGGCGCCGCTGACGCTCGAGGAGCTGCTGCGCGAAGGCAACGCGCGCGGACTCAACGAGCTCATCGCCGCCGCACGCACCTCGCGCCGGGCCAATCCCGCCCTGGTGAAGGAATCGTCCGTCACCTTCGGCAGGCTCTTCACCAACCCCGGCAAGATCGTCTGCATTGGGCTCAACTACCGCAGGCACGCAGCGGAAATACACATGCCGCCGCCGAGGGTGCCGGTGCTCTTCAACAAGTACAACAACGCGCTCGCGGCCCACAACTGCACGATCAAGCTTCCGCCGCGGGACGTAGCCTACAAGTTCGACTACGAGACCGAGCTCCTCATCGTCATGGGAAAGCCCGCGCGCAACGTCCCGGAGGCGGAGGCACTCGACTACGTCGCCGGTTATTGCACCTCGCATGACTTTTCGGCACGCGATCTGCAGCTCGAGACCCCTAGCGTGCAGTGGATGATCGGCAAGACGCTCGATGACTTCGGTCCCGTCGGCCCCTACTTCGTGTCCGCGGATCGCGTCGGCGATCCCAACAATCTGAAGATCGAGACCTACGTGAACGGCGAGCGGCGCCAGTCCTCCAACACCAGCGACATGATCTTCAACCCGCAGAAGCTCATCGCCTACATCACCAGGATGTGGACGCTCGAGCCCGGCGACGTCATCTGGTCGGGCACTCCCGAGGGCGTGATCCTCGGCTACCCGAAGGAGAAGCAGGTGTGGCTCAAGGCGGGCGACGAGATCGTGAGCACGATCGAGAAGCTCGGCACGCTGCGCTTCACCCTGGCGTAACCCGCCCGGCGCTCTGCCCGCGGCGGTTGCGCCGCCCGCGCCGGGCTTCGGGCCCGGCCTGGCCGCGCGGCTGCTCGACCGGCGGCAGGATCCCGGGCAGCGCCTGCTCGGTGGTGAGGCCGGCCCTGATGAGAGCGATCAGCTCCGCGTCGATGCGCGCATCGGTGGGCGGCGAGACGTAAGCGCCGAGCAGCCGCTCGACCTCCGCCGTGACGCGCTGGTCGAGACTTCTGCCACCCTGCTGCAGCCAGGTTTCGCGATTGATCCGATCGAACACCGGCCCGGGCAGATAGAGCTCGCGCGGCCAGTAGCTGAGCGTGTGCGCCGCGGTGAGCAGATGCTTCTCGGCAAGGAGCTGGCGCACCAGATCGACGGTCGGCAGGTCTTCCATGACCGCGAAGTCGCGGCAAAAGTGCAGCGCCTGCCCGCACAGCTCGTCGTCGAAGACCAGCTTCTCCAGGCTGAAAGTCAGCACGTAGTCGAGCATCCCGGGACCCGACACCGAGTTGATGCCGCTGATCGCGGCGAGCAGCGCCCCTGCGAAGCTCTCGGCTCCGGCCTGCGCGTCGAGAAACTTACCCTCACTCAGCGCCATGTAGCCCTGCGTCGGGAGCCCCAGGCGCTTGGCGATTTCCACGTACGCCACATTGAGGTGCAGCGTCTCGATCGCCGCCATGGGCGCCATGGCCGTCTTCATGTGGAAGGTGGCGGGCGCGCCGCCGAACAGCACGGGCGTGCCGGGCTTGATGAGCTGCGCCATGGTCACTCCGGCGAGCACGTCGGCGACGTGCATGACCGTGGCACCTACCAGCGTCACCGGTGCGATCAGTCCCATGAGCGTCACCGGCACGATCTCGACCGGAATGCCGTGCTCGGCGCAGTCCATCAGGTTCTGGCACGAGTCCTCGCTGTAGCGGTAGAAGCCAGTGGCAGTGACCGTGAAAATGGACATCGGCCGGGCGATGAGGTCGGCCTGGTCGCGCCGGAACAACTGCATCATGCGCGCCATGCGCGGCACGCCGTGCTCGGTGAAGGCGCCGGACACGACGGGCCTGAGCGAGTTGGTGAGCACCAGATAGAGCCGCCAGGCGTCCGACACCTGCGGCTCGATGTCGTTGGTGGAGAACGCAGTAGCCAGGTAGCCGAGATTCTTCAGTCCATCCGCCACCCGCACGTACTCGATGAAGTCGTGCGTATTGGCAAGGCGCGTCTCGCCGGTGCGATGGTCGAGCAGGTGCAGGCCGCTCGAGCCGGGAACGAAGTGCACGCGATCACCCCCCAGCTCGGTGCAGGGCGCGCCGTCACGGTCGAAGAGCGCAATGCTCTTCGGCGCGGTCTCGATGGCACGATCGACCACTTCCGGCGGAAACAGCACCCGCTCGGCGTCGTCGGCCGTGCGCGCCAGTCTCAATCCCTGCCCGAGCAGCCGCTCGCGCAAGCGCGCTCCGCGCACCTCGATGCCGATCTCGGCGAGGATTCTCTTGGCCTCGACGATGATCGGATCGACCAGCTCGTCGGGCACCACCGTGAGTTTGGGTCTCATCGTTTCCCGGAGCTTATCGCAACTGCCTCCTCGCCCCCTGCAGCGGCCTTAAGCGGGCGCGGGCGAGATTACATTCCCTTCACACCGGTCAGCCCGCTCCTGAAGTGTGACGTTGTGTGTTCCAAAGGGGCTGCGCCAGTGCGTAGGCTGCCCCACCACCAGCATCAGGGTGCCTTATGTCGAAAACCTCGCAGCGTCTGCCGGCCAGCCTCGCCCCTCTCGCCAGCCTCGCGCTCCTGTGCGCGGCGGCAACCGGGCTCGCCGGGTGCGTCGTCCGATACGTCGAGCCAGCTCCCGCGCCCGCTCCGGCTTACGTGGCCCCGGCCTACGCGGCCCCGGCCGCTCCGGTGGACGAAGCGCCGGCCAGCGAGGCCGAGGCCCAGGCCTACGAGCCGCCGCCGCCGCTGCCTGACTACGATCAGCCGCCGGTTCCCGCGCCCGGCTACATCTGGACTCCGGGCTACTGGGGGTGGGCGCCCGGCGGCTATTACTGGGTGCCCGGGACCTGGGTGATGCCGCCGCAGGTGGGGTTGCTGTGGACGCCGGGCTACTGGGGGTTCGTCGGCGGCGTGTACATGTTCCACGCCGGCTACTGGGGCCCGCACGTCGGCTTCTACGGCGGCGTCAACTACGGCTTCGGCTATGGAGGTGTTGGTTTCGCCGGTGGCCGCTGGGTGGGCAACTCGTTCGCCTACAACCAGTCCGTCACCAACGTCAACGTCAACGTGGTTCATAACACCTACAACGAGACCGTGATCAACAACGTCACGGTCAACCGCGTGAGCTACAACGGCGGCGCCGGCGGTACGGTCACGACGCCGCGCCCGGAGGAACGTCGCTACGCCCAGGAACAGCACGTCGCGCCGACCCCGATGCAGCGGCAGCATCTGCAGCAGGCCGCCAACAATCCGGACCTGCTCGCCAGGAACAACGGCGGCCGTCCCGCAATAGCGGCGACCCCGCATCCTGCGGCGTTCAACGCTCCGGGCATCGTCCGCGCCCGCGGTGCCGATGGGGCAATGCCGCATCCGGCGCCCGGCAACGCGTATGGCACCAGGCAGTACGGCGGACCGCCCGGTCAGGCAAACGGCGCCAGCGCACCCGCACCCCGGCATGGTCCTGGCATTGCTTACGGCAACAGGCCGTACGGCGGACCGCCCGGTCAGGCGAACGGCACCAACGCGCCGCCCCGCCCGCAGCAGGCAAACGGCGGCAACGCCCCCCGCCCGCAGCAGGCAAACGGCGGCAACACCCCCCACCCGCAGCAGGCAAACAGCGGCAACGCCCCCCACCCGCAGCCTGCCTACGGCAAGGCGCCGGCGCAGCCGCAAAAGGCCGAGAAGCCGCATCCTAACAAGCCGTCCGAGAACGGCCGGCGCGAGGCGGACACGCGCTAGCGTATTCCGACCTGGCCGCGCACGGCTTCGATGAGACGGGCGGGGTCGTAACCCTGCCCGTCCTTGAACACCACCGCGACCTTTTCGAGGTCCTCGATGTGCGCCGCCGGATCGCCGTGCACCAGCACGAGGTCGGCGCGCTTGCCCGCCGCGATCGTGCCGATGTCGCGCTCCCGGCCGAGGAAGCGCGCGCCGTTCTCCGTGCCGATCTGAATCGCCTGTACGGGAGTGAAGCCGGCTTCGACCAGCAGCTCGATCTCGCGCTGGTCGCCGAAGCCCGGCAGCACGCCTCCGGCCCCGGTAGGGTCGGGTCCGGCGAGCAGCAGTCCCCCGGCCGCCGCAAACGCATGCTCGAAATCCATCTCCGTGCGGAACAGCCTTGCGGGCGCCGGGTTCGCCGGATCGAGAGTCGCACGGAAGGTGAGATAGCTGTCGCGCGCCGCGCCCGACATGGCATCGAGGCTGCGGCGCTGCGCGGGCGGCCTCCCGGGCACGCCGAGCTCGAACACCGGAAGCGTCGAGGTCACCGCCACGTGGTGCGCGACGAGCGTGCGTATGAGCCCCTCGACTTCCCGCTCGCCAGCCGTGCGCGCCGACCAGGAGGCGAGCACCGCCGTTGACTCCGGGCAGTGATCGCTCTGCCGGGCGGCGACGAACTCGCTGTCGGTGTACACCGGCCCGTGCTCGAGGTCGTCGATGCCGGCGGCGATCGCCTCGGGCCAGCTGACCGAGCACAGATGCGCCGTGATCTTGAGCCCCCTCTTGTGGGCCGCTGCGGCCGCGGCGGCTAGCTCGGCACGCGTGATGTTCATGTAGGCCTTGAAGGAGGTCATGCCGGTCGCCGCCCAGTACTCGACGAACCGGCCCGCCTCCTCGGGCCCGGCGAGCTCGTGCATCTGGGCGAAGTAAGTACCGGCTCCCTCGAGGTATGGCGCGGTGAGATCGAGGTGCGGTCCCGGGAGCGCGCCCGACTCGATGCGCGAGCGGACCTTGAGGTCCGTGTACGGCTCGATGCTGCCCGTGGTGCGCAGCGTCGTGACCCCGGCCGCCAGATAGAGCCGCGGCGCGGTGTAGGGAATCTCGTTCACCACGAAGCCGGGCTCCATGCCGCCGGGGGAGTTGCGCTGCACGTCGCGCGAAGCCGTGTAGAAGAGATGGTCGTGCATGCCGACGAGGCCCGGCAGCAGCGCGTATCCGGCATAGTCCCGTACCTCGGCACCGGGCGGGATAACCGTTTCGGCGTCCGGCCCGACCGCGGCAATCCGGCCGCCGACGATCACCAGCGTCTGATCGCTGCGCGGCGCGGCGCCGGTCCCGTCGATGATCTCGACGTGCCGCAGCGCGAAGCTCGCGGCGCGGATCGAGAGGTACGAGGCGGCACCCGTCGGCTCGGCGCCGAAGCTCGCCGTCACGCCAGCCGCGAGAGCGATCCCGATGCAGAAACCCGCGTATCCCATTGAGAGCTCCCGTCGAGATCCAACGTCAATACGATATCCAGACCGAATCCAACAACGGTGCGCATGCGTGTACGGCCCGGATCGCAGGGCCGGGAGGGGTCCGGCCCTCCCGCGCCCGCGGCGCCTCAGCGGTGCCGCCTGGGGGCGCCATCCTTGCGCCTGGGGGCGCCACCCTTGCGCCGCTTGGCGCCACCCTTGCGCCGCGTGGCGCCACCCTTGCGCCGCGGAGCGCGCCCGCCGCGGCGCTCCCTGTCGTAGGGATTTGCGTCGGTGCGGTACTCGACGACCACCGGCGTCGCAAACAGGTCGTAGGTCTTGCGAAAGAGATTTGCGAGATAGCGCGTGTACGCCTCCGGGACGGAGGCGGTCTGGTTGCCGTGGATGACGATGCGCGGCGGATTGCGCCCGCCCTGGTGCGCGTAGCGCAGCTTGATGCGCCGGCCATGCACCAGCGGCGGCTGATGCATGCCGAGCGCGTGCTCGAGCGTTCGCGTCAGCTCCCTGGTCGGCAGCGAGCGCATCGCCGCTTCGAACGCGCGCACCGCTGACTTCATGAGCTCGCCGACGCCGGTGCCGTGCCGCGCCGAGATGAAAAAAAGCGGCGCGAACGGCACGAAGTCGAGCTTGAGTGACAGCTGGCGCTGGATCTCGGCGCGCTGCTCCTCGGGTATCCCGTCCCATTTATTGACGGCGATGATGAGCGCGCGACCGCGCTCGAGCGCGAGTCCGAGCACGCTCGCATCCTGCTCGGCGACGGTGTCGTGGGCGTCGAGCACCAGGATGACGACGTGCGCCTCGTCGATTGCCTGCAGCGTCTTGGCAACGCTCGCGCGCTCCACCACGTCCGCGACGCGCGCCCGGCGCCGGACGCCGGCGGTGTCGATGAGCACGAACTCCCGGCCGTCGCGTGCGAACGGCACGAGGATGCTGTCGCGCGTAGTGCCGGGTTGCTCGCTCGCGATGACCCGCTCCTCGCCGAGCAGCCGGTTGACCAGGGTCGACTTGCCGACGTTGGGACGCCCGATGATGGCGATGCGGATCGCACCGTCCGCGTCGCTCTCGGCCGGCTGCGGCGTAAGACCCGAGAGCACCTGCTCCATCAGGCTCTCGCAACCCTGGCCGTGGCTCGCCGAGACGGCGTGCGGCTCGCCTAAGGCCAGCGCGTGAAAGTCCGCGCCGGCGACGTCGGCATCCAGTCCTTCCGCCTTGTTGAGCGCGAGCGTCACCGGCTTGCCCGAGCGGCGCAGCTCCCGGGCGACGAACTGGTCCTCGGGGGGGAGCCCGGCGCGCGCATCGGTGACGAACACCAGGCGGTCGGCCTCGGCGACCGCGCGCTCGGTCTGCGCGCGCATCTGCGCCTCGAGCCCGGTCGCGTTCTCGATCAGGCCGCCGGTATCGATCACCACGTAGGGAACGGGCCCGACGCGCCCGAAGCCGTACTGGCGGTCGCGCGTGAGTCCCGGCACATCCGCGACGATCGCGTCGCGCGTGCCCGTCAGGACGTTGAAGAGCGTCGACTTGCCGACATTCGGGCGGCCGACGAGCGCGATGACCGGAAGCATGGGTGCGCGGGGCGGCGCAGAAGCGGCGGCCGCTGCCCCCGACTACTTGCGCGCCGTGGTGAGCGGCGTGACGCGATAAGCGCTGATCCGGCCGCGGTCGTTCACCACCAGCACCATGTTGCCGACCACCACCGGTGTCGTGCTCACCCGTGCCTTGCCATCCGAGGTTCGCGCGGCCTGCGCGCCGGTCGCCTTGTCGAGGAAGTGCACGTAACCCTGGAAGTCGGCCACGACCAGGGCGTTATCCGCATCCAGTGCGGCGGGCGCGGTGAGCCCGCGGTGCAGCAGCGCCTTCTGCCGCCACAGCTCCGCCCCCGTGCGGGTGCGCAGCGCCTCGATCTCGCCGTCGGCGGTCGAAAGGTACACCGCGTCGTCATCGAGCGTGAGGCTGCGATAGCTCGAGGCGTCGTGCGACCACCAGACCTGCCCGGTATCGATCGCCAGCATGGCGACCTTGCCGTGGAAGCCGACCGTGTAGACGTCCTGGCCCGAGACCCGCACCGCGGTATCGATGTCGACCAGACGCTCGAGCTCGGTGCGCCCGTGCGGCGGCGTGATCGCCGCCTCCCATTGCACCGAGCCGTCGCCCGCGTTGACGGCGAGCACCTTGCCGTTGTCGAAGCCGCACAGCACCAGATCCCCCGCGATCACCGGGCGCGCCGTGCCGCGCAGCGACAGGCGCGGAACCGGCTGCTGCTGCACCCACAGCTCATGCCCGTCCGCGGGGGCGAGCGCATGGAGCTTGCCGTCGACCGTGCGCAGCGCGATCAGCCGCTCGGAGATGGCCGCCGGGGCCAGCACTTCGCCGCTGACGCGCACCGACCAGCGGCTCTTGCCGCTCGCCGCATCGAGCGCAAACAGTCGTCCGTCGCTCGCGCCGATCAGCACCATGCCGTCCCCGACCGCGGTGCCGCCCGACAGCGGTGCCTTGATGCGCGTACGCCAGGCCCGCCGTCCCGAGGCGATCTCGAAGGCGACTACCTCGCCCTTGTGTCCGGCCGCGTAGACGCGGCCATCGTCGACCGCGAGGCCGAGGCCGAGCCGCAGCGGCGCCGCCTTCTTGTCGTCCACCGTCGCCGACCAGACGCGCTCGATGCGCAGCGTGGCGGTGACCGGCATGAGCTTGGCCGGCTGGTCGATCGCCTTGTCCTTGGAGCAGGCGGCGATGCCGATGAGCAGCGCCACCATCCAGAGCGGACGTGTCGGATAGCGCATGGATTTACTTCGCTGCAGCGCCCGGTGCCGGAGCGGGTGCGACGCTCGCCGGCGGCGTGCTCGCGGCGAGGTCCGCGATCTTCAGATCGAGGAGCGCCGCGTCGCCGAGATCGGGGCTGCCGGCGGCGCTGCGGTACTCCTTGAGAGCGGCAGCCTTGTCGCCCTTGGCGTACCACGCATCGCCGCGCACCTCGTGGTAGCGGGCGGCGAAGGCACCGGGCTCGGCGCCGTTCAGCGTAGCGAGCGCCGCATCGGACTTGCCCTGGGCGATCTCGACGCGCGCCAGACGCATCCGCGCCACCAGCGCCAGCTCGTGATCCCGGGAACCGTTCATCACGCTCTCGAGCTCGTGCGCCGCCTTGTCGAGCTCGGTGCTCTCGACGTACACGCGCGCCGCCACCAGCTTCGCCTGATCGGCGTAGGGCGAGGAGGGATAGTCGCGCTCGATCTCCCCGAGCCGCTCGAACGCCTGGGTGCGGTCGCCCTTCTCCAGCGCCTCGATGATGCGCGGGTAGGCGGCGGCCGCCTTGATCCCGCGCTCGTCGAGGTGCGTCTGCCACCAGCGCCAACCCTGCCAGCCGGCTACCGCCAGCGCCACGCCGGCAACGACCCACAGGCCGCTCTCACGCACCCAGGTGCGGATCTGCTCCCATTGCTCTTTTTCAGACAGATACTCGGTCACGCACTCCCCCCACGGTCGCCAGGGCCATATCCAGGCCCGCTGCCAGCGCGTCGATCGGGCACTCGCTCTGACCCGACTCCACGCGTAAAGGTTTCACGCCGAGCACCCCGCGCGTGAGCTCATCGTCGCCGATGATCAGGGCGAGGGGTGCACCGCTCTTGTCCGCGCGGCGGAACTGCGCCTTGAAATTGCCCCCGCCCAGGTTCAGCTCGAAACGCAGCCGCGGCCGTTCGCCGCGCAGCCGCTCTACGATCCTGAGCGCCTCCGCCGTGGCGCGCGCGCCGTTCACCACGACGTACACGTCGGGGTGCGCCGCGGGCGGCGTGCCGCCGGCAGCCACGAGCAGCGCCACCAGGCGCTCGATACCCATGGCAAAGCCGACCGCGGGGGTTGCCTCGCCGCCGAGCTGGGCGATCAGCCCGTCGTAGCGGCCGCCGGAGCATACGGCATTCTGGGCGCCGCCGGAGGCCGTGATCCATTCGAACACGGTGCGGTTGTAGTAGTCGAGCCCTCTCACCAGACGCGGGTTGACGGCATAAGCCACCCCCGCGCCCTCGAGCATGCGCCGCAGAGCCTCGAAGTGCTCGCGCGACTCGACATCGAGATGCTCGGTGAGGAGCGGCGCACCGGTGATGAGCTCCTGCATCTCGGGGTTCTTGCTGTCGAGGATGCGTAGCGGATTGCCGCCGAGGCGCCGCCGGCTGTCGGCATCGAGCCGCGCCTCGTGGGCGGTGAAGTACTCGATGAGGCGGGCGCGGTAGACGCGGCGGCTCTCGGGAGTGCCGAGGGAGTTGATCTCGAGCGCGAGGCCCTTGAGTCCCAGCCGCTGCCAGAGCCGCGCGCTCAGGGCGATCAGCTCCGCATCGACGTCGGGGCCGGGGCAGCCGACCGCCTCGACGTCGACCTGCCAGAACTGCCGGTAGCGTCCGGCCTGCGGCGCCTCGTGGCGGAACATCGGTCCGAGGCACCACAGCTTGTGGCGCTGGCCGCGCAGCATGCGGTTGCTGATGAGCGCGCGCACGATGCCGGCGGTCGCCTCCGGGCGCAGCGTGAGTGAGTCGCCGCCGCGGTCGTTGAAGGTGTACATCTCCTTGCCGACCACGTCGGTGTGCTCGCCGATCGCGCGCTTGAAGAGCTCGGTGCGCTCGAGCACCGGCACGCGAATCTCCTCGTAACCGTACGAGGCGAGGAGCTCGCGCGTCACGGCCTCGAGGTGCTGCCAGGCGCCGATCTCGGCGGGCAGCACGTCGTTCACGCCGCGTATCGGCTGGATCTCCTCCGTCACTGATGCGCTACCAGCGGCGGCACCGGCGCGGCGTGCCCGCTGCGATCGAGCAGGAAGCGCGCGGTGCCGTCGCGGTGCACCAGTCCCTCGAGCGCAACCTTCTGGCCGTTGAGCTGCACCGCGACGCCGGGCGCGTTGCCGAGCACTACCCTGAGCGGCAAAGTGCCGGTGACCGTGCGCGTGCTGTCGGGTCTGTTGAATCCCTCCTCCAGGCGCTTTCCCGAGCCGTCGTACACCGCGACCCAGCTCACCGCGGAGAACCTCAGGGCGAGTTGCGCTTCACCTCCGGCGCCAGCCGCGCCGCTGCCGGAGTGCTCTGCCGCGATCGCCGTCTCGAGGCGCGCCGCCGAGGCCGAGCCCGGCGCGTCCGGCGCGATCGCCGGCAGCTCGGCGGATACCGGCTGGGGGTGTGCGGCCGGCAGCGTCAACAGCCACCAGACGAGTCCCGCAACCGCGACCCCGATGAGCAGCAGCAGCGCCAGCTTCACCAGGCGCGAGGCGGGACCGGGCGGGACGTGGTGAGGGATGCGCGTGAGGTCGGGTCCGGTCACGGGCGTCGCGCCCGAGTACAGGCTGGCGAGCTCCGCGTACTGCTCGCCGATCAGCTCCGCGTAGCGGCGCAGGTGGCCACGCACGTACACCGCGGCGCCGAGCGCGCCGAAATCGTCCGCCTCGAGCGCTTCGAGAATGCGCGGGTCGACGTGCAGCTTCTCCGCTGCCTGCAGCGTCGTCAGCCCGCGCGCCTCGCGTGCCGCGCGCAGCCGTGCGCCGATACGCGCGCGCGTTCCGCCACCCGCCTCGCTGGTCGCCATACGCTTCAGCCGCGGTTCTGGTCGAGCGCGGCCAGAGCGCGTGCCTGGTCCGAGCCCGGGTAGTCGAGCTGCAGCCGCCGCGCGTAGCGCTTCGCCGCCACTGCATCGCCCTGTGCGCGTGCCACGCGCACGCCGAGCAGCAGCAGGTCCGGCGTCGCGTCGTAGGTGCCGATGTACCCGTCGATACGCGTGCGCGCCGCGGCTAGCTGCCCGTGGTCGAAGTCGAGAGTCGCCAGCTGGAAGGCCGCCTCGGCGTAGTTCGGCCGCAGCTGCACGGCGGCGTCGAAGTTGGCCCGTGCCTCGTCGTCGCGCTTGGCGGCGCGCAGGCACACGCCGGCGTTGGTGTAGGCGGCCTGCGGCGTCCGGTAGAGCGCGTTGTGCGCGGCCTCGAGGAAGCGCTTGACGCCCTCGTCGGTGCGGCCGTTCTGGCACAGGTACACCGCGTAGTTGTTGATGACGTCGGGGTCGTGCGGCGCGAGCCGCAACGCGGTGCGGAATTCGTCGTCGGCCTTGGCCAGCTGGTTCATGCGCTCGAACAACATGGCGCGCGCGCTGTGCACGTTGGCGTTGCTCGGATCCTCGTCGAGCGCGCGATCGAGCTTCATCTTGGCGAGGTTCAGATCGCCCCGATTCATGTACTGGATGCCGAGCTGGGTGTTGTCGGCGGCCGCCTCGCGCTGATTGGCCATGTGCAGCGGGGTGCTGCTGGTCGTGACGCAGGCGCTGAGCGTCAGGGCCGCGAGCGCCGTCACGGCTGCCAGAGCCGCCGGGGTGCCCGGCGCGCGGGCGGTACGGTTCACGTTGGTTATCATGGTTGCACGGCGACGCCGATGATCTTATTTCCCAGCCGCACCGTCGTGCGATCGATCACTCGTCCGGCGAGCTGGCCGCAGGCGGCATCGATGTCCTCGCCGCGCGTACGCCGCACGGTGGCCAGTACGCCGCGCTGCAGCAGCTCGTCGCGGAAGCGCTGGATGACGGCTGCCGGCGAGCGAGTGTAGCGGGTGCCGGGGAACGGATTGAAGGGGATGAGATTCACCTTGGCGGGGTGGCCCTTGAGAAGCCGCGCCAGGGCGCGCGCCTGCGCCGGGGAGTCGTTGACGGCATCCAGCATCACGTACTCGAAGGTGACGCTGCGGCCGTTCTGCTCGTCGAGATAGTGCCAGCAGGCGGGCAGCAGCTCCGCGATCGGGTGCTTGCGGTTGATGGGCACGAGCTCGTTGCGCAGCGCATCGTCCGGGGCGTGCAGCGACACCGCGAGCGCGACGTTGCTCACCGCGGCGAGCCGGTAGATCTGCGGCACGAGGCCCGAGGTGGAGAGCGTCACCCGCCGGCGCGACAGATCGCAGCCGAAGTCATCGAGCAGGATGTCGAGCGCCGGCACTACGTTGCGGAAGTTCGCGAGCGGCTCGCCCATGCCCATGAGGACCACGTTGGTCACGCGGCGCTCGGCGGGCAGCTCACGCATGGCGAGCCACACCTGGCCGACGATCTCGGCGGTCGTGAGGTTGCGGTTGAAGCCCTGCTGCGCCGTCGCGCAGAACGAGCAGTCGAGCGCGCAGCCGACCTGGGACGAGATGCACAGCGTCCCGCGGTCGGGCTCAGGAATGAACACCATCTCGAACGCCTGGGCTCCATCGGCCCGCAGCAGCCACTTGACGGTACCGTCGGCGGAGTGCTGCACGCGCACGATCGCAGGCGCGCGCACCTCGGCGGCGGCGGCGAGCCGGGTGCGGAAATCCCTGGCGAGATCGGTCATCTCGGCGAGCTCAGCTGTGCCGCGCTTGTAGATCCAGTTCATGAGCTGACGCGCGCGGAACGGCCGGCTGCCGAGCTGCGCCACGAAAGCCTCGAGCGCGGGGCGCGGGAGTCCCAGCAGATTGGTGCGCTCGGCGGCGGGCGTGCTCATGGGTGGGAAGGCGCTTCAGCTGCGCGAGTGCAGCTCCGTCGTGCTGAAGAAGTAGGCGATCTCGCGCGCCGCGGTCTCGGGCGCATCCGAGCCGTGCACGACGTTCTGCTCGATGCTCGCGGCGAGATCGGCGCGGATCGTGCCCGGGGCGGCCTTCTTCGGATCGGTCGCGCCCATCAGATCGCGGTTGCGCGCGATCGCATTCTCGCCCTCGAGCACCTGCACGATCACCGGGCCGGACGACATGTAGCGCACCAGGTCCCTGAAGAACGGACGCTCGCGATGGACGGCGTAGAAGCCCTCGGCCTCGCGCTGCGACAGGTGCAGCATGCGCGCGGCGATGATCGAGAGTCCGGCCTTCTCGAAGCGGCGGTACACCTCGCCGATGAGATTGCCACGGATACCGTCGGGTTTGACGATGGACAGGGTGCGCTCGAGCGCCATTCGATGGGTCCTTGTGTTCTGAAGCGGAGGATACGGGAGGCCCGCGGGCAAGCGCGCAAGTTTACTTGGCTCCCGCCCCCGCGGCAATTTGCGGTGCACCGGAAGTGCCCGTTTGGTAAGGCTTTTTTGTTGTGGGCCGGGCGCCCTTAGACGGAGAAGCTCTCCCCGCAGCCGCACTCACCCTTGACGTTCGGGTTGCGGAAGCGGAAGGCCTCGTTCAGCCCCTCCTTGACGAAGTCGACGATCGTACCGTCGACGAGATCGAGGCTCGCGGAGTCCACGAACACGCGCACGCCACGGTCCTCGAAGACCGTGTCGCCGGGCTGCTGGGCTTCGGCGTAGTTCACGACGTAGGCAAAGCCCGAGCAGCCGGTTTTGCGCACACCGAGCCGCAGGCCGATGCCGCTGCCCCGGGCAGCGAGAAAGGTCCGGACGCGATGAGCCGCGGATTCAGTCAGCGAGATTGCCATCGACCCTCGATATTCTACCGCTTACCGCCATTGCAACAGGCAGGCACGCAGCGCGTCCTCGATCGTGAGCAGCCGCCCGAGCTTTTCCACCGGAACCGAGTGGCTCGCCGCCCAGTCCGCGGGTCTGCCCGGAGGCAGTGCCCCGCGGGTACGGCCCCGCAGCTCCCGGCACAGCCAGCCCGCCACCTCCAGAGTATGGGGGCAGCCAAAGGCCTGAACACGTGCGTCCTTCACAATGTCGCCCTCGACGAGCAGGTGGAAGCGCACCCAGGACTCCTCCTTAGGTCCGCCGGCCTCGCCGCTCAGCACGGTGCCACCCTCGCCTGCGGCGGAGAGCTCGAGCACCTGCGCCACGCCGGCCGCCGGAGAGAGCGCGCGCAACCGCGTCACCTCGCGGGCAACGGCGGCGGCGGCAAGCTCGACCTCCCCCTCGGTGGTGAATCTCCCGAGGCTGAAGCGCAGCGAGCTCCCTGCCAGCTGGGCATCCCGTCCGAGCGCCCGCAGTACATAGGACGCTTCCGCGGAGGCGGAGTTGCAGGCCGCCCCGGTCGAGACCGCGAGCTCCCTGAGAGCGCTTACCAGGCTCTCTCCCTCGACCCCCTCGAAGGACACGCTGAGGATGCCCGGCACGCGCGCGGCGCCCGCCCCGTTCAGGTGAACGCCGCGCAGCCGGCTCAAGCGGCCCCAGAGCCGCTCGCGCAGCGCGGTGAGCCGCGGGCGCTCGGCGGACAGCTCGCCCTGGGCGATCTCGCAAGCGACGCCGAAGCCGACGATCTGGTGGGTTGCGAGCGTCCCGGGTCGCAAGCCCTGCTCCTGGCCGCCGCCGTAGGTAACCGGCTGCAGCAGTCCCCGCGCGCTCTTGCGCACGTACAGCGCGCCGACACCTTTCGGGCCGTAGAGCTTGTGGGCGGTGAACGAGAGGAAATCGGCCGGCAGCGCCTTGACGTCGAGCGGCACCTTGCCGGCCGCCTGGGCACAGTCGCTGTGGAAGGCGACGCTGCGCTCGCTGCAGAGTGCGGCTATCGCGGCGATATCCTGCACTACGCCGATCTCGTTGTTGACGCACATGAGGGATACCAGCTGCGTGTCGCGGCGCAGCGCCGCGGCCACGGCGCCTGGGGTGACGAGCCCCGATGGCTCCGGGGTCAGGTAGGTGACGCTGAACCCCTCCTTCTCGAGGTGCTTACAGGGATCGAGCACCGCCTTGTGCTCGGTGCGCGCGGTCACCAGGTGGCGGCCGCGATCGGCGTTGGCGCGCGCCACGCCGAGGACGCACAAGTTGTTCGACTCCGTGGCGCCGGAGGTGAAGACGATCTCGTCGGCGTCGGCGCCGATCAGTTGCGCCGCCTGCGAGCGGGCCCGCTCGATGCGCGCCGCCGCGGCGCGGCCGAAAGCGTGGCTCGAGGAGGCGTTGCCGAAGTCGCCGCCCTCGGTGAGGCAGGAGTCCATAGCCGCGGCGACCCGCGGATCGACCGGGGTGGTCGCGGCGTAATCGAGGTACACCGGGGTCGCGACGCTCATCGGGGCGGGGCACCGGCGTGTCGGCGGCGGTTCTGCACGGCGGTAAGGATACCGCGCAGGATATTGGCCTCGTTATGGTCGAGCTCGGCGCGCTGCAGCAACCGGCGGATACGGCTCATGAGATGCGAGCCACTCTCGGTGCGATCCTTGAAATCGATCTCATCCAGCACCTCGGCGAATTGGGCGTACAGCTGCTGCATCTCCCCGGCGGTGGCGAGCCGCACGCCGGCGGGCTCGGCCGCCGGGGCGGCTGCGACCCGCGCCCGGTAGAGCTCGTATGCCACGAGTTGCACCGCCATCGCGAGATTGAGCGAC
>DAHUXE010000067.1 GCA_027307325.1 Gammaproteobacteria bacterium | reverse complement strand
GCCGGTGATCTGACCGCGCTCGGCCATCTTGCACAGCACCGCCGCATCGAGCGTCGACTTGATCCGCGGCGACACCGTCTCGATCGCCGAGAGGATCGCGACCCGGGGAGTCTGCGTTCCGAGCGCGTGCGCGAGAGCGATCGCATTCTGGACGATGTCGACCTTGTCCTCGAGCGTCGGGTAGATGTTGACGGCGGCGTCGCTGACCAGCAGCGGACGGGGATAGGCCGGGGCATCGATGACGAAGACGTGGCTCATGCGCCGCGCAGTCCGCAGCCGCGGCTCGGCGAGGATTGCGCTCATGAACTCGTCGGTGTGCAGGCTGCCTTTCATGAGCGCCTCGACTTTGCGCTCCGCGGCGAGCGCGACCGCCTCGGCGGCCGCAGCGTGGCTGTGCTCCGTCCATACGCACTCATAAGGGGCGAGGTCCACCGACGCCCGGCGCGCGGCGGCGCGGATCCTCCGCTCCGGACCGACCAGAACCGGGACGATCAGCTTCGCCTTGGCGGCTTCCATGGCGCCGTTCAGCGCCAGCGCATCGACCGGGTGTACCACCGCCGTGCGCAGCGGCGCGAGCGCACGCGTCCGGCGGAGGAAGCGCAGGTAATGACGGCCGGGGGTGCGCCGCGGCCGCGCAGCCGCTGCCGCGGAACTTCGGCCGGGTTTTGGGGTCTTCTTGTTCATTACCGATCACCCGCGGGACGGCGTTCGCAAAAAGGGGGCATCCGTCACAGGCGTGGAGCGCGCGGTGTACGGTATCATTCCACATCGACGAGCAGCATTATGTCCGGGCAGTCCACCGACAGTAACCTCCCCGTGCAGCCGGGTCGCCGCCGCTTTCTCATGGCCGTCGGCGGCGTGTGCGGCACCGTGGCCTCGTTGGCTGCCGCGCCGGCGTTGGCCGCGGCGCGCGGCCCGCGTTGCGTCAGCTTCGTCCATACCCACACCGGCGAGACGCTGCGCGCCGTCTACTACCAGGACGGCTGTTATCAGGCGGACTGCCTCGCTCAGATCAACCATCTGCTGCGCGACTTCCGTACCGGGGACATGCACACCATCGATCCCGCGCTGCTCGACGTGCTGTTCGATCTTCAGTCGCGTGCCGATCGCGACGGGCCCTTCGAGGTGATCTGCGGCTATCGTTCGCCGGCGACCAATGCGATGCTGCACCAGCGCTCGGAAGGGGTGGCGGTGCACAGCATGCATCTCGAGGGCCGGGCCATCGATATACGCCTCGGCGGCTATCCGACACTGAGGCTTGCCTCCCACGCACGCGCCCTCGGTCGTGGGGGCGTGGGCTACTACGCGAGCAGCGACTTCGTGCACGTCGACACCGGGCGCGTCCGCTACTGGTGATCGGGAGGGCGCGTCCCGACCGGCTTGAGCCCGAGCAGGGCTTCGAGGCGGCGGTCCTGGCCGTAGATATCGTCGAAGAAGTGCACCGTCCCATCCTCGGCGGCGACGGCGGTTCCGTAGAGAATCAGCACGTGTACCGGCCGGGCCAACTTCACCTGGAAGGTCGCAGCACCGTCCATGGCGGCACGGATCTTCTCAGCTGTCCAGTCACCCGCAGTGCCGCCCATGACCGCGGCAGCGAGCGCCACGGGATCGCTGACGCGGATGCACCCGTGGCTGAAGGCCCGGCGTGGCTCGGCGAACAACCGCTGCGCGGGCGTTGAATGCAGGTAGACGTCGTAGCGATTGGGCACCACGAACTTGATCAGCCCGAGAGCGTTCTCAGGCCCGGGCCGCTGACGCAGCCGCAGGCGACCCAGCGCCAGCGCCTCGAGGTTGTCCGCGGTCGCCGCGAGCGGCGCTGCTGCGGAAGAGCCTGCGGCGATGAGCTCCATGTCGTGGGTCTCGAGGTAACGCGGGTTCCTGCGCAGCTCGGCGAGCAGCTCGCGTCGCACGATGTTCCGAGGGACGTCCCAGTATGGCCGGAAGAGCACCGCCGTCATGTCCGCGGCGAATACCGGCGTGTGCAGCTGCGGGTACTGGCGCCCCACGATGACGTTCATGCGCAGCATGCTCGCCTCGTCATCGACCGCAGAGCGGATGAGGAACAGGCGGAACGCGGGGATATTGACGATCAGTGTCGGGGGCTCGAGCGGCGGAACCCAGCGCCAGCGCTCGAGCGTCAGCTCGATCTGGCGCGCCCGCTGGGCGAACGGCACGCGGAGGGCGGCGAGCGTGCCGGCGCCGAGCGCGCCGTCCGGCGCCAGCCCGTGGCGGTGCTGAAAGCTCTTGATGGCGGCGACCAGCTCGTCGTCCAGCAGCGCATCGGTCCGTGCCGCCTGCTGTGGCGGCAGGTCGCCGACGGCCGCGAGCCGCCGGCGCAACTGCGGTGCGCCCGCATAGGAGTCGCCTGGCTTCACCGACCAGCCCGGCAGGGGCGGCAGGGCCGGCAGATCCGGCGCCGCCGCGAGCGCGCGATAGCGCGCGAGCGACTGGTGCAGCAGACGGTAGTGCTGGTAGCCGGGCTCGGCTGCGGCCAGCAGCGCCGCCGTGTCGTTGCGGACGGCCAGCTGCTCGACGATCGCGGCGGGGTCGAACCCTTGCGCCCGCGGGGGCATGTCGAATCCGGCCGCGTGCGGGTCGACACGGCCGAAGTGCAGATTCCCGACCAGCGCGAGCACGGCACTGGTGAGGTCACGATCGAACAGTGACCAGTCGGCGACGCTCGCATCACGGTCTGCCGACAGTGCGTCGAGCCGGGCGGCGAGTCGCGCGCCGCCGTAATCGGCGGCCGACAACCCATAGTCCGGGACCGATTGCAGAGTGGCGATCAGTGCGCGCGCCTGCGCGGTGGGGCTTCCCGAGCGACTCCACAGCAGCGTGCTCCCGTGGCGCGCGTAGAAGGTATCGACAGCACGCCCGTTCGCCGCTGCGGGTTCTGCCGCCGCGGCACCGGCCGCAAGGCACGCGAGCAGCACCCAACCGAGCGTGCGCGGCGCCGCCATTTAACCCAGCGGGGGATCGATCCGGGCCGTCTCGAGGCGTGTGACCGGGAGCCTGCCGGTCAGGGCTGCCCCGGCGGTGCGCGCCCGCTGCCAGTGCTGCCTGCACAGCGCCGCGAGCTGGTAGTCGATCCCCCCCATGACATGGCGCAGCCATCTCGGCGAAGTCCGCATCGAGTAGATCATGGCCGCGGTTCCAATCATGCCTCCAATCATGGGATACCTCCCTGTGTCCCGTATGGACAGCTTGCAGGCACGCGCGCGGCGCCGAAATCGGGACTGTTCCGTGCCGCCATACGTACTAGTCGCAGGGGCGCGCCGCGCCCTCAATGGAGCACGCTTCGCTTCGCCGTCGCGGAGAGAGAGTCGATGCGTCCAATTCGCCGCATTCTGGTGGCCGTCAAGGATCCCGGAGCACGTTCACTGCCCGCCGTGAACAAGGGCATCCAGCTGGCACGCGCCCTGGATGCCGAGCTCGAGCTCTTCCACGCCATCGATTCGCCCTCCTACACGGACATGCTCGGCATGACCGCGGAGCTCACGCGACGCAGGGAGTGCGACGAGAGCCACGAGTACCTGCAGCGGCTCGAGCGGATTGCCGCGCGCGCCCGGCTGCACGCTTGCAAGGTGAGCGTCGCCGTCGAGTGGGACTACCCGGCGTACGAGGCGATCGTGCGCCGCAGCCGCAACGTCGGCGCGGACCTGGTCGTCGCCGAATGCCACGCCGGCCGGCGCGTCGCTGCGGGGCTGCTGCGGCTCCCGGACTGGGAATTGCTGCGCTCGAGTGCGGTCCCGGTGCTGCTGGTCAAGCGCGCCCGACCCTACCACCACCCGACGATCCTGATGGCGCTCGACCCGAGCCATGCATTCGCCAAGCCGGCGCGGCTCGACGAGGAGATCGTGCAGGCGGGTAGCGCGGTATCGGCCGGCCTGCGGGGCAGGCTCCATGCCGTGCATGCCTGTGCGCCGGGAACGTCGGCTGGTTCCGGACCGGCCGCCCTGGATCGGGTGCTCCGTGCCGCGGATGTACCTCCAGCCTGCCGTCACCTCCTCGCCGGGGATCCGGCCGTCGTGGTCCGTGCCGCGGCCCGGCAACTGCATGCCGACATCGTGGTGGCCGGAGCCGTGTCGCGCTCGGGCCTCAAGCGGCTGTTCATCGGCAACACGGCGGAGCGCCTGCTCGACTGGCTGCCCTGCGACCTCCTGATCGTCAAGCCGGCGCAGTTCGCGAGCGCCGTGCCACGGACCGCCCGCGGCGCCCGAGTGGTTGCGGTGGAGCCCCTCGGCTGAGCGCCCACGCGCGTCGGGTCGGCTCCGGCCGGGTCCCGCCGCGCGACACAGATCCCCGGCGGCCTTTTTGGTTATGCTTGCCGGAAGTAACATGGCCGACAGTGTGCATGCAGACTTTCACCGGAGAACTCGCGCGCAGCGCGCTGGACGCGGCGCCGGATGCGCTCATCATCGTCGACGGGGACGGGGTCGTCCGCTTCGCCAACCGTCAGGCGTCGGCGCTGTTCGGCTACGCCCACGAGGAGCTGGTCGGCAGGCATCTGGAAGGGCTGATTCCCGAGAGGTTTCGCAGCCGCCACGCCGGGCACCGGGAAAGCTATCTCGCCGCCCCGCGCCTGCGCCCGATGGGCGCGGGGCTTACGCTGTTCGCGCGCCACCGTGACGGGGGCGAGTTTCCGGTGGAGATCAGTCTGAGCCCCGTGCTCGCCGACCCGCCGCTGGTGGCCGCCGCGATCCGCAACGTGACGGAGCGCAAGCGGGTCGAGGCGGAGCTGAGGGCGGCGCGCGAGGCCGCGGAAAAGGCGCGGGCTGGGGCAGATCATGCCCGCGACGTCGCCGATCATTTGCGCGACGTCGCCGACGAGTCCCGCGAGGCCGCAGATCGCGCCAGCCAGGCGAAGAGCCGTTTCCTCGCCACCGCGAGTCACGATCTGCGCCAACCCCTGCAGACGCTTGCACTGCTCAACGGTGCGTTGCGGCGCATGGTGACGGATGCCGAGGCCGCCGAAGTGCTGGCGCAGCAGGAGCGTGCCGTCGGCACCATGGCACGTCTGCTGAACGCGCTGCTCGACATCAGCAAGCTCGAATCGGGTGCAATCAACCCGGAGCTGCGCGATTTCCGGGTCGCAAACGTGCTGGAGGCGATACGCCGCGACTTCCGCGCCGTGGCGCAAAGCAAGGGACTCGATCTGGTGGTGGAGCCCTCGGAGGAATCGCTGCACAGCGATCCCGCGCTGGTCGAGCAGATCCTGAAGAATCTGGTCTCGAATGCCGTGAAGTACACGCAGCACGGCCGGGTGGTCGTGCGCTGCCGTCGTGAGGACAGCGTGCTGCGCATCGAGGTTCTCGATACGGGCGTCGGTATTCCTGCCGCGCAGCTGGCCTACATCTATGACGAGTTCTACCAGGTCGGCGTTCCCGCCAACAGCACGCGGGACGGCTATGGACTGGGCTTGAGCATCGTGCAACGCCTGGTGAAGCTCCTCGGTGCGCGTCTCGAGGCGATGTCCGAGGTCGGCAAGGGCTCGGTGTTTGCCGTCCTGCTGCCGCCGGCCCGCTCGGCGGTGCGCGAGGCGGAGCCTGCCGAGGCGTCGGCGCCGGCACCGGCATCGGCGGCGGTGGGCGGTGCGCGTGTTCTGCTGGTCGAGGACGATGAGAGCGTCCGCGACGCCACTGCGATGCTGCTGCGGGTCGAGGGCTATCGTGTAACGGCGGTCGCATCTCTTGCGGATGCGCTGCCGGCCGTGGCTAAGGATGCCCCCGAGCTGCTGGTGACCGATTACCATCTCGGGAACGGCGAGCTGGGGACGGAAGTCATCGCGGCCTTGCGCGGCCGCGTGCGCCCGGAGCTCAAGGCCATACTCCTCACCGGCGATACCTCCCTCGTGGTCAGGGAGCTGCGCGCGGATCCCAACCTGAGGATCCTCAGCAAGCCGGTGACCGCGGAGGAGCTGCTGCGGCTGCTGCACTCGCTGCTCGGCGATTGAGCCGCCGGCGGGACGGTTGCCGGCGCGGGCCGCGGGCTCAGTGACCCGGGCGCTCGCCTTCCAGATCCATCACCATCCGCACCAGCTGCGCGAGCGAGGCGGCGCCGCTCTTCTCCATGACGCGCGCCCGGTGAATCTCCACGGTACGCTGGCTGACGCCGAGCTCGGCCGCCATGATCTTGTTGGGCTTGCCGCGCGTCATGAGCGCGAGCACCTCGCGCTCGCGTGGCGTGAGCGCGTCGAGGCGCTCGCGGATCCGGGCGTGCTGGTCGAGCGCCGCGCGGTTCCTGGCATCCAGATCGAGGGCGCGCTGGATGCGATCGATGAGATCCTGATCGCGAAACGGCTTCTGCAGGAAATCGAACGCCCCGTGCTGCATCGCCTCAACCGCCATGGGAATGTCGCCATGGCCGGTGATGAAGATCACGGGAATGACCGCGCCACGCAGATTGAGCTGCTCCTGCAGGTCGAGCCCGCTCATTCCGGGCATGCGCACGTCGAGCACCAGGCAACCGGGCTGGCTGGGCTTGTAGGAGTCGAGGAACTCGCCGGCCGAGGCCAGGGTTTGGGTCGCGTGACCGACGGATTTCAGGAGGAAGCGCAGCGAGTTGCGTACGCCCTCATCGTCGTCTACCACGAAGACTGTTGGTGTCTGTGGCGCCATGTTACTCGGGAGATTGTGTCGGAATCGCGATGTAGAAGCACGCTCCGGAGGGCTTGTTGGCCCGATGGCCCACCGTGCCGCCATGCGACCGTGCAATGGTACTGCTGATCGCGAGCCCGAGCCCAGTGCCGTTCTCCTTGGTCGAGAAGAACGGATCGAATACGCGCTTCACCATCTCCGGCGGCAGCCCGGGCCCGTTGTCGCACACCATGAGCTGCACCGCGTTGCCGTTCAGCAAGGAGGTACTGATCGCAACAGCGGGATTCGCGATCGGCTGCGCGCCGAGCGCCTCGAGGCTGTTGCGCAGAAAATTGAGGATGACCTGCTGGATCTGCCCGGCGTCCACGGCCACTTCGGGGAGCCCCGGAGCCAGATCGAGTGTCAGCTCCGTGCCGTGCAGGCTCGCGTCGGTCCTCATGAGCTCATGCAGCTCCTCGACCAGGGCGTTGATTGCGACCGGGAGATGCTCGGCGTGATGGCTGTCGGCCAGGGCGCGCAGCCGGCGGATGATGTCCGCGGCGCGGGTCGTCTGTGCGGCGATCTGCCGCAGCGCCTCATGCAGCTCGTTGGGATCGGTACCCGGGCGCGCGAGCAACCGGTCGCAGGCATGGGCGTAGTTGGCGATCGCCGTCAGGGGCTGGTTGAGCTCATGCGCGACGCCCGCGGCCATCTCGCCGATGGTCGCCATGCGCGAGACGTTCAGCAGCCGTCCGTGCAGCGCCGCGAGCGGATCGTG
>DAHUXE010000066.1 GCA_027307325.1 Gammaproteobacteria bacterium | reverse complement strand
CGCTTGTGCACCCCGCGGGTGGTCATGCACTCGTGCGCCGCGTCCACCACCACGCCGACGCCGCGCGGCTTCAGCACCTCCGCGATGCAGTCGGCGATCTGGGCGGTGAGCTTCTCCTGCACCTGCAGCCGCCGTGCGTAGCCGTCGACCACGCGGGCGAGCTTTCTGATACCTACGACCTTGTCCGCCGGCAAGTAGCCGATGTGCACGCGCACGATCATGGGCGCGATGTGATGCTCGCAGTGTGATTCGAAGGAGATGTCGCGCAGCACGATCATCTCGTCGTAGCCCGCGACCTCCTCGAAGGTGCGGCGCAGGTACGCGGCCGGGTCGATCTGGTATCCGGAGAACCAGTCGCGATAGGCATCCACCACGCGTTGCGGGGTGTCGCGCAGGCCTTCGCGGCGCGGGTCGTCACCCGCCCAGCGCATCAGCGTGCGCACCGCCTCCTCGGCCGCGCTGCGCGAAACTTTGCCTCGATGCCTCGCCATGCCAAACCTCCCCGCTGGCGCCCGCGGGGCGCCGGTCGCGGGAGTTTAGGGGTTCAGTGGGCGAAGTGCAGCAGCGTGAGCGTGAGCATCAGGCTGCAGGCCCCTACGAGACTCGCCACCACCAGCCCGGCGGCAAGCGGGCGCCAGCCGATGCGCCACATGTCGATGAAGGACACCGAGAGCCCCACCGCCGTCATGCCGCAGGTGAGAAAGAGGTCCGAAGCCGTGTAGCCGCTGTGTACCACGGCCTGCCACAGGGCGCCCTGCGCACCGGGCAACGCATCGCCTGCGGTGCGCACGGCGATGAAGGCGAGAAACGCCAGCACGAACGTCGGCACGAGCTGCGCGTGCGGTGCGAGCCCGGCGTGGCGCGGCTCGGCGGGGTGCTCGTCGCCCCCGCCGGCTGCGTGGCGGCGCGCCAGCCACGCGGCGAGCGGCACCAGCACCGCGATCGAGAGATTGCGCAGCAGCTTCGCGACACTCGCGGCGGCGAGTGCGGCCGGCGCATGCGCCTGCTGCGAATACATGAGCGCCGCGCCGATCACCTGCGAGGTGTCGTGGATGGCGGTGCCGAGGAAGATGCCCGCGTGCACCGGCGAGGCGGCGAAGAAGCGGCCCGCCACCCACGGATAGCAGAGCATGGCGGCGCAGCCGAACAATACGACGCAGGTGACGGCGAAGGCGGTCTCGGCGTGCCGCGCCCGGATCACGGGCGACATCGCGACCACGGCGGTGCAGCCGCACACGGCGGTGCCGATGGCGAGCAGCGCCCCGAGTCGCGCTCCCACCCCGAAGAGCCGCGCCAGGGCGAAACCCGCGAGCAGTGCGACCGTGAGACAGGTGAGCGCCACCGGCAGCGCGGTGAGAGCGATGGAGCCCGCACCTGCGAGCGTCAGGCGCAGCCCGACGAGCGCAATGCCGGTGCGCAGCAGCTGATGCATGGCCCATTTCAGTCCACTGGTGGCCCAGCCCGGCACGCCGAGGGTGTTGCGCCAGAGCATGCCGAGCACGACGGCGCACATGACCGGGCTCAAGGGGAGCCGGGGGAGACCCGCGGCACCGTGTGCGAGCGCGTCCGCGATGGCGCGCGCGAGAAATGCGAGCGCGACGGCGACGGCGATTCCCGGCGCCGCCTGGCGCAGCGATGCCCACGGCGGAATGAGTGCCCGCAGCAAGCCAGGCACAGTTACAGGGGCAGTCGCGGAGTGCTGGCGAGCGGCGGCGCGCGGCGCCGGTTCACGACCATGCGATCGTTCAGCTCGGCGATTGCCGCGCTTCCGGTGTGCTCGAAGAGGAACGGCAGCAGCGCATGCACCAGGCAGGCGATTCCGGCTGCGATCATGCGCACACCGAAGCAGGTGGCCCGCGCCAGGTGCTCGGTGTAGGTCTCGCCGACCGAGGCCGGATGATCGGTGAAGGCCCGCAGGAGATTCATCCAGACTATGCTAGCGGCGGCGTCCGGCGACCGGGTTGCGAAGCAGTGGCGCCCGAGGGTCGCATGCGCAACAATATTGCGCGTCGGCGGCAGTGGACGAACCCTGAGTTTCAATGGACAAGCTGGACGCCCGAATCCTCGACCTGCTGCAGACCAACGGCCAGCTGACCGCGGCCGAGATAGCCGAGCGGGTGGGTCTGTCCAAGGTGCCCTGCTGGCGGCGCATCCAGAGGCTGCAGCAGGAGGGTGTGATCCGCTCGACCGTGGCGCTGCTCGATGCCCACGCGCTCAACGTCGGCACCACGGTGTTCGTCACGCTGAAGACCGCCAACCACAGCGAAGCCTGGTTCGCAAAGTTCGTGCGCGCGGTGCGCGACATCCCCGAGGTCACGGAGATCCACCGCATGTCGGGCGACGTCGACTACCTGATCCGCATCGTGGTGCCCGACATCGACGCCTACGACGCGGTGTACAAGCGGCTCATCTCGGCGGTGGACTTTCTCGACGTCAGCGCCAGCTTCGCGCTCGAGACCATCAAGTACACGACCGCCCTGCCGCTCTGCTATCTCAAGACCGAGTGAGGGGCGCGCGCAGTCGGCAAAAACCACATCGTACTAACCGCCGCCGTTGGCGCGGACGATCTCGGCGATCCGCGCGCGGATCTCGCCGAGGTCGGTGTCGTAGGCATCGGTGGCGAGCACCGGCTCGCGGCGCGGCGCGGTCGCGAGCTGAGTGCCGGCGCTGTCGTGCACGTCGACCCGGGCGCGGGTCGAGAGACCGACGCGCAGCGGGTGCGCCTCGAGCTCCTTCGGGTCGAGCGTGATGCGTACCGGCACGCGCTGCACCACCTTGATCCAGTTGCCGGTCGCGTTCTGGGCGGGCAGCAGCGCGAACGCCGCCCCGGTGCCTAAGCCCACTCCCTCGACGCGTCCGTGATACTCGACATGGCGGCCATAGAGATCCGCGATCACGCGCGCCGGCTGACCGATGCGCATGCGGTCGAGCTGCACTTCCTTGAAATTGGCATCGACCCGCAGCCGCTCGAGCGGCACGATCGCCATGAGAGGAGTTCCGGGTGCGATGCGCTCGCCGAGCTGCACGGCGCGCCGCGCGACATAGCCGGACACCGGCGCGCGCACGCTGGTGCGCTGCACGTTGAGCCAGGCGCGCTCCACCTGGGTGGCGGCGGCCTCAACCTCGGGATTGTCCGGGACGCCGGTGTGCCCGACCAGCGCGATGCCGGCGACCAGGTTCTTCTGCGCCGCGGTGAGTGCATCGCGGGCGGCATTCACCGCATCCTGCGCGTGTCCGAGCTCCTCGGCCGAGACCGCACCGCTCGCGGTGAGACCGCGGCGGCGCGCGAGGTCGGCCTCGGCGCGGTCGAGATCGGCGCGTCGCTGTGCGACCACAGCCGTGAGCTGGTCGCGATTGGCGAACACGGTGTGCACCTGGCGCACGGCGCGTGCCAGCTGTTGCTCGGCATCCTGGAGCGCGATGCGGTAATCGGTGGCATCGAGCCGCACCAGCTCCTGTCCGGCCTGCACGCGGTCGGTCTCGTCGGCGCCGATCGACACCACGGTGCCGCTCACCTGTGACATGACGCCTACCAGATCGCCGGCGACGTAAGCGTCGTCGGTGCTCTCGTAGCGGCTCGCGTAGAGCCACCACCAGGCGAGCGTAGCGAGCGCGGCGACGCCGAGCGCGACCGCCAGGATCACGAGCCAGGTGCGGCGCGCCTGCCGCAGGCGGCTCGCGACGGGCGCGGGACTCGTTTTGACGGAGGCGTCCACGCGGGCAGCGCCTTCTCAGCCGGCCGGCGCCGGCGGCGTGTAACCGCCCCCGAGCGCGCGCACCAGAGCGACGCTGAAGGTGAGGCGCTGCGCAGTGAGCTCGGCGCCCGCGGCCTGCGCGAACAGCAGCTGGTTCTCGGTCGACAGCACGGTCAGGTAGTTGTCGAGCCCGGCGCGGTAGCGCTCGGTGGTGAGGTCATAGGCGCGCTGCGCGGCGGCGAGCGCCGTGCGCTGCTCGGCGCTCTCGCGCTCGAGCGCCCGCCAGTTCGCCACCACGTCGGCGACATCGTGGACGGCGTCGATGAGGGTCTGGTTGTACTGTCCGACGGAGGCATCGTACTGCGCCTGCCGCGCCTCGAGCGCGCCGCGCAGCTGCCGGCGGTTGAACACCGGCAGGCTCAGCGCCGGTGTCGCCCCGACGACGGTCGCCGAGCCCTGGAACAGCTTGTCGAGGCCGATGCTCTGCAGCCCGATGAATGCCGCGAGATTCACGTTGGGATAGAAATCGGCCTCCGCCGCCTTCACCCCGGAAGCCGCCCCCCGGACCTGCGCGCGCGCCGCCGCCACGTCCGGCCGGCGTCCGAGGAGATCCGCGGGCAGGGTCGAGGGGAGCGCCAGGGTCGCCGGCGCCGTGAGATGCGGCCGCGTGAGGCTGAGGCCGCGATCGGGGCCGGCGCCGGCGAGCGCCCCGAGCTGGTTGCGCGCGAGATCGATGTTGGCCTGCGCCGCGGCGATGCCGGCGCGCGCGAAGGCGAGGCTGGCCTCGGACTGCTTGACGCGCGCTACGTTCTCGAGCCCGGCGTCGACGCGTTGCTGGGTGAGCTCCATGATCGAGGTCTGCTGCTTGAGCTGATCGTCGGCGACGTCGAGCAGGGCATACCAGAGGTCGAGCTGGACGTAGGCGCGCACCACCGCCACGGCGAGCGCGAGACGCGCCGCGGCACGATCGGCTGCGGCTGCATCCACCCCGGAGCGGGCCGAGGCGAGCAGCGCGCGGTTGCGGCCCCAGAAGTCGATGTCATAGCTCAGGTCGAACGCCACACGCCCGTCGTTGTAGTAGTTGCCGGCATAGGGCGGCGGATAGATGTAGTTCTCGGGGTAGCGCTGGCGGGTCGCCTGCGCATCGAGCGCCACGCCCGGGAGCGCCAGCGCGCCGACCGCGAGCGCCTGACCCTGCGCGGCGCGCAGCCGCGCCTCGGCGGCGGTGAGCGAAGGGCTGCCGGCAATCGCCTCGGCGACGAGCGCATCGAGCTGCGTATCGCCGAAGGAGCGCCACCAGCCATCGGCCGGCCAGGCGGCGGCATCGAGCGGCGCGCCGCTCAAGGTGCGGTCGGCGGTGAGCCGCGCGGCGGCGAGCTGCGGCGCCGCGTGCCAGCCGCCGCGGTCCACGCACCCTGAGAGCGCGGCCGCGAGCGCCGCGCCGAGCAGCGCCGCATATATGGGGGACCCGTGACTGATCATGATTTGCCCGTTCGAGTGTGGTGGTGAGCACCCCCTGAAGCTTTTCCGTTTTCGATCATGCGTGCGAGGTAGCTCCTGAGATTATCCACCTCGGCTGCGCTCAACCCGGCCAGGTGATGTTCCAGCACCCGGCTGCCTGCGGCCCGCAGCCGCGGCAGCTGCGCGCGTCCTGCCGCGGCCACGCGCAGGAACACCACCCGGCGGTCGTCGCGGCAGCGGTCGCGCCGCAGCAGTCCCTTCTCCTCGAGCCGGTCGAGGATGCGCGTCATGGACCCGGTGTCGTAGTACATGTGCCGGCACAGGTCCGCCGCGGTGCGCGCGTTGCCGTCGGCGAGGTGCTTGAGCACCGCGTATTGCATCGCGTTGAGGCCGAAGGCCGCGAGCTCGCCGTCGAGCCCCGCAAGCAGCGAGGCCCGGGCGCGCGCCATGAGGTAGCCGACGCTCAATCCCTCTTCCGGGACTTGCGCGCCGGCAGGCGGCTCGGCTTTGATGCTGGCTCTGCGGCTCACGCGGTGCTCGCTGGCGGCCCGTGGGCCGCAGGGCTTAAGATTACTGCCAGTAAGAATACTGCCTCGGCAATAATCTGTCGACTATACGGAAGGGGGAGGCGGGTGCTCACCGGGAAGCGGATTTCCTCGCGTAACACCTTCTTTCAGAAGAGGGTTCTGCCGCCCCTGCTCTTCGGGGTACTGACGCTCGGGGTGGTGGTGCCGCTGGTGCTGACGCGGGGCAGCCCCAACGCCCCTCCATGGCCGGTGTTCGTGGCGCCGGCGGCCGTGATGGTGATCATCTACGGCGTGCTGAAGAAGCTCGTGTTCGATCTGGCCGACGAGGTGGTCGACGAGGGCGATGCACTGCGCGTGCGCTTCGGCGCCGAGGAGGAGCGCATCCCGCTCGCCGAGATCATCAACCTGAGCTACTCAAGTCTCACCAACCCGCCGCGCCTCACGCTCACGCTGCGCACCGCCGGGCGCTTTGGGCGCGAGGTCTCCTTCTCGCCGCAGCAGAGTTTCCTCTCCCCCCTCTTCCGCCCGAATCCGCTGGTCGCCGACCTCATCGAGCGGGTGGATGCGGCGCGGCGCCGCTGAAGACGTCCGCCCCGAACACCTGCGGGCCCGCTGCCGCCGCGTAGCCGAGCGGCTTCAAGGCGAAGATCGCCTCGATGGTCTTCAGGAGCGAGTAGTGGTTGTACGGCACGCCTGACACGGATCCGGGCTTCACGAACGGCGACAGCACGACCGCGCCGACGCGCCCGCCGCCCGGGCCGTTGAAGCCCGGCGCGTAACGCGCCCCCGGGAGCGGCCGCTCGCCGCAGCAGGCGCCCGAGCCCTCCCGCCCGATACCGTCGGCCTCGTCGAACGTGACGATCAGCATGCCGTCGGCGCGGAACGCCGCGGAATTGACGATGAGCGGCACCCACTGCTCGAGGAAGGCGTTGATCGCCACCAGCCCGCCCTCGCGTCCGTCGACGCACTTGGGGTCATGGCCGTCGCTGCAGAGGTTGGGGGTGATGAACACGAAATTGGGAGTGGCGGCGGCGCTGGCGAGATCCGCGGGCAGACGAGCGAGATTCACGACGCGCGCATCGCAGCGCGCCGTAGCGTCGATGATGGTGTGGAAGTACACGAACGGGTTGTGCTTGGCGGCGTACTGGTCGCCGCGCTGCGCCACACTGGTAGGGTCGGCCGCGCCGATAGGCACGTGCCCGCAGGTGGCGCGCTCGCGGCGCGGGTCATTACCCATGTCCTCCATGTAGCCCCGCCAGGTGAGGCCTGCCGCTTCGAGCTGATCGGGCAGCGTCTTGACGATCGGCGGGTACACGCAGCCCGCGCCGAGCGCCTGGCCGTCGGCGTTGAGCGCCGGCGCGCTCAGGCGAAACTCGCTGTAGGTCGGGCAGTCGAGCTGCGTCTCGTGGTTCGGCGCCTGGCCGCTCACCATCGCCACGTAGTTGTCGAGGCTCGCGTGTCCGATCGCGTGGTACTGCGTGAGCAGCACTCCCTGCTTGGGGAGCGTGTGGGCGAGATAAGGGGCGTCGGAGTCGGGCGCGAAGGTGTGCGAGTAGCTCATGTTCTCGAGCACCAGCACGAACACGTGCCGGATCGGCGGCAGCCCCGCAGCCTCCGCGGGGACGCCCGCGGCCGCGGACCGTGCCAGGCCGCTCAGGGTCGCGACAAGTACCAAAGATGCGCGCACAGACATTCAGCCTCCGGATGCTTGAGAAGGGGCGGCCGCGGCGGCGTATTGCGGGGCCAGCCGCATCGCCTTGGCGAACAGTGCTCCGCAGACCAGGGTGAGCAGCGCCGCCGTCACGAAGGCGGCCCCCGGGAAATGCACGGCGGCGCCCGGCCGCGAGAAATAACCGAAGACCTGCGTCATGAGCGGCGGACCGAGGATCGAGCTGAGACTGTAGAGACTCGCCACCGCGCCCTGCAGCTCGCCCTGCGCGTTCGCCGGGATCTGCCGCGAGGCGAGCGCATTCATCGAGGGAAAGGTGAGCGCAAAGACGGCGGTGCTGAGCGAGACCACGTACATCATCCAGCCCTGCGGAACGAGCGCATAGCCGAGGTAGGCGACGACGGCGGCCGCCATGCCGGCGGCGGCCGCGCGCCGCTCCCCGCCGAACCACGGAATCATCACGCGGGTCAGCGCCCCCTGGGCGATCGCCATCACCGCGCCGACGAAGGCGAGCGAGTAGCCGACCGCGGCGCTCGTCCAGTGGAACTTCGAGATCGTGTAGAAGGCCCAGGTGCTCGGCAGTACCTGGTGGCCGAGCTGCCACAGGAAGAGCGCGCCGAGCAGCCACGCGACGGCCGGAAACCTGCGGATCTGCCGCAGCGTGCCGAGCGGGTTCGCCCGCCGCCACTCGAACCGGCGGCGCGCAGCCTCACTCAGCGACTCGGGCAGCGCGACGAGGCCGAGCGTGCCGTTGGCGAGTGCAATGACGCCGGCGGTGAAGAACGGCGCGCGCGGACTCAAGCCCCCGAGCAGTCCGCCGATTGCGGGACCCAGGATGAAGCCGAGCCCGAAGGCCGCGCCCATGAGGCCGAAGTTCTGGGCGCGCTTCGCCGGCGTGCTGATGTCGGCGACGTAGGCGTAGGCGGGCGTAAAGGAGGCGCCGGCGATCCCGGCGATGGCGCGGCCGGCGAACAGCCAGCCGATCGCGGGCGCGAAGCCCATGATGAGGTAGTCGCAGCCGAGCGCGAACAGGGCGAACAGCAGCACCGGGCGGCGCCCGAAGCGATCGCTCAGGTTTCCGAGCACCGGCGCACAGAAGAACTGCAGCAGCGCGTAGACGAACGCGAGCCAGCCGCCGTAGGCGGCCGCACGGTCCACGGTGACGCCGGTCAGCTCCATGATGAGCCGCGGCAGCACCGGCAGAATGATGCCGAACCCGATCGAGTCGACCAGCACGGCGATGAATACGAAGACGAAGGCGGCGTGACCGGCTGGGCGCGAGCTCATGGGGACTTTCGCGAGGGGCCGCTATCTTAGCCGAAGGCCCGCCATCCGGCCGCGCAGCCAGTACACCGGGAGCCCCGCGGCGATGATCAGCAGCGTGACGCCGGTGTTGGCCGGGTCGGTGACGAGCGCGTTCGCCACCATGCCGGCCGAGGCCAGCAGAAACAACACGGGCACGACCGGATAACCCCACACGCGATAGGGGCGCGGCAGCTCCGGACGCCGCCGCCGCAGCACGAACACCGCGGCGACCGTGAGCGCGTAGAAGGGCCAGATCCCGAGGATGAACTTGTCCGCAAGCTCGGCGAAATCGTTCTGCAGCACGTACACCACGCCGAGCCCGGTACAGATCCAGATTGCGACCGAGGGACTGTCAAAGCGCGGCGAGACGCGCGCCACGGCGCGGAACAAGAGGCCCCGATCGCCCATCGCGTAGAAGATCCGCGCTCCGACCATCATCGAAGCGTTCAGCCCGCTGAAGGTGGCGAGCATCACCAGCCCCGCGATCAGCCCTGCGCCGATGCCGGCGAGCAGCGGGATGCGCGTCGCAACCGTGGTCGCGATCAGCTTCGAGCCCGCCATCTCCGGCAGCGGCAGCACGTAGATGAAGGCAAGGTTCACCAGCAGGTAGACGAGCGCGACGCTCGCGCAGCCGGCGATGAGGGCGCGCGGCAGGGTCTTCTGTGGATCGCGGATCTCGCCGCCGATGAACGCCAGGTCGGCCCAGCCGTCGTAGGTCCACATCACCGGGATGAGCGCCGTGGCGATCAGCGACAGCGACGCCGCTCCGCTCCATACCGGGGTGAAATGCGCCGCGCTGGCGCTGCGCGCGGTGCAGGCCAGCAGCGCAAGCGCCACGACCGCCGCATACTTGGCGTAGGTGGTCACGCTGAGAACCGCGGCGGCACGCCGTACGCCGACGTAGTTCAGCGCGCCGACTACGACGATGGTGAGAGCGGCAACCTCGCGCACCTCGAACGCCGTCAGCGGGATGAAATAACCCAGATACTCCGCAAAGATGGTGGCGATGGCGCCGAGCGCCGCGGCGCGCACCACGGTGAGCTCGGCCCAGCCGAACAGGAACGCCGGGACCGGACCGAAGCCTTCGAGGATGTAGGCGAACATGCCGCCCGAGCGCGGGAACGACGCGGCGAGCTCGGCGTAGCTGAGCGCCCCGCACAGCGCCATGACGCCGCCTAACACCCAGCAGAGGATCACCGACCCGGGATCGTGCAGCAGGCCCGCGACCGTGGCGGGCACGCGGAAGATTCCGCTGCCGATGGTGATGCCGATCGACACGGCGACGGCGTTGAGCAGCCCCACCGAGCGCGGCATGCGCTCGCCCCATGCGTCGGCCATCGCTTTTGGACCCCCGAGCGGCTTACCAGCTCCCGCGAGTCTAGTGCATCGGCGCCATCGCCCGCCGCAACCTCGTCTTCAGTGCACGGGATCCGGCGGGTTCTGCTGAGCGACCGCCGACTGCAGGTCCAGCGACGAGGCGACCACATTCTTGATCGTTCTGCAGCGCTCGAGACTCGCGCCCCGGTAGGTTTCGAGCGGAAAGTACTTGACCTGCCAGGTCGTGAACCCCCAGACATCGAGGCCGGCCTTGAGATACTTGCCGGCGTGATCGGCGGCCTCGCAGTCATACTGCGAGCGATTGAGGTGCTGCCTGAGCTCCTGCAGCAACGCATTGCGCGCGCGTGCTTCGGACTGCTGTACCAGCTTCTCCTTGAGATTCGGCGCGGCGCCCGCGCGGTGCGCCTTGCGCTGCACTTTGAACTCCGGGTCAGCATACGGGTCGGGGGCCGTGCCGGCGGTCTCGTCCACCGCCTCGCGGGGCGGGGGAGGCTTGAGGGACACGCTCTGCAGCGGCGCAGCGGACTGCTCCGGATCGGGCGCCGGGGCGGAAGAGTCGAACAGGTGAGCCTCGGCATTGCGCGCGGACTTCGCCGCGAGGTAGTCGTTCACGGCCCAGACGCCGAGCGTGATGAGCGCCGCGCCGATCCCGAGGGGGGCGGCGAACTTGATCAGAGCGCCGAGGACCGTCGGTTCCGGGGTCGCGCGCAGCGTGCGCACCCGGGCCAGCAGCTCACCCTGGCGCAGCGGACCTGCCAGCCGTCCCAGGACATACAACAGGCCCTGGGCGAGCAGAAAGCCGAGGGCCGTGCCAACGACCAGTTTAGTCATGCTCATGAGGACATTTTGCCCGGCGGCACCGGCGCCCGGGGTGCGCCCCGGTTCCATCTGTGAGCGGGGTCACGCGGCGGGCCGCAGTAGTGTGCGCGGCGCACACGGCGAGACGAAACGCAGGCCCCTGATAACCGGCGTCCATGCAGTTGCGTGTCATTCTGTTCACTGCGCTGGCAGCCGCGGCAACCTGGCAGGGGTTCAGCCGGTGGCAGCTGCGGCCAGTGCACCCTCCGGACGGAGCCATTGCCCCCGCGGATCCGCTGCAGACCAACCTGGATGTGGCACCCGTGCTGACGGCCGTGGGGCGGTGGCGACTCACGCCTCGGGCGCGCTATGACATTACGG
>DAHUXE010000062.1 GCA_027307325.1 Gammaproteobacteria bacterium | reverse complement strand
CGACGCTGCTCACGGTGACACGGCGGCTCGCCGCCGAACAGAGCCGCCTCACGATCCGCGATCAGCGCATCAACGTCCGCAAGCGCCTGGCAGACACCTACGCGCAATGGGGCAAGGTCGTCGACACCGAGGCGGATGTCATCCTGCACTCAGGCCTCACCAGCGTGGCCGTGGTGCTGCTTGCGCTGCTGCTGCTGCTCTTCATCGATTCCTGGCTCGAGAAGCTCCTCAAGCGCGCGCCCATCGATCGGCGCCAGGTCGGCGCATTGCGCAGCGTCGTCGGCGTGGCGCTGCAGATCGTCGGCGTCGTGGTGATCCTCCTCATGCTCATCGGAGTGCCGGGGCAGATCGGGACCATGATCGGGCTCGCCGGCGCGGGGCTCACCGTCGCGCTCAAGGACTTCATCGTCGGCTTCCTCGGCTGGTTCGTGCTGATGGGCAGGCACGGCATCCGCCTCGGGGACTGGGTGGAGATCAACGGGGTGAGCGGGGAAGTCATCGAGCTCGGCCTCTTCCACACGGTACTGCTCGAGACCGGCAACTGGACCGACCCCGGGCACCCCACCGGACGCCGCGTCACCTTCACCAACAGCTTCGCCATCGAGGGCCACTACTTCAACTTCTCGACCACGGGGCAGTGGCTGTGGGATGAGCTGTCGATCACCGTCCCCTACGACCGCGATCCGCATGCGGTCGCCGAGGCGATCCGCAAGGAAGTTACCGCGGCGACGGCGGACAGCAGCCGCCAGGCGGAGGCGGAGTGGCTGCGCGCCTCGCGTGGCCAGCGCGGCGGCACGATCTCGGCGCAGCCCGCCATTGCGCAGCGCCCGGCCGCGGGCGGCGTCGACATCGCGGTGCGCTACGTGACGCGCGCCAGCGAGCGCTTCGCGCTGCGCGCACGGCTGTACCAGCTGGCGGTGCAGCTCCTGGCACAGCATCTGCCGCAAGCGGCGACGACGTGAGCGCCGCGCTCCCCGCCCTGTTCCTCGGGCACGGCAACCCGATGAACGCCTTGCACCAGAACGCCTGGACGCGCGCCTGGGCCGCGCTCGGCGCCGGGCTCGTCCCGAGGCCGCGCGCGGTGCTCGCGATCTCCGCGCACTGGTACATCGCGGGAACCGCCGTCACCGCGATGGCAACCCCGCGCACCATTCACGACTTCGGCGGCTTTCCGCGCGAGCTCTTCGCGATGCGCTATCCCGCCCCCGGCGATCCGGGGCTTGCCGAGCGAGTGGCGGGCCTCCTCGCGCCGCTGCCGGTCGGGGCCGATCAGTCCTGGGGGCTCGATCACGGCACCTGGTCGGTGCTCTGCCACGTGTTTCCCGAAGCCGATGTGCCCGTCGTGCAGCTCAGCATCGACGAGACGCGGCCGCCTGAGTTTCACTACGAGCTCGGCACGCGCCTGCGCGCGCTGCGCGAGGAGGGAGTGCTCATCGTCGGCAGCGGCGACGTCGTGCACAACCTCGAGGCCTACGCCTGGGGCGGACGCCCGGCGCAGCCCTATGACTGGGCGCTGCGCTTCGAGCGCACGGTGCGCGAGCGTCTCGTGGCAGGCGACCACGCCGCGCTCATCGATTACGCGGCGCTCGGCAATGACGCCCTCCTCTCGGTACCGACGCCCGAGCATTACCTGCCGCTGCTCTACGTGCTCGGCGCGAGCGTCCCGGGGGAGCCGGTGACATTTCCGACGGAGGGAATCGACGGCGGCTCGGTCTCGATGCTCGCAGTGCGTTTCGGCTAGAGCGTCGAATGGTGGGTGCTGACGGGCTCGAACCGCCGACATTCGCCTTGTAAGGGCGACGCTCTACCAGCTGAGCTAAGCACCCTGGTTTGATTGGCTGAAATCGCCTACGGCGATTCCAGCAGACATTACTCCGAGAGCCGCCGGCAAAAGGCGTGACTTTTGCCGGCTGCGCTGGCCGGAATCCTAATCCCTTAGTGGGCCGGCGGCACTACCTGCTTGACGCGCCGGCCGTTGCGCCGGCCACGCTTGTCCTCGCCGGCGGCGGCGGACGCCGGAGGCTCGACGGCCTCCTGCGGCAGCGGCTGCTTGGTAAGCGATATCGCGAGTACTTCGTCGATCCACTTGACCGGCTTGATGTCGAGATTGCCCTTGATGTTGTCGGGGATCTCCGCCAGGTCCTTCTCGTTCTCATCCGGGATGAGGACGGTCTTGATGCCACCGCGGTGCGCCGCCAGCAGCTTCTCCTTCAGTCCCCCGATCGGCAGCACTTCGCCGCGCAGCGTGATCTCGCCGGTCATGGCGACATCCGAGCGCACCGGAATCTTGGTGAGCGCCGAGACCAGCGCCGTGCACATGCCGATGCCGGCGCTCGGACCGTCCTTCGGGGTCGCCCCCTCGGGGATGTGCAGGTGCACATCATGCTTCTGGTAGAACTCGGGCTCGAGCCCTAAGACCTGGGCGCGGCTGCGGACCACGGTCATGGCGGCGTGGATCGACTCCTGCATCACTTCGCCGAGCTGTCCGGTGTGCTGGAGCTTGCCCTTGCCGGGGACCACCGCCGCCTCGATCGTGAGCAGCTCGCCTCCGACCTCGGTCCAGGCGAGGCCCGTGACCTGGCCGACGCGGTCCATGTCCTCGGCCTTGCCGTAGCGGAAGCGGCGCACGCCGAGGAACTTGTCGAGGTTGCGCGGCGTGACCGCGACCGATTTCTGATCCTTCTTGTGCAGCAGCATCTGCTTGACGGCCTTGCGGCCGATCTTGGCGATCTCGCGCTCGAGGTTGCGCACGCCAGCCTCGCGCGTGTAGAAGCGCACGATGTCGAGCAACGCGCCGTCCGAGACCTTGAGC
>DAHUXE010000024.1 GCA_027307325.1 Gammaproteobacteria bacterium | reverse complement strand
CCCGGCCGGCGGGACGCAGGCGGGCGGCGCGCCGCAGGGTCCCCCGGCGCCGATCGTCGCTGCGGAGGGGGGCGCCGCGGCCGGTGCCGGCGGCGCCACGGGCGGCACGGCGGGTGGCGGCGCGCATTCCGCCCTCGGCATCGAGGGACCCTCCGACGCCAAGGTCGGCGAGGAGTTCGACGTGCGCGTGCAAGTCTCGACCCAGGATCCGATCACGCACCTGCGCGCCCAGCTGCGCTACGACTCCTCGGCGCTGCAGATCGTGAGCGCGAGTGTCGGGGATGCCGTGCCGCCCGGCGCGGGATCGCCCACGGTCAACACCCGGGGCGTGGGCGCGCAGCTCGACGTGACGACGCCGAGCGAGGATCCGGTGCTCGGCACTGGCACGCTGATGACGGTGCGCTTCAAGGCGCTGGCGCCGCGCAAGGAGTCGAATATCGCGGCCATGCTCAACGTGCTGGGCGGGACCGGTGGCGCGCTGAACAGCGCCTCGGCGCAGCCGCTCGTCATCAACATCCAACCGCAGTGAAATGCGCGTCCGCGGCTTCACCCTCATCGAGCTCGTGATCACGCTGGCGATCGTGGGGCTGCTCGCGACCGCCGCCATGCCGCTCGCACAGCTGGTCGCGAAACGCGAGAAGGAGGCGGAGCTGCGCACGGCGCTGCGCGACATTCGCGGGGGACTCGATGCCTACAAGGCCGCCGCCCAGGCGGGGCACATCAAGCTCGAGGTGGGAGCGAGCGGCTATCCGCCCGATCTCAAGTCCCTGTACGCGGGGGTCGAGGACGCGACCAATCCCAACCATGTCAACATGTACTTTCTGCGGCGCATTCCCCGCGATCCGTTCTACCCGGACGCGACGACCGCCAGCGAGGACACCTGGGGCCTGCGCAGCTACAAGAGTCCGCCGACCGACCCGCAGCCGGGCGATGACGTCTACGACGTCTACTCCCTCTCGAACGTCAAGGGCCTGAACGGGGTGGCGTACCGTGACTGGTGAGGGCTTGCGCAATGGTCGCGCGCCGCGCGGCTCGCACCGGCGAGGCCGGGGCAGGCGAGGCACGTGCGGCTTCACGTTGATCGAGCTGCTCGTGGTGATGGCGATCATCGGCACGCTGCTCGCCATCGCCGTGCCGCGCTATTTCCATTCGCTCGAGCGCGCACGCGAGACGGTACTGCGGCAGGACCTCTCGATCCTGCGCGAGGCGATCGACAAGTACAACTCCGATCTCAACAAGTATCCGGAGAAGCTCACCGACCTCGTCGACCACCACTACATCCGCTCGCTCCCGGCCGACCCCTTCACCAAGCTCGCCGACACCTGGACGACCGAGGCGTCCGACGATCCGGACAACCCCGGCATCCGCGACGTGCACAGCGGCAGCGATGCGACAGCGAGCGACGGCACGCCGTTCGTGACCTGGTGAGCGGTCCGGTGCGCACTTCGGGAGCGAAGCAACGGGGATTCACTTACGTCGGACTGATGTTCGCGGTGGTGATCATCGGGCTGACGCTGACGGTGGTCGCGCAGGTGTGGCGCACCACCGTGCAGAGCGAGCGCGAGGCGCAGCTGCTGTGGGCCGGGCACGCCTACCGCCTGGCCATCGCCTCGTACTTCGCGTTCGGCCACCGCTATCCGGCGACCCTCGACAACCTCCTCACGGATGATCGCTTTCCGGTGCCGAAACGCCACCTGCGCAAGCTCTATCCCGATCCGATGACCGGCCGCAACGACTGGAAGCTGGTGCTCACGCCCGATCAGTCCGGCATCCAGGGGGTCGAGAGCACCTCGCAGCTCGCTCCCATGAAGCGCGGCGGCTTCGAGCTGGTCGATTCCGCGTTCAAGGACGCGGACTGCGTCTGCAAGTGGAGTTTCGTCTACTACCCCTATCGCGGGGGAGTCGGTGTGGCACCAGCCGGCCTGCCGATCGGCGCACCGCCGCCGGGCGGCGGCAACACTCAGACGCCCGGCGGGCCTACCGCGGCTCCCGGAGTGCCGATCCCGCTCGGGCCGACTCTCACGACGACTCCCGCGCCGATTCCCACCACGGGCTCGGGCCCGAACTGATCCTCGCCCGGCG
>DAHUXE010000008.1 GCA_027307325.1 Gammaproteobacteria bacterium | reverse complement strand
TGCCGGGGAGCTCGAGCGGTCCCGAGAGCGGCGCCGAGACCTTATCCGCCGGAACCGAGGGTGCGACCGGGGCGACCGGCTGCTGCACGCTGGGCGCGACGGGTGCCATACCGGGCGTCACGCCCGCCGGCGCGGGTGCGGCGGTGCGCGCCCCACCGCCGCCGGAGGCGCCCTGCCCCATCTCGGCGCTGTAGGGGCGCGTGCGCGTACGCGACTCGTTGCCGTACCAGAACTCGGTGGTATCGCTCGCGGGGCGCGTCTGCTTGCGAATGATGCGCGGGGTCACCGACAGCACCACCTCGTTCTTCTCCCGGTCGGTGTGGCTGCTGCCGAACAGCTTGCCGATTATCGGAAGGTCGCCGAGCCCCGGAATGCTGTTGAAGTTGCGCGTATCGGAATCCTGGATCAGCCCGGCGAGAATCTGCGTCTCCCCGTCCTTGAGGCGCAGCAGCGTGTTGGCGTTGCGCGTGCCGATCTCGTAGGCCACCGTCCCCGACTGGGGGATGGTCACCTGCTTGAGGATCGTGCTCACCTCGAGATTGAGCTTGATCGCGACGTCGCCGTCGAGATAGATGGTCGGTTGCGCCTCGAGCGTGAGGCCGACGTCGAGGTACTGTACGCTCCCCGTCACCACGGGCGCCCCCGCCGCGGTCGGCGTCACGCTGTTGGTGATCACCGGCTCGCGGCTGCCGATCAGCACCTTGGCCTTCTCCTTGTTGCGGGCGCGGATGCGCGGGCTGGCGAGCGTATTGACCAGCCCCGCCTGCTTCATCGCATTCAGCGTGACGCTCAGCGGGCTGATGCCGATGGTGTTGGAGTTCTGGTGGCTCAGGTCCGAGAGCACCAGTCCCCCGGTGGCGCCGGCGGTGGAGCTGAGCGGTGAGGTGGTGAGGGTCGCGCCGGTCGGATACTGGATCCCCAGGTCCTGCACGCTGCTGCGCGAGATCTCCAGCACCTCGAGCTCGAGCATCACCTCGGGCTCGGCGATGTCCATGGAGGCGACCACCTTCTCCGCCATGCGTACCAGGTCGGGCGTATCGCGGATCACCACCATGTTCGCGCGCTCGTCGATGAACAGCGTCTTGGCGCCCAGTATCGTCTTCATCGCGCCCTCGACGTCCTTGGGCGCGGCGTTGGTCAGATAGAAAGCGCGTACGATCTGCTGCTCGTACTCCTTCTGCTTGGCCGCGGTATTGGGGTAGATGAGCACCATGTTGCCCGAGAGGATCTCGCGCGCCAGCTGATTCTGCTCGAGCACCAGATCGATCGCCGCCTCGACGGGCACGTCCTGCACGAAGATGCTGGTCTTGGTGTCGCTCTTGACGTCCTTATCCAGAATGAAGTTGATGCCGCTCTCGCGCTGCAGCACCTCGAACACCATCTTGGTCGGCGCATCGCGCAGCTGCAGCGTCACCCGCTTGTTGTCCTTCGCCTGCAGGCGTGGGGCGATGTTCTGCGGCCCGCGCTCCTGGTTCAGCCTCGCGGCCAGCTGCTGCGCCGGCACATAGCCCGGCTCCTCGCTGAGGATCTGGTGCAGCTGTGTCTCGGCGTCGTCGAAGTCCTTGCGTTCGAGTGCCTGACGCGCTCGATCGAGCGCTACCGCGTGACGCTTGTCGGCCTCGATGGCGTCGAGGCCGTGGCGCGCGCGGTCGTTGCTCGGGTCGATGGTGAGGGTGCGCCGGAAGAGCGCGTCCGCGGCCGCGAACTGCCCGGCACCGCGCGCCGCGTCGGCCTGGGCAATCAGGCCCTGCACCGCGGATTCGCGCCGCGCCTGATAGTCGAGACGATACTCCATGTTGTCGGGAGCGCGCGCCATCGCCTGCGCGAGCTCGGTCACTCCGGCCTCGTAGTCGCCGCGGTCGACCGCCGCCATCCCTTCGCGGTGCAGCCGCTCGGCGGCACAGCCAGCCAGCAGCATGAAAATCGCTGCTACAAAAGCGCCGGATGCCCGGCGCATAGAAGTCCTCACTGAGTGCTCCCTACTATGAGTTGTTGTTGTATGTTGAGAGGCTTGTAAGTCAACAGGATCTGCGACTTGTTGAAGCCGTCCACGGTGTAGGTATCCTCGAGGGTATCCCCCACGTGGACGTCAAAGACGCGATCACCCTTGCTGAGGAAGAACACCGGCTTCTGCCCCTCGGGGGTGTAGCTGCCGATGTACTGATACGGCAGCGGCGGCGCCGTCGGCGCCGGCGGCGCGAGCGAGGCCGCGGATGGAGGTGGCGGCGGGGGCGGCGGGGGCGGCGCGACGTACCAGGAATGCGCGGCGAACAGCGCTCCGGCGCCGCTCCCTTCGACCACCCGATGGGCGAGCTGCTCGAGCGTGCGGGCGAGCGGCGCCGACACGGCGGAGCCCGGGCCCGCGGCGGCGACGTGCGCGTGTGCGCTGCCCGCCGTCGTGCGCGTCGGCTCGATCGGGTCCGGGTCCTTCGGGCCGAACGCCACGTAGGCGGCGACCGCGGCCGCAATTCCCGTCAGCCATTTCCCGCGTTTCGTAAGGTTCACGGTCCATCCTCGCGCACGAACACGACGAATCCGATGTCGGCGTTCACCGCCTGGTCGCCGACCGCCTTGCGCTCGATCTGCAGCTTCGCGAGCGAAGCGGCCGGCACCGCGGCCAGCGTGCGGTTGATAAAGGTGCGCAGCGCCGGATAGGCGACCCCCTTCAACGGGAATTCCATGCCATAGCTCGCCACCGAGCCGGACCTGGCCGGCGCATACACGTAGCGCCCGTTATCGAGCGGCACGCCGGCGGCCTGCGCCTGCGCATACACTGCCCCGACCACCGCCGGGATCTGCGCGCGGGTCGGGAGCGAGGCCATGAGATGCGGCACCGCCTGCTCGATGCTGTAGCCGGATGGGGCGTGCTGGGCGTTCGCGAGGTTCGCGCTCAGGTTCTGCGTTGCATGCCAGGCAGGCAGCAGCGCACCGACGGCGATCGCCACCGCGGCCGTGAGCGCGGCGAGGCCCGCCTGCCCCGCGACCCCGAGACGCGCAACCCGATACTGAAGCTGCGGTATGACCTGGCCGGCCGCCGCCTGCGCGCGCGCGAGCGCCGTCGGGGCCGTCGCGCTCACCGGGACGGCGGCCTGCGGCGCGAGTGCCACCAGCCGCGCTGCCGGCGGGGCCGAGGGCGCGAGCGCCTGCGGCACGGCCGCTTGCGTCCCGGGGCGCGCTTCCAGAGGCTCGCCGCTCACAGCGCCCTCCATTCCGCCGACAGCGAGAAGCGCACCGGGCGCTGCGGGTCGTCGGTCTTCAGGTCGTGGCTGTCGAGCATCGGATAGCGCAGCGCCGTGCTCTTCTGCAGGCGCTCGACGTAGGCCAGCGCCGTCGGCAGGTCGCGCGATTCGCCCGTGATGTGCACCAGGCGCTTGCTGTGATCGGGCTCGATCGACAGCACCGCCACCTGGTTGGTCGAGGCGCCGCTCGCCGCCTCGAGCTCCGCGAGCAGCTCCGTCCAGGGCGTGCCGAGCTCCTGGGCGATGCGGCCGGCTTCCGCGCTCAACCCCTGGGCGCGCAGATCGGTCGCCGGGTCACGATGCGCACTGCGCAGCGCCGCATCGAGCCGCAGCTCGAGCGCCGCGCGGTGCCCCTCGAGCTGGCGGTACTCGATGTAAGAGGCGGCCGCGGCGCCGGCCCCGAGCAGCAGCAATGCCGCGCTCGCGAGCGTCACGGGCCTGCGCCGGGCGACAAAATTCAGCTCTACACTCGGTGCATTTCTCATGCTGCCATCCGTCGGGCGCGCGCCAGGCGCTGCAGGGTGGTAAGGGGTCCCGGCGGCTCCTCGAGCCATTCGAGACTGCCGCCGTCGCTAGCCGCGGCGGCGGTGCCGGCTGCGACCTCACGCCAGGCGTGCGGCGCATCGACGTACACCCGGCCTTCGTGCGGGCTGTGGCTCGCGAGGCGGCTGAAGGTCTGGAGGCGCTTGAGCTCGCGCAGCCATTCGGCCCCGATGCGCACCACGTGCACGCGGTCCCAGCCGCTCTGCCCGAGCCGCGCGGCGGCCATCGAACCCTGCTCGATGCTCACGAACCAGGCGTTCGAGGGCGGCAGGCAGTGGCGCCAGGCTTCGTGGGCGGCGATGAGCTGCGGCTGCAGCGAAAGAAGCGCCGCGCCGTGGGAGGTGCAGACTGCGCGGATGGCCGCGACCAGCTCCGCGGGCACGGCGCACGCGACGCGCGTGGCTCCGGGAGGCGCCTCCGAGATGCGCACGTCCCAGGTTGCCACCGCCTCGCCGTAGGCGCTCGCGAGAAGCTGGCGGCCGTGGACGAGGCGCTCCTCGGCGGAACTCAAAGCGGCGACCCAGGGCACGATCGCATAGCGCGCCCAATGGTCGCCGATGACGATGCGGATCGGCGTGCCGCTCCAGGGGGCCTCGCCGAGCTTCGCGGCGAGCGTCTCGAGGGGCGCCGCCCATGCATCCCCGCGAGCGCCTTCGAGGCGCTGCTCGAAGTCGGCCTGCGCCTGCGGCCGCACGCCGCGTTTCATGCGCACCAGGCACAGCCGGTGCGGCGAAAGATACGCCCCTACCTCGTCACGCCATAATGGTGACACGGTTAACCTCCTCTACCGTCGTCTGTCCCTGACGCACGAGATCGAGCGCGGCGGTGCGAATGAGGCGCACCCCGGCCTTGTTGGCGAGCTCCTTCAACTG
>DAHUXE010000002.1 GCA_027307325.1 Gammaproteobacteria bacterium | reverse complement strand
ACCTTCACGCGGGCCAGAAGCTGCGCATCCACGTGGTGCGGCACACCTGACCTAAGGGCTTTGAGGCCGCGCCTTTAGGATTCGGCCCGCGGGCGACTTCCGGCATAATCCGCAGCCGGGAGGATTCAACATGGGATTCCTGGCTGGCAAGCGCGCCTTCATCGTGGGCGTCGCCACCGATCGCTCAATCGCCTTCGGTATAGCAAAGGCGATGCACCGCGAGGGAGCCGAGCTCGCCTTCTCCTACGTGAACGACAAGATGAAGGAGCGGGTCGAGCCGCTCGCGCACTCGCTCGGTTCGCGTCTCACCATGCCGCTGGATGTGACCGTGGACGGTCAGATCGACGCGGCGTACGAGCTCCTGAAGCGCGAGTGGGGTGCGCTCGATGTCGTCGTGCATGCGGTGGCCTTCGCGCCGCGCGAGGCGCTCACCGGATCCTTCCTCGCCGCGACCAGCCGCGAGGCCTTTCGCATCGCGCACGATGTCTCGAGCTATAGCCTCACCGCGCTCGCCCGCGGCGCGCAGCCCCTGATGGCGGGACGCGCCGGCGCGCTCCTCACCCTCACCTACCTCGGCGCGATCCGCTCGATCCCCGGCTACAACGTCATGGGGCTCGCCAAGGCGAGCCTCGAGGCCAACGTGCGCTTTCTGGCCGCGGATTTAGGCCCGCAGGGGATCCGCGTCAACGGCATCTCGGCGGGCCCGATCAAGACGCTCGCCGCCGCCGGCATTCCGGGCTTCAGGAAGATGCTGGCGCGCGTCGCCGAGATTGCCCCGCTCCGGCGCAATGTGACGCTCGAGGACGTCGGCAACACCGCCGCGTTCCTGTGCTCCGACCTCGCGGCCGGCATCACGGGCGAGATCCTCTACGTCGACAGCGGCTTCAGCACGGTCGGGATGAGCTTTCCTCTCGAGGCTGAAGGCTGAGGAACCCGGCGGGGCTTCACTCGAACGCCTTCGGGTTCTTCTTTACGTCCGCCGTGCGGCGCACTTCCCTCATGTACGCGAGCACGTCCCCCGTGCCTTCGCGTACCGCTTGCTGCTGCAGGCGGTCGGCTTGGGCTTGCGCATCCGGCGCCGCCGCTCCCGTGCGCACCGCGGTGACTGCGACCACGGCCGCTCCGCCGTCGGCTATCGCAAGCGCGCGGTAGACGGCCGCCTTGGCAGGCCGAGGAGCTGAAAAGACGGCCGTGCGGATCGGCGCCGGAACGGACGGGTCGTTGCGGCCGACGAAATGCGCGGGTTCCGCGGTGACGCCTAAGGACTTCGCCACGGCGTCGAACGATGTGCCCGCTTCGAGCTGCGCCCGGGCAGCCCCGGCCGCCTTCAGAGCTGCCGCGTTGCCGCGCTCTTTGGCGATCGCGGACACGATGTCGGCGCGTACCTCGGGAAGCGGCTTAGGTTGGGGCTTTCGGTGATCGAGCACCCTCACGACGACGAGCGCGTTGTCCTGAAGGAGCACGGGGCCGCCTATGCGCCCCGCGGCAAGCGGCGGATCCCCGAACAGGAGCTCCTGGAGCTGCGGGGCAGCGCCTAAGGGGGCCGCGCCCGCGCCCTTCAGGTACTGCGCGATGTCGCCCTCCTTGAGCTTGAACTCCTGCGCGATCGCGTTGAAATCCGCACCGCTCTGCGAGAGCCTCGACTGCAACTGCTCCTGGACCTCCCCTAAGCGGTCGGTGGCGCGGTTGCGCCGTACGTCCGCCTCGAGCTTCGCTCGCGCCTCCTCGAACGACTTGCCCTTCCCGGCCTGAATCTCCACCAGGCGGATGATGTGATAGCCGAACTGGGTCTTGACGGGCCCGCGGATCTCTCCCGGCTTCATGCTGAAGAGCGCATCCGCAAAAGGTGCGACGAACGTAGTCTTGTCCGCCCAGCCAAGGTCCCCGCCGTTGCGCGCCGACCCGGGATCCTTGGAGTACTGCTTCGCGAGTTCGCCGAAGTCCTTGCCGGCCTTCGCCTGCGCGAGCACGTCCTGCGCTTCCTTCAAAGCCGCGGCGTCGTCCTTGGCTGTGATGAGAACGTGCTGCGCGTGACGCTTCTCGGGCACCGTGAGCTGCCCTTTCTCCTTCTCGTACTGCGCGCGCAGGTCCGCATCCGCCACGGTCACCTGTGCCTCGAGCGCATCGAGCCTCAACTCTCCGTATTGCAGGTGGACGTACTCGGGAGTGAGGTACTGCGCCTGGTGCGCCTGGTAGTACGCCGCGATGGCTGCATCGTCGGCCGGCGCGCCCGGGAACTTGTCCGCCGCAAGGACCGCATAGCGCACCTCGCGCTCCTGGTCCTCGAGCTCCCGCAGCCGGGTAACTTCCGCCGGCGTGAGGAAATCCGAGCCGCGGATCGCGTTCTCGAGCTGCGTGCTCCGCAGGTCGTTGCGCAGCTCGTCCTGGAAGGCCTCGGGCGTGAGTCCCGCGCGCAAGAGCGCATCGCGCGCCACCTCGGGCGAGTACTGCCCGCCGATCTGAAACGCAGGCTCGCTGTGCACGGCCTCGAGGAGCTCGGCGTGCCCGACCCGGTAGCCGAGATCATGGGTGCGCTCGGCGATGAGCGCCCGGCTGATCATTCCCTCGAGCACCTGGTTCTGAAGCTGTGTGCGCAGCGCCACCGGGATCTCGGCACCGCCCAAGCGCTGCTGCCACTGGGACTGCTCGCGCAGCCACGCGTTGCGCGCGGCCTCGAGGGTGATCTTCGCTGCGCCCGCCTCCGCGGCATAGTTCGAGCCGCCGAAGCTCAGGTTCACGATGCCGTAGGCGCCCCAGGCGGCAAATACGATCGAGAGCGCGCCGACGAAGACATACGTAATCCACTTACGCCTGCCGCTCCCCTCCACGCCCTTGAGGGCGTCTCCGATACGCTGAAGCATGTGTAGGCTGGCTTGTTTCTCTATAAGTTCGGGTGGCGGAGCGGACGGGACTCGAACCCGCGACCCCCGGCGTGACAGGCCGGTATTCTAACCAGCTGAACTACCGCTCCGGATTAGGGCGGCGAATCCTAGCGGATTGAGGTTTGGGCCCACAAGAGGAACCCTTGAGGCCCCGGGCGGTCAACCAAATCCGCTACTTGCGCGCTATGCACGGGTGGCCGGGTTAAGTCTCAAGGCAGGGTTCGCACGTCGCCAGGGCCCGACAGGGGGCAATCCCGACCGGGGTGTGGGCACAATCGGGCCGCAAACGATCGAGGATGGTCACCGTGAAGTCACTCAAGCAAGCCCTGGTTCTGACCCTGATGGCGGCAGCGCTCGGATCCGCCGCCCCCGCAATGGCGGCGCTCGGGGGCGATGTCTCCTCCGTGGAAGCTGA
>DAHUXE010000179.1 GCA_027307325.1 Gammaproteobacteria bacterium | reverse complement strand
GGGAAACTGAATGTCGCTGCGGTTCACGCTCAGTCCCAGGTGTTGGCGCGTGCGGTGAAGTCGGCGCGCTGCGGGCGCACGATGCAGAAGCGCTGCCCCGTGGGGGCTTCCATCACGTACCAGGTCCGCACCGCTCCGATGCGCTTCGCGCCGAGCCGCTCGAGGCGCGCCACCTCTGCCTCGATATCGTCGGCCTCGATGTCGAGGTGCACGCGGCTCGCGTGCTCGACCTGCTGCACCTCGAGATGCACCTCCTCGGGTGCGGTGGCGAGCGTACGGTACTTAGGATCGGCGGGCTGCGCCGGCGGGCGCACCTCGAGTCCCAGCGCCGCGCTCCAGAAGCGCGCCGCCGCCTCCAGGTCCTCTGTCTGACAGTCGATGATGAATCCAGCGAGGCGGCTCTTGTGCATACGAGAGTCTCTGCGGGCAGCGGCCGTGCTCGGCCTGGAGTCCGCATTGTAGCGGCGGCGTGCTCCAGTCCAATTCCATAGTCTCTCTGGCCATGCGGAAACGCCTGTCCGATCATGCGCTTGCCAGCCCGCTAGTCAGGTCCGCTGTCGACCGGAGGCTGAGCGGCTGGCCGCTCAGTTTCCGCGCTCAATGGACCTGGGGTCGGGCTTTCGCGAGAGCCTCGTCCAGCATCTTGACGAGAGCCGCGCGCTCATAGCCGTAAGGCTGACCCTCGTTGAGCTGAACCAGTTGCTCGATTTGCTTGCGGATGGTTCTCTCGGCCTCATCCTGATTCGGAACCACCATATACCGGCGCTTCGGCTCCGGCTCAAACAGCGCCTGCTCGACCGCCTTAGCCACGTCGTCGGGCTCCTTGTAGTCGGTCCGGTTCGCGCGCGCAGCAAAGCCCGTCGCACGAACAGCCGGCGAATCCACCCCCATTCGGGCCAATGCGTTCTGGCCGATGGCCGAGTTGTAATTTCCGGGCTCGATGACGCTGACCCGGACTCCGACCTCGCTCAGCTGCCCTGCGAGGGAGTCAGTCAGTGCCTCGATGGCGTGCTTGCTCATCGAGTAGGCCGGCAGGTTCGGTGAGGCGAGTATGCCGGATATCGATCCGATGTTAACGATGCGTCCTTTCTGCTCGATGATCAGTGGCTCGAACGCCTTGATCATTCTTATCGGGCCAGCCGCGTTCACATCCATCACCAGCTCGTACTCTTCAAACTTCATGTCGGCAAGCGAGCCAACGGTCGCAATCCCCGCGTTGTTGACCAACCCATAGAGACCACGGCCCGCCTTGGTGATGGTTTCAAGAGCTGCGGCAATGTCCTCCGGGTGAGTCACATCGAGCCGCAGCGCCTGTACGTTCTTTATGGCGCCAAGCGCCTTCAAGTCCTCGGGCTTGCGCGCCGTGGCGTAGACGAAGTAGCCGTCGGCAGCGAGCCGCTCGGCGATCTTGTTTCCGATACCCGTGCTAGCGCCCGTGACAAGCACAGATTTCGGTGGCGGGGACTCGGCAGACACATGACTGAACGTAGCAACACCTACGAGCGTGAGGATCGTCGGTAGCAGTAGTCTCATGACACACCTTGCTCTGTTGTATGGCGGGCGATAGCGGACACGGCTCGATATCTCATCGACCTCGGGACTCTGGGCCTTTTTATTCTTGAATAGCCAACGGAGGAATGTCCGCTAGCCGGCATCGTAGCCCCCCAGGCCGATTGGCTCCAAGTGGCCGATGGAGAAGCTTTGGGAGCACTCACCGGCCAGCCATTGGACTCGAAGCGCCTCGGATGGCGGCAGGCGCCCCGCGCGCAGCGCCGGAAAGAGACCTCCGAGCAGCGACCTAACCAGCGCCCTTGTCTCAATAGGTACTCGTGCGACTACAAGGCGGCACTGCTGACGAGTAAAAAAAGCTCGGTAATAAGGGCAAAAAAGGAGGGCTTTATGAATCTCGTTCGTTGGGAACCGTTCGAGGCGATGAATCTCTTCAATCCATTCCCGGGCTTGTTCGGCCGGCCCTCGCTGGCGGGCGGGGAATATCAGGATTGGTCGCCGACGGCTGATATCAGCGAGACAGATGACGAATATCTGATCCGGGCTGCTCTGCCGGCCGTGAAGAAAGAGGACGTGGAAGTCACATACGAGGACGGCATGCTCACGCTGAAGGGCGAGCGCCGCCAGAAGGAACAGCAGAAGGGCGAGAAGTTCCACAGGGTTGAGACGTACTACGGGAACTTCGAGCGGAGCTTTGCACTGCCCGATGTGATCGATGCAGACGCGATCAAAGCAGAATACAAGGATGGAATGCTGACCATCCACGTTCCGAAGCTGGAACCGAAGAAGGTCACGACGATCGCGGTCCAGTAGTGGACTTCTGATCGCTGCAGGGCGCCGCGGGCGAGGACTCGTCCGCGGCCGCCTTGGCGTTTCCTTCACAGTCATGCGGACCTCGGGTGGACGAGCCTCGTACGTCGTCAGCCATCCCGGAGCTTTTGCCTGGCGCGTGCTGCGTGCCTTCCGCGCGAACCAGGCGTTGCTCCTGGCGGGCGCTGTCGCCTATTACACGCTGCTATCCATCGTACCGCTGCTGATCCTGGTGATTATTGGCCTGTCCGAGATTGTCGATCGTGACACGCTACTAGCTACCGTCGGGCGCTATCTCCGCTGGCTCATTCCGGGTCAATCCACGACCGTGGTTGCCGAGCTGGCTCGCTTCCTCGATCGCCGTGGGGCGCTCGGCTGGGTGCTGCTCGGGACGATGATTCTTTCCAGCGCTCTGGCTTTCACGGTCCTGGAAAACGCGATGTCCGTCATCTTTCTCCACCGGGTCGTCAGCCGGCGGCGCCACTTTCTGGTATCGGCCATCATTCCCTACTGCTTTATCGTCTTCCTCGGCACCGGACTGCTGTTGATGACGCTGGTGTCCGGATTCATCGGGACAATCGGTGCGGGCTCCATCCACGTCTTCGGCCGCAGCTGGCCGCTCGTTGGTGCCTCTGGAGTGCTGCTGTATCTATTGGGGGTTAGCGGCGAGATATTCGTGGCCACGTCGATCTACCTCGTCATGCCGGTTGGACCGCCGTCGTGGCGCCATGCTCTGATCGGTGCCGTTACTGCGACGGCACTCTGGGAGGTCGTTCGCCAGCTCCTGAACTGGTACTTCGCGACCCTGTCGCAGATCAGCTTGGTCTATGGGTCGCTCACGACGGCTATAGTGGTGCTCGCAAGTCTCGATGTTGCAGCGACCTGTCTGCTCCTCGGCGCACAGGTCGTTTCCGAGTACGAACGCATCGGGACTGCGAGCGAGCATGCGGCTCCGCGCGCTCTGCGGACCTGAGTCGCGTAGCGATCACCCCGCCAGCAGCACCGATTCGGCGCGCTCGAGGTCGTCGGGCTGGCCGTAGATGACCACGATGTCGCCCTCGTGCAGCACGGTGCCCGCGGCCGGCTCGCGCCCGAGAATTCCCTGACGCCGCACACCCGTGAAGGTCACCTCGACACCCCGGCCGCGCACTTCATCGAGGGTACGCCCCACCGCCCAGGCGCCCGGCGGCACCACCACGGACTTGAGCTCCTCGCGGTGCTCGCCCAGCTCGTCGGGCGGGCGCGCATCGCCGCGGCGCACGATGTTGCGCAGCACCGCGTAGCGGCTGCTGCGGATCTCGCTCATGGCGTGCACCACGCGCGACACCGGCACGTGCAGCAGCATCAGCACGTGCGACACCAGCATCAGGCTCGCCTCGAAGGTCTCGGGCACGACGTCGGTGGCACCGGCCGCCTGCAGCTCCCTGAGGCGGGAATCATCGGCGGTGCGCACCAGCACCGGCACGTCGGGGCGCAAGCGGCGCACGCTGCGCAGGATGCCGATCGAGGTCGCCGGATCCGAGAAGCTGATGACCAGCGCGCTCGCCGTGCCGAGGCCCGCCTTGGCGAGCAGCTCCTCGTCGGATGAGTCGCCGAATATCACCGGATCTCCCGCCTGGCGTGCGGCGCGGATGCGCGCCGGATCGAGATCGAGCGCGATGTACTCGAAGCCCTGCGATTCGAGCACGCGCGCCACGTTCTGGCCGACGCGCCCGAAGCCGCACAGGATCACGTGCTCGCGCCGGGCGATGCCGCCGGTGGCGGCGTCTTCGCGCTCGCTGGCGGTGGCGACGGGCCCATGCTCGTTGAGCAGCGACCGCGCCACGCGCTTGTTGTTGTTGAGGATCACCGGCGAGAGCACCATCGACAGCACGATCGCGACCACCAGCGGCTCGCCGATCCGCTCCGGCACCAGGCCGGCTTCGAGCAGGATGGTGCACAGCGCGACGCCGAACTCACCGCCTATCGAGATGACGATGCCGGTGCGCAGCGCCTTGAAACGCGAGGTGGTGAAGGGGCGGGCAACGAGCGCCGCGATCACCGCCTTGAGCGGCACCATCGTCACGAGCAGCGCCGATACCAGCGGCAGCTCGCGCGCCAGCAGGTGCAGATCGAGCAGCATGCCGACCGAGATGAAGAACAGGCCGAGCAGTATGTCGCGGAACGGGCGGATGACCGCCTCGATCTGGTGCCGGTATTCCGTCTCGGCCAGCATCATGCCCGAGAGGAATGCGCCGAGCGCGAACGACAGCCCCGCGACGTGCGACGCCCAGGCCGACCCGAGGGCCACCAGCAGCACCGTGAGCGTGAACAGCTCGCGCAGCCGGCTGTGGGCGATCTCGTGAAACAGAGGGCGCAGCAGCCAGCGGCCCGCAGCCAGCACCGCCACGATCGACAGCACGCCGCCGAACACGGCCACGAGGCTTTCGCCGAGGTTGAAGTGGCCGGCGCCTTGAGCGAGCGCCGCCGCGAGCGCGAGGAACGGCACGAACGCCAGATCCTGGAACAGCAGCATGCTGAAGGCGAGCCGGCCGTGCGTGCGGTTGAGCTCGGCGCGCTCGGTGAGCTGCTGCAGCAGGATCGCGGTCGAGCTCATCGACACCGCGCCACCCAGCACGATCGCGGGCAACCAGCCGACGCCGAGGCGGTGGGCAATGAGCGCGCTTATGCCACCGGTGGCCGCGACCTGCAGCGCTCCGAGGCCGAATACCTCGCCGCGCATCGCCAGCATGCGCGGCAGCGAGAACTCCAGTCCGAGGGTGAACAGCAGGAACGCAACGCCGAGCTCGGCCAGCAGGCGTGTCGTGCCCGAGTCCGACACCACAGCCAGGGTGTGCGGGCCGAGCAGCAGCCCGAGAACGAGATAGGCGAGGGTGGTCGGCAGGCCGAGACGCCGCGCGAGCGTCACGAGGAAAACCGAGCCGGCGAGCAGCAGCAGGACCTGGGTGAGCGGCGCGATCATCGGTCCCCAACTTAGAATGCGCCGCGCGGCCTACGCAACCGGACCGGGCACGACGCCCTCAGGCCCGCGCGGGCAGGTAAGGTCAGTTCCCGCCGTGCGCCTCGCAGGGCGCAGCGGCGCCAGGCTCAGCTCAGATTCCCGATTGCCAGGTGCTCGGCATGCCCGCCCGGCCGATGGCATCCTCGATCATGAGGCACGTGTCGCGCGCCTCCGGCTGCGCCCGCAGGCTGCGCGCGATGGAGTTGAGGAAGCGGCACATGAGCGCGAGGTTCGGGTGGCTCGTGCGCAGCTGCTCCTCGACGCTATCGATGGCCTCGATGAGGTCCTGCTGATCGCAGATCGGGAATGTCATGCTCGTGACGGCATGTTGTACGGAAATCAGCGCCTGATGTATTGCGGCCTGTTGCTCCCCGTCCATGGGGGAGAATTTGAACCCGTTTGGGCCGCCCTGCAAGCCCCGCCGCCCGGGTGCGCGGCGCCGTCCCCCGGAAAGCAAGAAGCCCCGCCGTTTTCGCGGCGGGGCTCCTCAAGGTCAACGGAAATGTTTACTTCGGCGGAGTGGACGAGGACGACTCGCTCTTCTCGCCGCTCTTCTCGGACTTCTTGTGGTGCTTCTTCTTATGCTTGTCCTTCGCGGTGTCCTTCGACGTGTCCGCGGTGGACGACGCGGCAGCAGCGGGAGCCGAGGCCGGCGGATTCCCCAGGGCGAATGCCGGGCCGGCAATCAGGGCGAGCGCAATGACGGGAATGAGCTTCTTGAACATCGATGTGGTCTCCAGAAGGATATTGTGTGAGTGCGCAGCAAGCGCCAAGGCGGGCGTATTATCACAGGATTCCCCGCGTACAAGGCTCATATGACCGCAAAGTAATGTTGTGGTCGGGTGCTTCATATCACCTTGATATATAAGACTAATTTAGTCTGAACGGCACCTGAATCGCTCAGTGTCCGGGAAAGGAGACGAGGGCGGTCATGGGCACGCCGAGAGCCGCCAACTTCGCCGCGCCGCCGAGATCGGGGAGATCGACGATGAAGCAACCGGCCAGCACGCGCGCGCCGAGCGAGCGCAGCAGCTGCACCGCCCCAAGGGCCGTGCCGCCGGTGGCGATCAGATCGTCCACCAGGATGATGTCCTCACCGGCGCCGACCGCATCGCGGTGCATCTCCATCTCGTCGAGACCGTACTCGAGCGAATAGGCCACGCGTACCGTCGCGTGCGGGAGCTTGCCTTTCTTGCGTATGGGCACGAAGCCCGCGCCGAGGCGCTCGGCGAGCGCGCCGCCGAGTATGAAGCCGCGCGCCTCGATGCCGGCAATACGGTTGACGCCGGCCGCGAGCCATGGCCGCGCGAGCAGCTCCACCACGCTGTGAAAGGCGCGCCCGTCGCGCAGCAGTGTCGTGATGTCGCGGAACTTGACGCCCGGCTTCGGATAGTCGGCGATCGTGCGGATCGCGGCACGCAGCTCCTCGGGCGTCAGCAGCTCCATGACGGGCACTCTACTCCGCGCGGCGGCGGCGCCATACCAGGGTCTGGTTGTTGGCCGGCATGGCGTGGTCGGCGGCGAGCACCAGGCCCTGGGCGGAGGCGAGGCGGTCCAGTGCCTCGAAATCACGGATGCCACTCGAGGGATCGCGCCGGCGCAGGAAGCGATCGAACTCCGCGTTGCTGGCGCTCGTGTAGCCGCCGTGATAACGAAACGGTCCATAGATGCAGACCACCCCCGCGGCGGTGAGCACGCTGCCGATGCCGCGGAAGAAATCCTCCACCGCGTCCCACGCCATGATGTGGAGCGTATTGGCGCTGAATACCGCGTCCACTCGTCCGCACGGCCACGGCTGGGTACGCACGTCGAGCGCCACGGCGGGGCGCAGGTTCGGCGGGCCCTCGAGGTGAATGCGTTCGCTGAGCGGACCGAGCTCTGCGCCGACCTCGGTGGGCTGCCAGCTGAGATGGGGGAGATGACGCGCGAAATGCACCGCGTGCTGGCCCGTGCCGCTGCCGATCTCGAGCACCGAGCAGCTGGCGGCGAGCTCGGTGGCGAGCACCGCGAGGATCGGCCCCTTGTTGCGCTCGCAGGCTTCGGAGACGGGCAGCACGGCGCTCAAGTCTGCGACAATGGCGCAATGCAAGCCATAGATACTCTGGTGACGCGCCGCTCGGCGACCGCGCTCACGGAACCCGCACCCGATACGGGCGCACTCGAGCTGATGTTCGCAAGCGCGGTGCGCGCGCCCGATCACGGACGGCTGCGTCCGTGGCGGTTCCTCGTGGTGCGAGGCGAGGCGCGCGCGCGTTTCGGCGAGCTGCTCGCCGGCCACCTGGCGCGCAGCCAGCCCGCCTCGAGCGCGGAGTCGCTGCAGCGCGAGCGCGACAAGGCGTTCCGCGCACCCATGATCATCGTGGTCGCGGCGCACGTGAACGAGGCGGTGAAAAAGGTTCCGCCCATCGAGCAGACGCTCTCGGCGGGAGTCGCGGCCGGGAACATCATGCTCGCGGCGCTGGCGCTCGGTTACAACGCCATGTGGAAGACCGGCGGCGCGGCCTACGACGCGCAGGTCAGGCAGTCGCTCGGCCTCGGCCCGGGCGAGGTGATCGTCGGGTTTCTCTATGTCGGCACCGATGCCGGCAAGCCGAGCGTTCCGCGCGGCGAATGGCGCGACCTGGTGCGCGAGTGGGACGGCGCTGCCGTATGATGCGGCCCTTCCCCCGCTGAAGGTGCCTGTCCGATGAGATCATTGTTGGGGCTGGCGGCGCTCGCCGCCGTCGCGGCTCTTGCCGCCAGGCCCTCCAGGGAGAGTCCCGTGCCCGTTATCGCCGCTGCCCCCACCGCCCAGCCGGAGCCGGAAGCGGCGGCCGCTGCACCCGCACCGGCTGTCGCACCGGCTGCCGCGCCGGCAACGCGGGCGGCCATCGGCGATTGCGGCCTCGACCTTTCCGCGGGCGATCGCAGCGTGCGGCCGGGGGACGACTTCTTCGCCTACGCGAACGGCGCCTGGTACGGGAGCTTCGTCATCCCGCCCGACCATTCGAGCTACGGGCCTTTCAACACGCTCGAGGAGCTCTCCACGGAGCGCGTCCGCGCGCTCATCGAGGCGGCAGCCGCGGCGCACCCGGCCGCCGGCACGCCCGCGCAACAGATCGGCGACTACTACGCGAGCTTCATGGACAGTGAGGCGATCGAGGCCAACGGGCTCGCGCCCGCGCAGGCGGATCTCAAGCGCATCGCCGACGCCACCACCCGCGATGCGTTGGCGCGCCTGTTCGGGCAGCCGGGATTCGCTTCGCTGTTCGACCTCGACCTGCCGGCGGATTTGCGCAACCCGGATCGCTATGCGGTAGTGATCAGCGAATCGAGCCTGGGGCTCCCGGACCGTGACTACTATCTCAAGGACGACCCGCAGCTGCGCGCGCTGCGCGATAAATACGTCGCCTACGTCGCCGCCATGCTCACGCTCGGCGGCAGCGCGGACGCCGCCGCCAGGGCGCGCGACATCATGGCGTTGGAGACGGCCGCGGCGAAGGTCCAGTGGCCGATCGAGAAGCGGCGCGACGTGGAGGCCACCTACAACCCGCGCACGCGGCAACAGCTGCTCAGCCTGGCGCCGGGATTTCCGTGGGCGGCGTTTCTCGAGTCCGCCGGGCTCGGCGCGCGGCAGGAGCTGGTGCTGGCAGAGCTCGGCGCCATCCGCGATCTCGCCCAGCTCTTCGGCCGCACGCCGGTGGCGACGCTGCAGGCGTGGCTCACCTTTCACTACCTGAGCGCTCATGCGTCCTACCTGCCGCGGCGTTTCGATGCGGCGCACTTCGCGTTCTACGGCGGCGCGCTGCGCGGTCAGCCCGAGCAGCGCGAGCGCTGGAAGCGTGCGGTGGATGACGTCGATGCGGCGCTCGGCGAGCCGGTGGGGCGGCTGTACGTGGCGCGTTACTTCCCGCCCGAGTCGAAGGTCAAGATGCTCGCGCTGGTGGGGGACCTGCTGGCCGCGCTCAATGAGCGGATCGACGGGCTCGACTGGATGACCACCGCGACCAAGTCGCGTGCCCACGAGAAGCTCGCAACCTTCACGCTCAAGATCGGCTATCCGGACGAATGGAAGGATTACTCCGCGCTCGTGATCCGCCGCGATGACCTGCTCGGCAACGTGCGCCGCGCGGCCGAGTGGCACTGGAACTACCAGGTGGCGCGCCTCAACAAGCCGGTGGACCGCGCCGAATGGCAGATGAACCCGCAGGACATCAATGCCTACTACAACCCTTCCAACAACGAAGTCGTGTTCCCGGCGGCGATCCTGCAGCCGCCGTTCTTCGATCCCAACGCCGATGCCGCCGTCAACTTCGGCGCCATCGGCGCGGTGATCGGTCACGAGATCGGCCACGGCTTCGACGATCAGGGCCGCAAGTTCGGACCCGACGGCGGGCTCGAGGACTGGTGGACGCCGCAGGACGCGCGGGTATTCACCGCGCGCACCGTGCGCCTGATCCACGAGTACTCTTCGTTCGAGGCGTTACCCGGCCTGAAGGTCAACGGCGCCAACACGATCGGCGAGAACATCGGCGATCTCGGCGGGCTCAACATGGCCTACGAGGCCTACCGCATCTCGCTGCACGGCGCGCCGGCGCCGCTGCTCGACGGCTTGAGCGGCGCGCAGCGCTTCTTCCTCGCCTACGCGCAGGTGTGGCGCAGCAAGTACCGTGACGGCGCGCTGCGCGAGCTGGTGATGTCCGACGTGCACAGCCCGGACCGCTTCCGCGTCAACGGACCGCTGCCGAACATCGACGCCTGGTACGAGGCGTTCGGCGTGCAGCCAGGCGACAAGCTCTACCTCAAACCTGAGGATCGCGTGCGTATCTGGTAGGCGTTCAGGGCTTCACGACCGCGAGCACCACGATGGCGATCAGCAGCAGCCCCGGCACCTCGTTGAAGAACCGGTACCAGCGCTGCGAGCGAGCGCTGCCGGCCGCCAGCTGACGCATCAGCCGCCGGCACCAGTGGTGGTAACCGAGCAGCGCCACTACCAGCAGCAGCTTCACGCGCAGCCACGCGAAGGCGAGGTAGGCGGGCGCCGCGACGATCATCGCGACTCCGAACAGCAGCGTACCGGCGGCGCCGATCGACATGATCGCGTACAGCCGCCGCTCCATGAGCTCGAAGCGCGCGCGGCCCGGTGGCTCCGTGGTCGCGACGTGATAGACGAACAGGCGCGGCAGGTAGAACAGCCCCGCGTACCAGGTGACCACGAAGACAACGTGGAAGGCTTTGAGCCACAGCATTGCCGCACTTCCCGCGCCGACCGTTTGAGCGATTGTAACGAGGGGCTCGCTGGTAAGGCGAACGGTGGCCGCGCCTCTGGTAGCATGTCGGGCTCTTGACTCAAGGAAAGCCCGTCCACGCCATGTCCAGCACGCCGGCCGCCGCCACCGCTCCCTTTCCCAGCAACATCGAGATCGCACAGCGCGCCCGCATGCGCCCCATCGAGGAGCTGGCGCGCGAGCGGCTGGGGATTCCGCCCGAGAGCCTCGAGCCCTACGGGCATTACAAGGCCAAGGTGGCGCTCGACTATGTGGCGCAGCTCGCCGGCCGTCCGGACGGCAAGCTGGTGCTCGTGACCGCCATCTCGCCGACGCCGGCGGGCGAGGGCAAGACCACGACGACCGTCGGGCTCGGGGATGCGCTCAGCCTGCTCGGCAAGCGCGCGATGCTATGCCTGCGCGAGCCGGCGCTCGGCCCGGTGTTCGGCGTCAAGGGCGGCGCCGCCGGGGGTGGCTACTCGCAGGTGGTGCCCATGGAGGACATCAATCTGCACTTCACCGGCGACTTCGCCGCCATCGCGCTCGCCAACAACCTGCTCGCCGGGATCATCGACAATCACATCTATCAGGGCAACCAGCTCGGCTTCGACGTGCGCCGCGTCACCTGGCGGCGCGTGGTCGACGTCAACGATCGCGCGCTGCGCAACATCGTCATCGGGCTCGGCGGCACCGCCAACGGCGTGCCGCGCGAGGACGGCTTCGACATCGTGGTCGCCTCCGAGGTGATGGCGATACTGTGTCTCGCCTCGAGCCTCGCCGACCTCAAGGAGCGCCTCGGCAACATCGTGGTCGGCTACCGCGCCGACCAGCAGCCGATACGCGCCCGTGACCTCAAGGCGCACGGTGCCATGACGGCGCTGCTGAAGAACGCGCTGGCGCCGAATCTGGTGCAGACGCTCGCCAACAACCCGGCCTTCATCCACGGCGGCCCCTTCGCCAACATCGCACACGGCTGCAACTCGGTGATCGCCACGCGCACCGCGCTCAAGCTCGCCGATTACGTCGTGACCGAGGCCGGGTTCGGCGCCGACCTCGGGGCGGAGAAGTTCGTCGACATCAAGTGCCGCAAGTCTGGCCTGAGGCCGAGCGCCGCGGTCATCGTCACCACGGTGCGCGCCTTGAAGTACCACGGCGGCGTCGAGCTCGCCGATCTCAAGACCGAGAATCTGGCCGCGCTCGAGCGGGGCGCGGTGAACCTCGAGCGCCATATCGACAACGTGGTCAACCATTACGGCCTGCCGTGCGCGGTCGCGGTCAACCGCCGCGCCGAGGATACGGACGCCGAGATCGGGCTGCTCACCGAGCGCGGCGCTGCGCACGGCGTGCGCGTCATCGGTGCGACCCACTTCGCCGAAGGCGGCAAGGGCGCGCTCGAGCTGGCGCGCGAGGTGGTGCGGCTGTGCGATCAGCCCAGCAGGTTCCACTTCGTCTACGAGGACAGTGCGACCTTGTGGGACAAGATGAAGGCGATCGCCACCAGGATCTATCACGCCAGCGAGATCACCGCGGACAGCAAGATACGGACGCAGATCAAGCAGCTGCAGGATGCCGGCTACGGCCACTACCCGGTGTGCGTCGCCAAGACGCAGTACTCCTTCTCCACCGACCCGAAGCTGCGTGGCGCGCCCGACAACCACGTGGTCAACATCCGCGAGGTGCGGCTCGCCGCCGGCGCGGAGTTCATCGTCATGATCTGCGGCGACGTCATGACCATGCCGGGGCTGCCGAAGGTGCCGGCGGCGAACACCATCGACGTCGACGACAGCGGCCGCATCACCGGACTCTTCTGAGGTTCTGCGCGGCCGTGCCCTTCTGCGAGGCCGATCCCTGGAGGTTGCAGTACTTCGAGGGCGTCGCCTGCCCGGCCGACGTGCGTATTCCCACCGAGGATCCGGATGCGTACCAGTGGTACCCGGCGTACCGCTGGGTTTACAACAAGCTCACGGTCGCCGAATCGCAGGGTCTCGCCTGCGCGCCGCACGGAGTGCGGCCCGCGTCTTTCCCGGTGTTCTCGAAGCCGATCATCAACCTGCACGGCATGGGAGTCGGCAGCCGCGTACTGCCCGACCTTGCCACTTACGAGCGCGAGGAGACCGCGGGGCACTTCTGGATGCCGTTCCTCGAAGGCGATCACGTGAGCACCGACGTGGTGGTCGAGCGCGGGCAGATGCGCTGGCTGCGCCACTGCCTGGGCGTGCCGGGCGTCGGCGGCACCTTCGACTACTGGACGATCGAGGCTGGGCGCCGCGACTCGCTCGCCGACTACCTGCATGCCTGGGTGGCGCGGCACCTCGCCGGCTACACCGGCATGTTCAACGCCGAGACCATCGGCAACCGCATCATCGAGGCCCACCTGCGGGTTGCCGACCAGTGGCCGGATCTCTACGAGGCGGGCTGGCTCGATGCAGTGGTCGGACTCTACCGGGACGGCGCCTGGACGCTGGCGGGCAGCGAGCGCCGCACCGGCTACAGCGTCGCGCTGTTCGGCCCCCACGGACGGGAGTATCGGCACCCACCGCCGCAGCTGGTCGCGGACGTGCGGCGCATGCCGCACGTCGCCAGCGTGCAGATCACCTTCCACGAAGACCGCCCGGCGGCCGCCCATGCCATGCCGCCCGGGGGTTTCCGCCTCGCGGTCGTCAATTGCACCACCCTCGCCGCGGGCCTCGCGGCGCGAGCACGTCTCGCGGCTTTCTTCGGGGTCTGAGAGCGCGCCGCCGCCGGCGGTGCCAGTGCCTCAGGGGTTCCAGCCGTGGGCGCGCGCCGCGGCCTCGCCGGCCGCGTCGAGCGGCTCGCCCGCGATCAGCTCATCGAGCGTGCGCGACACGGCGGGTGGCAGGGTGGAGCCCGCCTGGGTATAGCCGCCGCCGCTGCCCCGCGCCTCGCTCTGAGCGAGCGCCATCACCACCCACGCCGGCCCCTCGCGGCATGCCAGCCCGGCGAGGGAGTGCGTCTCGTGCAGCACGAAGGTACGGCAGTAACCACCGCTCCTGGCGCGGAAGCTGACGCCGATCGCCACCGGCGCGCTGCGCGGCTGGGCACTCGCCAGCTGCTGTGACAGCGCGCGCGCGAGCGTGCCGCTCGCCAGCACGCGGCCGCCGCTCGTCTCGAGCGGGGCCTGCGGAGCGGACGGCCGCAGCAGTGGTCCGAGCAGCATGCCAACGATGAGGCTCGCGGCGATCGCGCCCCATTGCGGCCACGACCAGCGCGGCCGGGGCCGCACCTCGAACGGGATCACGTTGCCGGCCCGCGTCGCGGCGGGCGCGCCGCGCACGCTGGCGAGCAGCCGTTCCGGCACGGGCTCCGTGAGCGACGGCGCGAACGCGTCCCGCACCCGCTCCCGCAGCGCACGCTGGCGGGCGATGCGCTCGGCGAGCCGCGGATCGGTGGCCATCGCCGCCTCGAGCATCGCACGCGTCGCGGCATCCAGCTCGCCGTCCACGTACGCGTTGAGGGTCTCGTCGCTGAAAGTCATCCGCTTACGCTCCGCCGCGCTCACCGAGCATCGCCTGCAGCGCCTCACGGGCGCGCGCCAGGCGGCTCGTCAGTGTTCCGATCGGCACCTCCATGATGTGCGCCGCCTCCTTGTACGAAAGTCCCTCCACCAGTACCAGCGCCACCGCCAGGCGCTGCTCCTCGGGCAGCCGTGCCACGGCATCCTGAACCGCGAGCGTCTCGAGCGGCGCACCGTGCGATGGGTCCGCGACCTCTTCGCCCGACTCCGCGACGGCGAACAGCCGCCCGCGACGGCCGCGTGCGCGCTGCTCGTCGATCCACGCATGACGCACGATGCCAAACATCCAGCCGGCGAGCGGCGCGTCCGCGCGCAACTGTCCGGCGTGCGCGAGCGCCCGCTCGATGGCGGTCTGCACCAGGTCGTCGGCGTCGTGAGCATCGCGGGTGAGCACGCGTGCAAAACGGCGCAGCCGCGGCAGCAGCTCGACCAACCCGGTGCGCAGCTCCTGCACGGTGTGCGCTCTATGCCGGCACTACGCTCATGGAAGCGATTTTCTTCCATTTGTTCCCCGCGCAGCCACATTGAATTAAGGTGCCGCGGTGCGCAATGTGCTGCTCGGCGGGCTCCTGTTGTGTACCGCTGCGCAGGCCGCGGCGCAGGTGGGGCTGCCTGCCGTACGCCTCCCGAGCCTGCCTCCCATCGGTGCTCCGGCGCTGCCGGCGGTGGGGCTGCCGCCGCTGACGGGCGAGGCGGCGGCGGCGCTCGGTGAGCTCAGTCCCGGGAGCCTGCGCGAGCTGCGAGCGCAGCGCATCCGCGAGCTGCTGCGGCGGCACCGCGACGTGCTCGAGGCGGACCCGCATGGTGCGCCGATCGTGCGCGGGGAGCTGCTCGCCTTCGCCCCGCAGCCGGGCGCACTCGAGCTGGCGCTCGCCGCGGGCTACACCGTAGTGCGCGAGCGCGTGCTCGACGAGCTCGGCGCGCGCATCGTGGTGCTGCGCGCCCCGGATGACACCGCACGCTCCCTGGCGCGGCTCGAGAGCATCGACCCTGCCGGCAGCTACGACTTCAATCACGTGTATCTCCCGAGCGGTGGGCTATCGGCCGCGGAGGCGGCGCCGTCGCCCGCCCCTCGCGCATCGCCGGCTGCGGGCGCGGGACAGCGGGCCGCGGTGCGCGTGGGACTGATCGACGACGGCGTCGATGGGCACCACGCGGCGCTCGCGGCCGTGACGATTCACGCGCATGGCTGCGCCGGCGGGCAGCTGCCGGCCGTTCACGGCACCGCCGTCGCCTCGCTCCTGGCAGGACACGCGGGTAAGTTTCGGGGCGCCGCACCAGGGGCCGAGCTCTATGCCGCCGACGTCTTCTGCGGGCGTCCGACAGGCGGCGCCGTCGACGAGGTCGCCGAGGCGTTCGCCTGGCTCATGCACGAGCAGGTGCCGGTGATCAACGTGAGCCTGGTGGGACCTGCCAATCGAACGCTCGAGAGCGTCGTTGCGGGCGCGGTCGCACGCGGCTACCTGGTCGTCGCCGCGGTCGGCAACGACGGACCGGCGGCGCCGCCTTTGTATCCGGCTGCCTGGCCGGGCGTGGTGGGCGTCACCGCCGTCGACGTGCGGCACCGGGTGTTGCCCGAGGCGGAGCGCGGTCCGCAGGTCAAATTGGCCGCCCCCGGGGCTGACATGTCGGCGGCGCGGACGCCGCGGGGCTATGCACCCGTGCGCGGCACGTCCTTCGCCGCGCCGCTCGTTGCGGGCCTCCTGGCGCAAGCCCTGCGCTCGCCCGACAAGGCTGGGGCGGAAGAGGCGCTCGGCGCTCTCGAGCGGCAGGCGCTCCATCCCGGCGCACCCGGCCCCGATCCGGCCTACGGCTATGGGGTGGTGGGCGCCGGGCTCGCGCCGCCGCAGTCACTGGCTCTCGGGCAGCAATAAGTCAAAGGCAGCCAGCCGTGCGCGGAGGGAAGAATCCGCGCTGCCCGGTCGTAGTACTCCCTGAAAGGTCGCGGATTGGCCGCGGCCTCGAGAGGAGACGACCATGAGAGCGAATCATCTTTTCGCGAGCGCCGCGGTTGTGTTGCTGTCTGCCGTGGCCGTGCCGGTGCACGCGCAGTTACTGGGCGGTGCCTTGCGCGGCGGTGCAGCCGGCGGCTTCGGGAGCCCGTTCGGCGGCGCTCAGGTAAGCGAATTCGGGCGAGCACACGCTGCCGCCCGCACGGGCGCTGTGACGCGCGAGAGCGGCGCGGCGCGCACTTCAGCCGCGGGTGCGCTGAAGACGGGCTCGGAGGCGGGCGCGCACGCCGGCACGCGGATTGCCGCGGATGGGCGCGGTGCCGCCGACTCGACGATAGACACGAGCCGCGGCGCTGCAGCCGCCGGTGTGGCTGGGGGACGCGCCGCAGCGGGCACGGGCCTTGGTGAGGGATCGACGGTCGCCGGCATGGCCGCGGGCCAGGGCGATGCCGCGATGGGCGCGGCTCCCGCCACCGGCGCCAGAGCCGTCAACCAGCCAGGCAGCCACCCGGGCAGCCAGCCGTCCTCTGCCGGCAGGCCCTCCGCAACCGGCAAGCCCTCCGGCGCCACTAAGCCGTCGGCGACCGGCAACCCGGCGCAGCAGCCCCGCGGACCGACCGCGCAGGCCGGATTCGGCGGATCGGCAGCCGGCGGCGCGAGCGCGACGCCGGGCAGCGCATCGGTCGCGGGCTCGGGCGACGGCTCCGCGGCGGCTGGGGTCAGCGCCTCGCGCTAGATCACCGGTGAGTGCGCCCGGTGACGGGCGCCGGGCGGCCGGATCGTTACGCTCCGGCCGCTCTTTATTGCCGGGCTGCCCCTGGCCGGCACCCTGCGGGGGCGAGCGCATGAGGGTCTCCGGCGCGATAGTTAGGCAAGTGCCTAACTATCGCGCTGAGGGACCTCGCACGCGCGGTCATCCCGGCGGATGATCGCCGCTGAATCTGACGGGGGTCGCTCCCTCGACCGGTCCTATCGTCGCCCGGTCGCTCACGTAGAGCTCCACCGGGCGTTCGAATCTCGAAGTGCCCTTCACGACCGAGCCCGGACCAATGACGATGCGCTGTGGACGGCGAGAGTCAGAGTCGCTCGAGTGCTCCTTGCGGACGATCACGCCGCCATCCACGTGCGCGTCGGGGCCTATCTCGATGCCGCCGGTGACGGTTTGCACATCACCCCCGACGTGCGCGCCGCTGACGCGGATCGTGCCGTTCACGTTGGTGAGCACGCCGGTGACGCCGGCTCCCTTGTCGAGCGACAGTGCGCCGTTGACCGTATGTACGCTCCCGCTGACCTGCGCGCCGTCATCGAGGCGCACGGCTCCGTTGACGGTCTTGACGTCCCCGGCGCTCGCGCGCGCTGCGAGCGTGACGCTGCCGTTGACGGTGTGCGCGTGGCCGACGACCGCGTTCTCACCGACCTGAATCGAGCCGTTGACGGTCGAGAGATCCCCGCGGTGCTCGCCGGCGCTCACCGTGATCGAGCCCATGACCGTGGAGATGGAGTCGCCGTCCGCGGCGCGGGCGGCGCCGGCGGCACCGAGTACCAGCGCAGCCAGGGCGGCGGCGCACAGCTGTGGCCGAGCCATATGAACCCTTCCATTCTTGCGCGGTGACGCAGCGCCGCTCGCAAGATAGATGCACAAACGCGGCCTGTGGTTTACACGCGCATACACCGCACCGCACAATCTGCGGATGCCAGGGAACCGGACCGCCTCGGGGCGCCGCGTGCCCCGCCACCTCCTCGTGATAGACGTCGGGGGCACCCACATCAAGTTCCGCATCGATGCCCGCGGCAGGATCTTCCGCTTTCCCTCCGGACCCCGGCTGGGACCTGAGCGCATGACACGCAAGGTGCTGAAGCGCGCCCGCGGGCTTTCCTGGGACGCCGTATCGATCGGCTACCCGGGCCTGGTGTTCCGCGGGCGCATCGCCGCCGAGCCGCACAATCTCGGCGCGGGTTGGATGGGCTTCGACTTCGCGGCAGCTTTCGGCAAACCGGTGCGCATCGTGAACGATGCCGCCATGCAGGCGATCGGCAGCTATCGGGGTGGACGCATGCTGTTTCTCGGACTCGGCACCGGGCTCGGCGCGACGCTGATCATCGACGGGGTGGTCGAGCCCACCGAGATCGGCCACATGCCCTACCGCCACGGGCGCACCTTCGAGGACTATCTCGGCGAGCGCGGCCGCCGGCGGCTGGGTACGCCTAAGTGGCGCCACGCTGTCGCCGAGGTGATCGCGCACCTCGAGGCGGCGTTCGAGGCCGACTACGTCGTGCTCGGGGGCGGCAATGCGCGGCGGCTGAAGAAGCTGCCGCCCCGCGTGCGGCGCGGCGACAACTTGAACGCCTTCGTCGGCGGCGTGCGCCTGTGGCAGCAGCGCCGCACAGGCGCGCGGCTGCGCGCGCCTCGAAGCAGGGCGGCTCACAGATGAGCGCGGCCCCAGGAGGCCCCGGGATCGCTCCCACCTGGTGCAGCAGCGACAAGGAGATAGTCGGGTGCCCGCTGGGTCCGGCGCGCCTGTGGTTCACGATCGGCGGCGGCATCGTGAACGAGGTCTACTACCCGCGGGTCGACATTCCGCAGATCCGCGATCTCGGCTTCATCGTCGGCGACGGCGCCGGGTTCTGGGTCGAGGTCAAGCGGCTGTGGAAGCACGACGTCGAGCTCGCGGATGGGGGAGTGCCCGCCGTGAAGATCGTCCACCATCACGCGCGCTTCGAGCTCATGCTGCGCGTGACACCGGGTGACGATCGTGACGTGCTGCTCATCGAAGTGACGTTGAGCGGCGACCCGACGCTCAAGCCGTATGCGCTGCTTGCGCCGCACCTCGGCGGCACGGGTCATGGTAACCGCGCCGCAGTAGTGAGCTACCGCGGCCGCAGGGTGCTGTGGGCCGAGCAGGGGCCCTTCGGACTGGCGCTCGCGGCGGCGACGCCCGCACAGGCGGACGCCTTCACGCGCGGCGCTGCGGGCTACGTGGGCGAGAACGACGGCTGGCAGGATTTTTTCCGTAACGGCGCGATGACCTGGGAGTTCGACGAGGCCGGCCCCGGCAACGTGGCGCTGCTCGGAGAGCTGCCGCAGCAGGCGGTGCTCGCGCTCGGCTTCGGCAGCAGCGCCGATTCGGCGGCGACGCTCGCGCTCACCGCGCTCGCCGAGCCTTTCGAGGCGAGCTGGAGCCGCCAGCGGATGGCGTGGGGGCGCTGGCACGCCACCGGCACGCCGGTCGACAGGCTGCCGGCGGACCTGCCGGCCGAGCTCCTCACGCAGTTCCGCACCTCCACCATGGTGCTGTGCAGCCACCGCGACAAGACCTACCCCGGCGCCATGGTGGCTTCGCTCAGCGTGCCGTGGGGCAACACGCACGAGGAGCGCGAGGGCTACCACCTCGTATGGCCGCGCGACCTGGTCGAGTGCGCGGGCGCGCTGCTCGCCGTCGGCGCTACCCACGAGGCGCACAACACGCTGCGCTACCTGCTCGCCACCCAGAATGCCGATGGTCACTGGAATCAGAACCAGTGGCTCGGAGGCAAGGGCTACTGGTCCGGGATCCAGCTCGATGAGGCCGCCTTCCCGGTGCTGCTTGCCGCGGCGCTCGGCGAGCGCGACGCTCTCGCGGGCATCGCGGTCGCCGACATGGTGCGGCGTGCGCTCTCGTTCCTGGTGCGCACCGGACCGGTGAGCGACCAGGATCGCTGGGAAGAGGACGCAGGACTCAACACCTTCACGCTCGCGGTGTGCATCGCCGCGCTGGTCGCGGGAGCGCCTTACCTGCCCGCGGACGCGCGTGACCTCGCGCTCGCCTTCGCCGATTACTGGAATGCGCGACTCGAGGACTGGACCGCGGTGGCCGACACGCCGCTGGCAAAGCGCTGCGGCGTGGCCGGCTACTACGTACGGGTCGCGCCGCCGGAGGCGCTCACCGACCGGTGCTGTCCACGCGACCTGGTGCTCGCGGTCAAGAATCGGGCCACGGACCCCGGGCTGCCGGTGTCCGAGCAGATCGGCGTCGACTTCCTGCAGCTGGTGCGCTTCGGGCTGCGCCGCGCCGACGATCCGCTGATCCTCGCGAGCGTGCGTCTGGCGGACGTGCTCCTCAAGGTCGACACGCCCTCGGGCCCCTGTTGGCACCGCTACAGCGCCGACGGCTATGGCGAGCACGAGGACGGCAGCGCGTACGACGGCACCGGGAGGGGACGCGCGTGGCCGCTGCTCACCGGCGAGCGCGGTCATTACGAGATCGCGGCGGGGCGTGACCCGTTGCCGCTCATCACGGCCATGGTGCGCATGGCTTCCGCGGGCGGCATGCTGCCCGAGCAGGTGTGGGATGCCGCGCCGATCCCCGCGCGCGGCCTCGCGCCCGGACGCCCCACCGGAGGTGCGATGCCGCTCGTCTGGGCCCACGCCGAGTACATCAAGCTCCTCATTTCGCGCTCTCTCAAACGCCCGTTCGACCGGCCGGAGAGCGTGTGGCAGCGCTACCGCGGCGAGCGGCCGGCGCTCAGGCGCGTGATCTGGTGCGAGCACGCGCCGGCGAGCTCGCTGCCGCAGGGCTGCGCGCTCACGCTCGCATTGCGCGAACCGGGCACGTTTCGCTGGGGGCTCGACGGCTGGCAGGACGTGCGCGAGCAAGAGACCTCCGCCCACCCGCTCGGCCTGCATCTGCTCGAGATCGACAGCGCGCGGCTCGCGGCCGGCCGGTCCATCGACGTGACGTTCCGGCGCGCCGCGAGCGACTGGGTGGGGCGGGACTATCGCATCGCGGTGACGGCGCGCCGCGTGCCATCCGGATAGCACGCCGATGCCCTTCACCCTGGCTCACCCGGCCGCCGTCCTGCCGCTGCGCAAGCTCAGGTTCCTGCGCGGGGCGCCGCTCGCGATCGGCGCCGTGACCCCCGACGTACCTTACTACCTGCCGCTCGGCCCGAGCGGCCACCCGCTGCGCCTCGGCCTGGACACGCACAGCCTCGTCAGCTCGTGCACGGTCGATCTGGCGCTCGGCATCGTCCTGCTGGCGGGCGCGGTGCTGCTGCGCGAGCCGCTCACGGTGCTGCTGCCGGCGCGCGCCCGCTGGCTGTGTGTCACGGCGCTCGAGCCCTTCAGGCGTCGGGTCGCCGAGTGGCTGTTCGCGCCGTTCGCGATCCTGATCGGTGTGTGGTCGCATCTGCTGTGGGACTCCTTCACCCACGCCGACGGCTGGGCGGTGCGGCGCATTCCCGTCCTCAACGACAGCTTCACGCTCGGCTGGTACCGGGGCGATGTATTCCACATCCTGCAGTACCTGAGCTCCGCCGTCGGGCTCACGGTCCTCGCCTGGTGGTACGCGCGGCTGCGCGTTCCGCCCGGTGTCCTGGCCGCCGACGACAGCCGCCGCGCGCGCGCCGGCCCGGCGCTGTTGCTGATCGCCGCCGCGGCGCTGCTCATCGGCGGCGTCGAGGCGTTGCGCTACTACTCCCACTCCGAGGGCGCGGTCTACCAGACGCTCGACGTGCTTCTCACCCGCGGCCTCGCCTGGTTCGTAATGCTGCACCTGTTCGCCGGTGCGGTCGTCACGCTCGAGCACCGTGCCGGTGCGGCGCACCACCATTGACGCGGCACTCCACCACCACCGGCTGGCCGTGGCGGGTCGGTAACGAGTTCCGGCTGCTCGACGGCGGCGCGGTGTTCTTCGCCCGCATGCTGGCCGCGATCGATGCGGCCCGGATGCACGTTCTGCTCGAGATGTACCTGGTGAGCTCCGGGCGTGTGGCCGGCCAGTTCATCGAGGCGCTGACGCGGGCGCGCGCCCGGGGCGTGCGCTGCTGCGTGGTGCTCGACGGCTTCGGCGCTCTCGGGCTCGCGGGCGGCGACCGCTTGTGGCTCGAGGAGTCGGGGGTGGAGCTGCGCATCTTCAACCCGCTGCGCTGGCGCAACCGGCTGCGCAACTTCCGGCGCGACCATCGCAAGCTCCTCTCGGTCGACGGTGAGGTGGCGTTCGTCGGCGGCGCCGGGCTCGCGGATGAGTTCGACGGACCTCATGCGTGGCGCGAGCTGATGATCGAGATCCGCGGTCCGGTGGTGGCCGACTGGCAGCGCGCCTTCGCCCGCACCTGGCGGCGCCTGGGTCCCGAGCTCGCGCTGCCCGACCCGGCGCTGGTGCCGCGCGCCGGTGGCGCGCTCGGCCGGCTGGCGCTCAGCGAGGCGCGGCAGCACTCGGTGCTAGCCAACGGCACCGTGGCGCGCATCGACACGGCGCGCACGCGCGTCTGGATCGTGAGCGCCTACTTCGTCCCGTCGCGCCGTTTTCGCACGGCGCTGCGCCGGGCAGCGCGCCGCGGCGCCGACGTGCGGCTGCTGATGCCGAGCGCGCGCACCGACCATCCCTGGGTGCGGCAGGCTGCGCGGCGCTTCTACGGCAGGATGCTGCGCAGCGGCGTGCGCATCTTCGAGTACCAGCCGCGCGTGCTGCACGCCAAGATGATCGTCTGCGACGACTGGGTGTCGATCGGCTCGAGCAACCTGGATCGCTGGAGCTTCAAGTGGAACCTCGAGGCGAACCAGGAGGTGGCGGATGCCCGCTTGGCGGATGCCGCGGCGGCCCTCTACGGCGCCGACCTCGCCGTCTCGAGCGCGCTCAGCCGCCGCCAGTGGCCGCGACGCGCCTGGCTCGACCGGCTGCGCGAGCGGATCGCGGGCGCACTCGACCGCTGGCTCGAGGGATGGCGGCGACCCCCTTAGATCACGGGCCGGAGAACGATTCGGTGGTGCGCACGAAGGCCAGCAGGAACGGCGCCAGCGTCGTGAGCTGGGTCGCATAGGCGCGCACCGCGGCGAGCTTCAGGTCCTCCTCCGCAGGCGTGAGCTCGAAGGATGCGAGCGCCACGCCGTCGAGAAGCGGGGCGCGCATCAGGGGCAGACCGGGCGAGAGCCCGCGCGGACTCGGCCAGCCTTCGCCGCCGTGCACGATCCAGCAGCGTAGCGTCCCGAGCTCGCCCCGCCTCGCCAGGGCACGCAGCGTCAGCAGCGCCGCCGCGCGATGGTCGGGATGCGAGTCACGCGGGCTCGGCGCGAGCACCAGCGTCGGATGGACGCGCTCCAGCACCGCGGTGAAGTCGCGCTCGAGGCTCGCGCCGGTGTATGCGTGGCCGGGAAAGAGCGCGTCGGGGTAGGGCACGGCGGCGGCGCCCGTGAGGCGCGAGGTGAAGACCGTGTCGTGATGAGCGGCGAGGAGCGTGAGCACGCCGCGGTCCGGATAACCGAGGAACAGCTGGCGGTCGGCCACGACGCCGAGCAGCGTGGTCGCGGCGCGTGCCTCGCGCATGCGGCGGGCCGCCAGAGCGCGCTCACGGGCCGCGCTGCGCGTCAGACTCTTCTCGATGAGCAGCAGGTCGAGATATGAGCCATCGCCGCTCGTGATCCACACCACGCTCGCGCGGCCGCCGGCGCGCACTACCCGCTGGATGACTCCCGCGCAGCACAGCGTCTCATCGTCCGGATGCGGTGCGACGACCAGGAGCGAGGTGGCGCCGTCGAGCGGCGGAAGAGCGGCCGGCTGTGCCGCCGCGGCGCACGCCACCGCGAGTGCC
>DAHUXE010000143.1 GCA_027307325.1 Gammaproteobacteria bacterium | reverse complement strand
AGCCGCGACCCGCGCCGCAGCCCGCGGCCCGCACGGCGGGAGCCGCGCGGGTGCGCGTGGCGCGCGAGGTGGCCGGGCGCGGCGGCAAGGGCGTCTCGGTGATCCACGGGCTGCCGCTCGGCCGCGAGGCGCTCGAGGAGCTGGCCACGCGGCTGAAGCGCCTGTGCGGTGCGGGTGGCGCGGTCCGGGACGGCGCGATCGAGATCCAGGGCGAGCATCGCGACCGGCTGGTCGCAGAGCTCGTCCGGCTCGGATACGCGGCGAAGCGCGCCGGGGGCTGAGCTTGGGGTAAAGTAGCGGACCTGCGCCGCAGCGGGGTGTGACGTGATGGACAACCAAGAGATGGCACCGGTGGTACCGACGACCAGAGACGGGCGCGTGCTGCTGTTTGCGCGTAACTTCTTTCGCCACCCGCTCATGCTCGGCTCGATCGTGCCGAGCTCCCGTTTCCTCATCCGCGAGCTGCTGCACCCAGTCGACTGGAGCCGCGCACGCGTGATCGTCGAGTACGGACCCGGGGTGGGCGGCATCACGACGGAGGTGCTGCGCCGCATGCGCCCCGAGGCGCTCCTCATCGCGATCGAGAGAAACGCGGACTTCGTGAGCTATCTGCGCGGCGCGTTGACCGACACGCGGCTGCGCGTGGTCGAAGGATCGGCGGAGTGGGTCGACGAGATCCTCGGCCGCTTCGGCCGGCAGCAGGCCGACTACATCATCTCCGGCATCCCCTTCAGCACCATCCCCGCGCCGGTGCGCGAGCGCATCCTGCGCAAGACCCGCGCGGTGCTGGCGCCGGGCGGCGCGTTCCTCGTATACCAGTTCTCGACGCGCGTGCTCGAAGACCTGAAGCGCATCTTCGGCTACGTCGGACGCAAGTTCGAGCCGCTCAACCTGCTGCCGGCGCACCTGTTCTTCTGTCAGTCCGCAGGCGCGTGAGCGCGCGCTCCAGCACAAACGCTAACGCGCGCGCAGCGCGCGCAGCAGCTCCTCGCCGAAGTAGCCCGGCGGGATGGTCCCCTCCTTCATGAGCTCGAGGTGGAAGCGCTGCAACGAGTAGCGCGCCCCGAGCTCGAGCTGCGCGCGGCGCCGCAGCGCCAGGATCTGCTCCTTGCCGGCACGATAGGTGAGCGCCTGCGTCGGCCAGCGCGCGTAGCGCGCGATCGCCGCCCGCGCCGCGCTGCAGCTCGCCTGCTTGACCTCGGACTTGGATACCGCCGCGTCCTGACACGAGCCCGGCAGAAAATCGACCACCTCTGAGTAGAGCGTCACCGCTTCCTCGAAGCGCACACGCCCGGTGTGGATTCCGGTGTCGATGCGCACCCGCAGCTCGCGCAGCAGCTTGTCGCGCAGCTGGTAGAGGCGCTCTTCGGGGGCATAGAAGCCGTGCGGCGCGCCCCGTGCCGGTTCCGCCAGCAGCGCCTCGGCGTACAGCGCCCAGCCCTCGGTGGCCATGGAGTCCTGCCACATCGACGCGGAGTCCTCCACCGCGCCCGGTAACAACCAGCGCACCGGCGAGATCTGCTCGCGGTACTGCGTCATCACCTTGAAGTGCCAGTCGTGTCCGGGGAAGCCCTCGTGCGCGGCAATGACCGGCATCGAAGCGTAGTCGTGCTGCCCGCGCAGCGCCGCGGCGTTGTCTCCCGTGGGTGTTACATAGAAGCGGCCCACGCCGGTGCTCTTGAACGGCGGTGCCGGGTAGTAGCCGCCGTCCGCAACCGAGGCTCGCAGCGGCGGCGGAGTCGCGAGCACGTCGAGGCGGTAGTCCGCAGGCACGTCGAAGAGTCCCGTGGCGCGGGCATAGGCGATGAGCCGCGCGCCGGCGCGCCGGTAGCCTTCCAGCATCTCGGCGTCGCTTTGCGGCGCGTTGCGGCTCAACTCGGCAAATACCGCCCGCACGCTCGCCGCCCCCTCGCCGGCGGGCGGCCACGCGTGGCTCGCGGCGATCGCGCGCGCCAGCGCGATCATCTCGGCGCGCGTCGCCTCCACCGCCGGCCACGATTGCGCGAACAGCTCGCCGGCGGTGCTGCTGAGGCGCAGATTGTTGTGCAGCGCCCAGTCGTACTCGGCCTCGCCGAGCGCGAAGCGGTCGGCGCGGAACCCGGCCTTGAGTGCGCGCGCGCCGCCATCCGCTGCCTCGAAGAACACTGCGGCGACCATGGCCGCCAGGTGCCGGTAGGCGGCAGCGGCGGCCGCGCCGGCGTCCGCGAGATCGTGCAGCAGCGCCGCGCGTTGCGCCGAAGCGATGCTCGCGGATGCGAGCTGCGGCAGCGCGCTCTCGAAGTAGTCGGCATCGGCCGCGGCGCTCTTCACCCCGAAATCGACCAGCACGCGGCCGTCGGGTACGTTGTGCGCGGCCACACCCGCGGCGAGCTGCTGCTCGGCGGTCGCGAGGTAGCCCGGCACCGCCCGCAGCCGCGCGATGACTGCCTGCCACTCGGCGTCCGTGCCGTAGGCCGCGCCGCTCCCCGCCGTCATGCCCTGGATCTGCCAGTCGACGCCGCGCACCGGCTCATCCACATAGGAGTCGAGCGACTTCTGCTGGTGGCGGCGCACGTTGTGCTGGTGCTCGAGGAACGCGATCTCGGCAAGCGCCACCGAGCGGTCGATGCGCCGTCGCGGCGACAGGCCCGCGGGCGCGAGATGCGCAATGCGCGCGCGGAACTCCGTGAGCCGCGCGTCCTCGGCGCGCAGGCCCTCCGGCGAATAGTCGCGCAGCCGCCCGTCGACGCCTGCGAGCTGCGGGTCGAACGCGGCACCGCCCAGGTAGGTTGCGACCACCGGGAAGCGCCCGAGGAAATAGACCACGTAGTCGTGCTCGACCTGCACGAAGCGCGCATCCGCCCAGGGTCGCTTCTGCAGCGGCTGCGCCACCGGCGCGCGCGGCCGGGTCGGCGGCGCGCCGGAGGTTGGCGCGACCGGCGCGGCGGAAGCTGCGGCTGCCGCAGCCGGCGCCGGAGTCTGCGCGAGCGCGCTGCCGCCCGGCAGCCCGAAGGCGAGGAGCGGCGCGACCGCGGTTGCGAGGCGGATGCGAGGCACGACGGGTGTGTCACTCCCAGGGCGCGCGCGGCGCGGTGAGATAGCGGCGAAGCATACCCTGACCGCTGCCGCAGCGCCGACGGGCTGCGGGCGTTGACAGCCCCATCGGCGGGCGAGGATGCTCCTCGCATGGGCACGCTGTGGCTCGGAACTCATAAGGGTTTGTTCGCGCTGCGCGCCGACGCGCGGCGGCGCAGCTGGAAGCTCGCGGGCCCGAAGTTCCTCGGGCATGTCATTAATCACGTCGTGCAGGATCCGCGCACGCCGCGCACGGTGCTCGTGGCGGCCAAGACCGGGCACCTGGGTCCCACGGTGTTCCGCTCCAACGATCGCGGCCTCGCACCTGGCGCGAGGCCGCACAGCCGCCGGCGTTCCGCAAGGCCGCCGAAGGAGAGGTGGCGCGCGCCGTCGAGCGTGTGTTCTGGCTGACGCCGGGCCACGCAGCCGAGCCCGGCGTGTGGTATGCGGGTTGCTCTCCCGCGGGCCTGTTCCGCTCGGCCGACGGCGGCGAGCGCTGGGAGCCGGTCGCCGGCTTCAACGACCATCCGATGCGCGCGAAGTGGGTCCTGAATGGCACGCCGGACGGCGAGCTCGTGCATTCGATCCTGGTGGACCCGCGCGACCCGAAGCATCTCTACGTCGGGATCTCGGTCGGCGGCGTGTTCGAATCCACCGATGGAGGCGCGGACTGGGCACCGCTCAATGAAGGGGTCGCGGCCGACTTCCTCCCCGACCCGAACGCGCCCTTCGGCCACGACCCGCATTGCATCGCACAGCATCCCGCGAAGCCCGATCGCCTCTACCAGCAGAATCACTGCGGCATCTACCGGCTCGACCGCCCGACCCGGCGCTGGGAGCGCATCGGGAGCGCCATGCCGAACAAGATCGGCGACGTCGGCTTTCCGATCGTGCTGCATCCGTCCGATCCCGACACCGCGTGGGTGCTGCCGATGGACGGCCAGACGGTCTGGCCGCGCACCTCGATCGACGGCCGGCCGGCCGTGTACCGCACCCGCGACGCCGGCCGCAGCTGGCGGCGGCTCGACCGCGGGCTGCCGGCGGGGCGCGCCTGGTTCACGGTGCTGCGCCAGGCGATGTGCACCGACGACTCGCGAGGCACCGGGCTGTACTTCGGCACGACCGGCGGCGATGTCTGGGCGAGCGGCAACGCCGGCGACAGCTGGCGCTGCATCGCGCGCCACCTGCCGGAGATCTACTCCGTCACTCACGCGGCCTGAGGCCTTGCATGAGCTGCACCGTGCGCATCGCGAGCCCGCTGCACTCCTACACCGCGGGCGCATCCCGGCTCGAGGGGCGCGGCGGCACGCTCGCGGAGGTGCTCGGCGATCTCGAGCGGCGCTTTCCCGGCATCCGCTTCCGCATGATCGACGAACAGGACCGCATCCGCCCGCATATGCGGTTGTTCGTCAACTCGCAGCAAGCGCGCGATCTGACGGCGCCGGTGCACGGCGGCGATACCGTGCACGTGATCTGCGCGCTCTCGGGAGGATGAGAGGATGACACTCTCGGCGAGCGAGCGCGCCCGCTACCAGCGCCACCTGTCCCTGGCGGAGATCGGCGCCGCGGGGCAGGAGAAGCTCAAGTCGGCCCGGGTGCTGATCGTGGGCGCTGGCGGTCTCGGCTCGCCGGCGGCGCTGTATCTCGCCGCCGCGGGCTGCGGCACGCTCGGGCTCGTCGATTTCGACCGCGTCGAGGTCTCGAACCTCCAGCGCCAGGTGCTGTTCGACACGGGCGCGCTCGGGCAGCCGAAGGCCGAGGCCGGGCGCGCCCGGCTGGCAGCCCTCAACCCCGAGATCCGCGTCGTCGCCCACGCACTCGAGCTGCGGGCGGCCAACGTGCGCGCGGTGCTCGCGGACTACGATCTGGCGATCGACGGCAGCGACCGGCTCTCGACCCGTTACCTCGTGAACGATGCCTGCGTGCTGCTCGGGCGGCCGCTGATATCGGCGGCGATTCACCGCTTCGAGGGACAGCTCATGACCTACGTGCCGGGGCGCGGGCCGTGCTACCGGTGCCTGTTCCCGCAGGCCGCGGACGGCGTGGTCGCCAACTGCGCCGAGGCCGGCGTGCTCGGCGTACTGCCCGGCGTGCTCGGGACGCTGCAAGCCACCGAGGCCATCAAGCTGATCACCGGCGTCGGCACCCCGCTCGCCGGGCGGCTACTCACCTACGATGCGCTCGAGCTGCGCTTTCAGGAGTTCCGCGTCGAGCGGCGGCGCGACTGCGCCGTATGCGGCGATGCCCCGACGATCACCGCGCCGTGCGACCCGCAAGCGCCCCCGCGGGCGCCGCAGGATGGCGTGCGCCGCCTCACGCCGCGCGCGCTCCACGCGCTGCTCGTTCCGCCAGGCGGCGCCGCCCCGCCGCTCGTCGACGTGCGCGAGCGCTGGGAATACGACACCGGTCACCTGCGCAACGCCGTCAACATTCCGCTCGGCGAGCTGCCGCAGCGGATTGCCGAGATTCCGCGCGTTTCCGCGCCGGTGTTCATCTGCCGCAGCGGCGGCCGCAGCATGCATGCCTGCACCCTGGCGCTCGCGGCGGGCGTCGCCTCGCCCGCGAACCTCGAGGGAGGAATGCTCGCCTGGGCGGCCGACGTCGATCCCGCGATGCCAGTCGCGTAGGGCGCAATTCCAGCTTCTAGGGCGAGACCGGGGTACGCGACCTGGCGAAGCACGGCGCGCGCGGCGGCTCGGGTGGGAGCACGATGCGGCTCTTGAGCAGCGCGAGCGCCGCGCGCGGCTCGTCGACGAAGGCGAAGAGCTCGAGGTCCTCCGCCGCGATGGTGCCGTGACGCACCAGCGCCTCGAAGTTGATCACTTCCTTCCAGTAGGCCGAGCCGTACAGCAGCACCGGGATCGAGCGGTCGAGCTTGCGCGTCTGCGCCAGGGTCAGGATCTCGAACAGCTCGTCGAGCGTGCCGAAGCCTCCGGGGAACGCCACCAGGGCGTGCGCCAGGTGGGCGAACCAGAGCTTGCGCATGAAGAAGTAGTGAAACTCGAAGCACAGCTGCGGCGTGATGAAGGGGTTGGGGCGCTGCTCCTGCGGCAGGCCGATATTGAGTCCGATGGTGCGCCCCCCGGCGAGCGTCGCGCCGCGGTTGGCGGCCTCCATGATCCCGGGTCCCCCGCCCGAGCACACGATGAGTCGCTCGCGGCCCGGAAGGCTCAGGCTCCACTCGGTCACGAGGCGCGCGAGCTCGGTCGCCTCGTCGACGTAACGACCCAGCACGCCGCCGCTGCGGACGCGCGCCGAGCCGAAGAACACCACCGTCGCGGTGACGCCGGCCTCGCTGAAGGTGCGCAGCGGCGCTACGTACTCCGACACGATCCGTATCGGGCGCCCCTCGTCCGAGTCGATGAATTTCGGATCGTGGTAAGCCAGCTTCGGGCTGTGCGCCATTGGGGTCGGGCTCCTGCGCTGCGGCGCTGCGCCGCGTGGAGCCCTAGTGTGGCAACTTCGGCCGGCGCCGTCATCCGCGCCCCCGGAGCGGGCGCTCCTTCGCACCGCTCCGGGATGGCCGACTGCGCTAGGCTACGAGGGTCGTGTTGCGCCCTCATGGCAGAAGCATTGCGTGGCTCATTCCCGCGGCACTCGCGGTGGCGTGCGCCGCGGCGGCACAGCCGGCCGCTCTTCCGCCGCTCGACGGCGCCACCTCGCTCCTGGTCGTCGCACCGCATCCGGACGATGAGACGCTGTGCTGCGCGGGAGTCATCCAGCGGGTAGTGCG
>DAHUXE010000126.1 GCA_027307325.1 Gammaproteobacteria bacterium | reverse complement strand
AGGGAGAGATGGCGATGAACGGTTCCGGCCTCAAGGCGCGCGAGATCGAGGCGCTCGTCTTCATCCACAGCCCGCAATCCATTCCGCCCGAGGGTGCCCGCCCACGGCGAGCGGCCCATGCCCGCCTGCTCACGGCGGGCGCGGCAGCGATCACGCTCGTCGCGGCCGCGCTCGCCTGGGCGGTACTGCGCTGCTGAGCGCGCGCGCTCAGGCGCGCCTCCAACTGGTCTTTCCGCCCGGCTTATCCTCGAGCACCACGCCGCTCGCGGCCAGCTCGTCGCGGATGCGGTCCGACTCCTTGAAGTCCCGCCGCGCGCGGGCCGCGACGCGCGCCGCGATGCGCGCCTCGACCTCGGCGTCGCTGAGCCCTGCGCCCGTGGCGCCGGCCTCCGCCGGCCGCACAATGCGGAACCACTCCTCCGCCGGCACGGTGAGGAGCCCGAGCACGTTGCCGAGCGCCTTGAGCTCCCCGCCCAGCGCCGCCGCGCGCGCCTGCTCCCCGGCATTCTTAGCGGTGTTGATCTCGCGCGTCAGCCCCTGGAGCGCCGCGAGCGCCTCCGGGGTATTGAAGTCATCGTCCATGCTCTCCGTGAAGCGCGCCGTGGCGGCGCTCGTGGCCGCCGCGGCGGCCGGGAGCCCGCGCAGCGCCGTATAGATGCGGGTGAGGGCCGCATCCGCCTGCTCGAGCTGCTCGAGCGAATAGTTGATGGGTCCGCGATAGTGGCTGGCGAGAAAGAAATAGCGCAGCACCTCCGGATGGCGCAGCGTCGGGAGCACGTCGCGCAGCGTGAAGAAGTTGCCGAGCGACTTCGACATCTTCTCCTCGTCCACGTTGACGAAGCCGTTGTGCATCCAGAGATTCACGAACTCCTCGCCGGTCGCCGCGCACGACTGCGCGATCTCGTTCTCGTGGTGCGGGAACTTCAGGTCCATTCCGCCGCCGTGGATGTCGAAGTGGTTGCCGAGGAGCGCCGTCGACATCGCCGAGCACTCGATGTGCCAGCCGGGCCGGCCGCGGCCCCAGGGCGAGTCCCACCAGGGCTCGCCGGGCTTGGCCTGCTTCCACAGCACGAAGTCGAGCGGGTCGCGCTTCGCCTCGTCCACCTCGACGCGCGCCCCGGCGCGCAGGTCCGCGAGGCGTTTGCCCGAGAGCCGGCCATAGGGCGCGAAGCTCGCCACCGAGTACAGCACGTCGCCGTCGGCACCGAGGTAGGCGTGGCCGCGCTCGATGAGCTTTAAGACCATGGCGATGATCTGCGGCACGTACTGCGTGGCGCGCGGCTCCTCGTCCGGCGGCAGGATCGCAAGGCGCGTGCAGTCCTCGTGCATGGCGGCGATGAAGCGCGCGGTGAGCGCCTGCGGCGTCTCGCCGTTCTCGGCCGCGCGGCGGATGATCTTGTCGTCGATGTCGGTGATGTTGCGCACGTAGGTGAGGCGGTAGCCGCGCTGGCGCAGGTAGCGCGTCACGACGTCGAACACCGTGAGCATGCGCGCGTGCCCGATGTGCACGTAGTCGTACACGGTGAGCCCGCAGACGTACATGCGCAGCGTCCCCGGCGTAATGGACTTGAGCTCCTGCTTGCCGCCGCTCAGCGAGTCGTGAATGCGGATCATGCGAAGCGTGCCAGCCTCTCGCGCGCCTTGCCGGGCGGCATGACCTTCAGCAGCGGGGCGAGCTCCGGCCCGTGTGCGCGCCCGGTGAGCGCGAGCCGCAGCGGCATGTAGAGCTGCCGGCCCTCACGGCCGCTCGCCGCGCGCGCCGCGCCCGCGATCGCCGCGAGATCGTTGCCGCTCGCGGCGGCGGCTGCCGCGGCCGCCGCGAAATAGCCCGCGCCGGCATCGCGCACCACCGCTTCGCCCCCCGCCTCGAGCGGCGGCGGTCCGCCGAACACCACTTCGACCCAGGGCCTTGCGTCCGCAGGCAGCACCAGGTTGGGGAGAATCGCGCCGACGAAGGCCGTCGCGGCAGTCTCGTCGAGCCCCGAAGGCAGCACCCCCTCGAGCCAGCCGCGCGCCGCCTCGGGTGTGAGGTGGTGCACGGCGTCCTTCTGCCAGACGGTGAGCTGCTGCTCATCGAAGCGCGCCGGCGCCCGCCCGAGGTGCTTAGGCTCGAAGCCGCGCGCCATCTGCTCCAGCGTCAGGAGTCCCTGCAGCGCGCCCGAGTGGCCGAGCCGGTAGAGGTGATTGGCGAGCGCCAGCGGCTGATAGCCGCGCTCGCGGTACTCGCGCACGCTCGTCGCCCCGTGGCGCTTGGAGAGCGGCGCGCCGTCGGCGCCGACCAGGAGCGCAACGTGCCCGTAGCCGGGCTTCTTGAGGCCGAGAGCCTCGAGGATGAGCAGCTGCCGCGGCGTGTTGGCGAGGTGATCCTCGCCGCGCCGCGCCAGCGTGACGCCCATCTAGGCATCGTCGACCGCGTTGGAGAAGAAGAACGCCGCCGAGCCGTCGGCGCGGCGCACCACGAAGTCGCCGATGTCATCGGTCGCGAAGCTCTGCGGCCCGTGCACCAGGTCGAGCCACTCGACCCGTGTCCCGGGAGGCACGCGAAAGCGCAGCGTGGCGGGCGTGCCATCCTTCGAGCGCCGCGCACGCTCATCGACCGACAGGTCGCGGCAGGTCCCGGCGTAGCGCGGCGGCTTGCCGGCGGCGAGCCGTGCACGGCGCGAGAGCTCGAGCTCGAGCGGCGTGCAGAAGCAGGGGTAGACGGCAGCGCGCTGCTCGAGCTCGGCGAAGTAGCCGGCATAGAGCGCGTGGCGCTCCGACTGGCGGTAGGGGCCGAGCGTATCCTCGCGGTCGGGGCCCGCGTCCCACTCGAGGCCGAGCCACCCGAGGTCGCGAAGCAGCGCCCCGGTATGGGCGGCGACGCTGCGCTCGGCGTCGGTGTCCTCGATGCGCAGGATGAAGCGGCCGCCCGCGTGGCGCGCGAGCAGGAAGTTGAAGAGCGCGGTGCGCGCATTCCCCAGGTGCAGCTCGCCCGTGGGGCTCGGAGCGAAGCGGGTGACCGTTGGGGCGCTCATTTGAGCCCATGTTACGGGATTGGGGCGAAACGCAACAAAAGACGCGGCTGCCAGCGCAACATCGCTGTCGCGGACGCGCGCCGCGGCTTAGAATTCGGCGCCGCGCGGCTTACTTGTCGCGCGAAACCCAAGCTGGAGGATCGATGCCCGTCAAGCCCCGCGCACCCCTCGCCGCCGCGACGTTGCTCCTCGGCCTCGCCTGCCTCACCGGCACGGCGCATGCCGAGGAGCAGACTACCCAGGTGCGCGTGGTCACCAACATGGGCGATTTCGTGATCGAGGTGCGCCCCGAGCGCGCGCCGCTCACCGCCGCCGACTTCCTGCGCTACGTGAAGGAGGGCTTCTACACCAACACCCTGATCCACCGCGTGGTGCCGAACTTCGTCATCCAGGGCGGCGGCCACGATGCCACCACCATGATCCTGAAGCCCACCCACGAGAACATCGTCAACGAGTCGGGCAACGGCCTGCAGAACAAGCGCGGCGCCGTGGGCCTCGCGCGGAGCACCGCACCGCACTCGGGCAACGCCGAGTTCTACGTGGACCTCGTCGACAACCCGGATCTCGACCCGGTGCCGACCCGCTGGGGCTACGCGGTATTCGGCCGCGTGGTGCAGGGGATGGACGTCATCGACAAGATCGGCGAGACGCCGACCGGAGCCGTGGGGCCCTTCAAGCAGGACGCGCCCCTGAAGCCCATCATCATCGAGAGCATGGCGGTCGCGGCGCCCACGACGACCGCAGCGCCGGCGGCGCAGCCGGTGTCGCCGGCCGAGCCGCAGAAGATCCTGTCGCCGAAGTAAACCCGCGGCGGTCCGACGGTCCGCGATGGCGCATCTCTTCGTCTCGGACGTGCACCTGGGGGCCGACTCGGCCCCGGCGATCGGGCAGTTCCTCGAATTCCTGGGCGCGCACGCCGCGCGCGCCGAGACGCTCTACATTCTCGGCGATCTCTTCGAGAGCTGGGTGGGCGACGACGACCGCAGCGACGCCGGAGAGCGGGTATGCGCGGCACTGCTTGCGCTCACGGGGGGCGGAGTGCCGTGCTTCGTGCTGCACGGCAACCGCGACTTCCTCCTCGGGGCGGGTTTCGCGGTGCGCAGCGGCTGCCGGCTCCTCTCCGATCCGGTGGTCGCGGAGCTCGATGGCGAGCGGGTGCTGATCACGCACGGCGACGCGCTCTGCACCGACGACCACTCCTACCAGGAGCTGCGCAGCATGGTGCGCGCGCCTGACCTGCAGCGGCGTTTCCTCTCCCTGCCGCTTAGCTCACGCGAGCTGCTCGCCGATGAGGTGCGCGCGGGCAGCCGCCGGCACACGGCGCGCACCGTGCCCGCCATCATGGACGTGAACGCGCAGGCCGTGGAGCGCGCATTCCGCGCCGCGGGCGTGCGGCGCATGATCCCCGGCCACACGCACCGGCCCGGGGTGCACGATCTGACGGTCGACGGCGCGAGCGTCCAGCGCATCGTGCTCGGCGCGTGGTACGAGCAGGGCAGTTACCTGAGCTGCGAGCGCGGCAGCTTCGAGCTGCGCGCGCTGCCGCGCTAGCGGCCTCAGCCGGTGGTCCGCTGCCAGAACTCACCCGGCCTGATGATGACGATCCCCTGAAACTCGCCGAGCGCGAGAAGATCCTTATCCACCGTGACCAGGATCGATGCGCCGGCAGCGACGGCGGTACCGCGAACCGGGATATCGCCGGGATCGCGGCAGACGTCAGGAGGAAGGTCAGCCGGCTCGACCGTGGTTGCCATCCTCGCGAGGAAGCGGCGCAGCTGACGCACTTCCCTTTCGGGGAAGTTGAATTTATCCGTGAGTTTGCGCCCGAGTTCCCCGGCGATGAAGTCGGACATCACCAGCTCGTGATGCGTCAGCACGTCCTCGAGGAGCTCGGCGCACACACCTGCCCGGCTGATCGATGCGGCGATCAGCACCGAGGAATCGAGAACGACTTTCACGACCGATCGAGGACGCGGAAGACATCATCGTCGGTGTGTATTCCCCGAGCCTGGGCCCGTCGCACCAGCTTCGCGCGCAGGCGCTGAAATTCCGCTACTGCCAGGAATCTGCGCAGCGCCTCCCGGGCCAGGTCGCTCTTGGAGACGCCGGCGGCGCTGCTCTGCCGCTCGAGCGCCTCGTCCAGCTCGTCAGGAACCCGCAGGGTGATGGTGGCCATGTATTACATTGTAATACATGCTCCGCAGGTCCGCAAATAAGTCGTCGTCGCCGGCCGGCGGGCCGCAGACCCGCGCCGCGGGCACATCCTGTGCCCGGGCGGGTCGGCTTGGGTGCTCGCCTTCAGTTGCTCTGCGGGACGGCGGCGGGCGCCCCGGGCGGCGGGCCGCGGTGGCCGAAGCCGTGCGGGTGCATCTGCTGCAGCGCCTGGAACTTCTTCAGCTGCGCCGGCGAGAGCACGCTCGAGAGCTTCGTCACCGTGTCCTGCTCGATCTGCTGGCGTGCCGCGTGCAGCGCCTGGAAGTCCGGGTTGCCGCCGGCCGCCTTCGTCTGCTCGACGAGCGTGCGCATCTGCGCATGCTGGCCCTTGAGGATGGTCGCGACCTGCGGCTTCTGCGCGTCCGTCAGATCGAGCAGGATGGCGAGCTTCTCCATGTGGTCCGCATGGGCTGCGGCCCCCGGGGCCTGAGCCAGCACAGCGCCGGCCCACAGCGCCGCCAGTGCCAGGACAGAAGTCTTCATCGACGCTTCCATGAGCTTGTCTCCTCGCGCGGCTGCCTGAGTGTTGGGTTGCACCGCTTGGCTTCAGGCTAATGGGGGCGTCGCGGCGAGCGCCGTGAGCAAGTGTGAGGGAGTGTCAAACGGCCGCGGTGCGCTTCGGTCAGTGCCGCCGCGGCAGCCGCAGCGTCGCCTCGAGTCCCCCCTGCGGCAGGTTGGCGAGCATCAGCGTGCCGCCGTGCGCCTGGGCGATGTCGCGGGCGATGGTGAGGCCTAAGCCCGTGCCGCCGCTGTCGCGGTTGCGCGAGTGCTCGAGGCGGTAGAACGGCTCGAATACCTGCTCGAGCTCGGCTTCAGGGATCCCCTGCCCCGCATCGCGCACGCGGATCACGAGCTCGCCGCCGTCCTCGACCCGCACGTCGGCGCGCGTGCCGAAGTTAACCGCGTTGGAGATGAGATTCGTGAGACACCGCCTGAGCGCCTGCGCCTTGCCGGTGAAGGGCGCGAGCGCCCGCCCGCTCACCGACACCGCCGCGCCCATCTCGGCGAAGGCCTGCCGCACGCCCTCGAGCAGCTCGTTGACGTCGAGCGGCACTGCGGGCTCGCCGTCGTCGAGACCGCGGAACAGCGACAGCGCCTCGCGCACCATGAGCTCCATCTCGGTGAGCTCCTTGACGATGCGCGCCTGCAGCGCCGGGTCCTCCAGCGTCTCCGCCTGCAGGCGCAGCCGCGTGAGCGGCGTCTTCAGATCGTGCGACATCGCCGCCAGCACGCGACTGCGGCTGTCGAGGTAGCGGCGCAGGCGGTCCTGCATGGTGTTGAAGGCGCGCGCCGCATCGCGCAGCTCGCGCGCGCCCGCCTCGGCGAGCCTCTCCGGGCGCGCATCGCGCCCGAGGCTGTCGGCGGCGCGCGCCAGCGCCGAGAGCGGCCGGGTGATGCTGCGCGCGCTGACGTACAGGGCGCCCACCAGGATCACGCGCAGCAGCGTCAGGTTGACCCGCAGGTTGCGCGGCAGCGGCGCCCCGCCCGGCATGCGCGTGATGCGAAACAGCTGCGTGCCGCCGTCGGGGAAGCGCACCGCTACCTCGTAGCGCTGCGCGGTGTCCTCGTGCGCGGCGAGCTCCCGCGCTTCGTAGAACGGCACCGGCAGCGCGATCGCCGGGCGGCTCGCATCGAGCGCGAGAGCGACCGTCACCTCGTAGCCGGCGCCGAGCGATGCCTGCACCTGCTCGCGCAGCGTCCGCTCGAAATCGCTGAGCACCGGGAGACGCACGAACGTGCGCCCGCGGTCGAGCAGGTTGCGCGCCGCGCGCGGCGGATCGTCGGCGGGCGGCGGGGGGAGCGAGGGCGGCGCGCCGCGCGGTCCGGGCAGCTGCGCCACCGCCGTGGCGCGCTCCGCGGCGCCGAGCGGCGCGAGCATCTGCACGGTCTCGCTGATGAGCCGCGT
>DAHUXE010000118.1 GCA_027307325.1 Gammaproteobacteria bacterium | reverse complement strand
GTGGCCGCGGGCGCGGGGGTCGTGGGTGCGGGCGGCACGGCCACGGGAGCCACGGGACGCTCGGGCTCCCGGGGCGCGGAATGGCATCCGGCGAGCAGGACGAGCGCCGCGAGCGCGGGTCGCGCCACCCGCCTCACCGAGACGCGCCCGGCGGCGCGCCTATTCGAGCCTGGCGACCACATCCTCGGTCAGCTCCGTCTTGCCGTAGCGGGCGGGCTTGAGCTCGGCGAGCGCCGTGAAGCTCTTGCGGACCCATTCGTCGTACAGGCCGTCCTTGGCGCGCGCGGCGTTGAGCTCGTGCGCCTTGATCGCCTGCTCCTCGAACGGAAATACCTGCTCCTCGAGCAACGAGTTGTATTCCTCGAGCGCGTCGCCGTTGAGCTTCGGCGGACGCTCGGAATTCAACAGGTCGTGCGCCAGGGTGCGGTACAGCTCGGCCATCTCGTAGGTCGCGGCAGTGGTCACCTCCGCGACCTGGTAGTCGGCCGCCGCCTTGTAGCCGTCCATTGCGGTCTCGAGCGCGCGCCGCTTCTCGACCAGGCTCTTCTTGAGCGGCACGGTGAGGCGCACCGCGCGGAAGGCATCGCGCGCCGGCGCCGCGAGCGTCAGTTGTGCCTTCGCCGCCAGGTAGTGTGTGCGCTCGGTGCGCTGCGCTCCCGCCTGGGCGTCGGCCGCGATGATCTCGCGGTACCAGTGGTCGCGCCGCGCGGTATCGCCCGCCTTGGCGGCGTAGTCGGCGAGCTTCTGCCGCGCCTCGACCGCATCCGAAACCGGCGTCGGGTTGGCGGCGACGAACTTCTCGAGCATCGCCACTGCCTTAGGCTGGTTGCCGGCCTTGGCATAGAGATCGGCGGACTGGATCTGCGCCTCGCGCCGCACGCCCGGCTCCTCGGTCGCACTCGCGGCGATGCGCTCGAATTCCCCGGCCGCCTCGCCCGGCCGGTTGGCCTCGCCGTAGGCGACGGCGAGCTTGCGCGTCACTTCGGCTGCCAGCGGGCTTGCGGGGAAATCGCGCCGAAAGCCTTCCAGTACGCTGATCGCCCGGTCCCAGCTCTTCAGGCGGATCAGCTCCGCGGCGGCGTCGTACTCCGCGTTCGAGCGGATCTTGGAATCGGGCGCGACGCGCGCGACGCGCAGAAAGTCCTCGACCGCCCCCGCGCCGTCGCCGGCTTTCTGCTTAGCCTCGCCCTGCTTGTAGACCGATGCCGCCAGGCGCTCGGTGAGATCCGCGCGCATCTTGTCATCGCTCCCGGCGAGCGCGCGCGCGTGCACGTAGGCGGGCTCGGCCTGAGCGTACTCACCCTGATCGAAGTGCGACTGCGCGATGATCGTCCAGGCGATGCGCTGCCTGGCGTTGTCGACCGGCGGCTGGCGTGCCAGCAGCAGCTGGGCGACGCTCATGGCGCGCGCGCGGTCGCCGGAGGCGAAGATGTCCTCAGCGGCGCGCGTCAGGACGCCGGCGCTGTCGGGATGCTCGGGGAAGGTCTCGGCGACCTTCACCCCGGCGTCGGTGGAGCGCTTGTGCCAGGCGTCCTTGTCGGCGCCGGACAGGCTCGCCTCGCCCTTCTGGTAGGACACGAGCCCGGCGTAGGCCGCCGTGGCCGACTTGTCGTTCCGCGGATAGTCGTAGGCGGTGTGCGCGTACTCGGTCGCCGCCTCATCATAGTGACGGCTCGCGAACAGCGCCTCGGCGAGCAGGTAGTTGGTCGCGGCCGAGTCCACGTCTCCGGGGAAGGACTTCAGATACGAGCGATACCAGCGTGCCGCCTCCTCGTAGTCTGCGGTGCGACCGGTCTTCTGCGCATTGGCGTGGAAATAAGTGGCCACGTCCTTCAGGTTGGTCTTGAGCTCAGCGACCACCTTCGGGTTGGCCGCCCTGGTGCGCGTCTTCCAATACGGTGAGTCGAAGTTGTAACGCTCGACGAACTCGTGCTTGCCGTCGAGCACCAGCTGGCTGAACCCCCCTTTGCCGTAGGCCTCGATCGCGGCCATGGCGAGATTGGGCGCCTGGTCGCTATAGGGGTCGAGAGCCACGTAGGCGCGGTAGGTGCCGGCAGCGTCCTGGTAGCGCTGCTTGTCGACGAACAGGTCGCCGAGCCGCTGATAGAGGAGATAGGTGTACGGGCGCTGACCCTGCTGCTGCACGAAGTGCTCGAGCGTGGTGGGACCCTCGTTGTAGGAAAAGGTGATGCTCATGACGCGCAGCGTATCCTCGACCAGCTCGCGGTCGGCGCGCTTCAGGCTCTCGACGCTGCGGCCCCTGCCGGTGGTACCGAGCTCGTGGTCGAGCACCCTGCCGAACGAGGGCAGGCTGTCCTCGGCGCGCGACTCCTTGAACAGCGACCAGCCGTGCTTGTAGAGGCTCTGCTGATAGAAGCCCGAGGAGGGTCCGCGGGCGATCGCCGCCCCGTAGGCGTGCTCGGCCTCGGGGTAGCGCTTGGCGGAGAACAGCAGCTCGCCGCGCCGGAACTGCACCTCGGCGAGCTGCGGCGTGTTCGGATAGCGCTGCACGATCTGGTCGAGGGCATTCAGCGCCGGGTCGACCTGGCCGGTCACCTCGTAGGCGCGCGCCAGCTGGTACAGCACCTGGTCGTTGCGCGCGTAGTCCGGGTAGGCCTTGAGGAGCGTCGTATAAAGGCGGACGGCCTCGGCCCCCTGCAGGTCCTGCGCGGTGACCTCCTGCTCCATGCGCGTGAGCTCGCCGGAATCCAGGTTGAGGTCACCGAGGCGACGCATCGCCTCCGCGCGCAGCTTGGGGTCGGTGTTCTGCAGCTGCAGGAAGCGGCGGTAGTTCTCCATCGCCTTCTCGACGCTCGGGCTGGCGAGAGTGTCGCGGTGCACTTCGACGGAGCGCGACTTGAGATCGCTGATGGTGGGTGCCGGAACCGGGGACTGCGCCGCGAGCGGGAGCGTTACCGCCCCCATGGTCAATGCCAGCAGCGTAGCTCGCGCGCGCAGTCTCACCGCGGCGGCTCCGGCGTGCTCGGGGACGGTGCTTCGGCCGCTGGCGCCTCGGCTGGCTTGGCCGCGGCCGGCTTCGCCGCGGCCGGCGCGCTCTCGGCCGGTGGCGTCTGAGCGGGCGGTGCCTGCTGGGGCGGCGTCTCGGCGCGCGGCGTCTCAGATGGCTGCTGGCCGGCAGGAGCCGGCGTCGGCGCTCCACCCGGCGCCGGGGCTTCAGTCGGCGCCGGGGCTTCAGTTGGCGGCGGCTGAGCCACTGCCGGCGCGGGAGCCGCGCCTTCCACCGACGGCTCCTCCTCCGCGCCCTGCTGCTCCGCGGCGGGAGCCTTGGCAGGCGCCGCACCGGCGTTGGCCGCGCGATCGTACATCCCGCCGAGCTCGAAGCGCGCCTGGACCATGTAAGCGGCGAGACGCGTCTTCTGATCCTCGAGCTCGTCTACCGCGAGGCGCGCCAGATAGTCGGCCTGCCGCTGCTCGGTGGCCGCGAGCCGCGTCTCCAGCGCGTCGATGCGCACCCGGAGAGCCGCGATGCGCTCGGCGAACTCACCGGTGTTGGTCGGCACTGCGCGGCGCGCCTGGTCGACGCGGATCCAGCGGCTCTGCGCCTCGTGCAAGGCGAGGTTCAGGTCCTTGAGCGAGCGGTGCTCCTCCCAGAGCCGCGCGCTGTAGGCATCGTTGAGGCGGAACAGGAGCACGCCCTTCACGAGCGCGAGCCGCTCGCGCAGGTCGGCGTTCTCGGGGTCGTCGGGCGCGCCGGCGAGCCCGGCCTCGATGCGCTGCACGCGCGCCCACTGGTCGCGCTCGGTCTCGGTGCCGAGCGCGGCGACGTCGTGCCGCGCCTCGATCGTCTGCAGCTGCGCGGTGAGGTCGAGGTCGCGTTGCTGCAGCCGCGCGACCGCGTCCGCGCCGAGCAGCGCATCGACCTTCGACAGTCGCTGCCCGTAGGCGCGCTCGCGCGTCTCGATCATGTCCTCATACGCCTCCATGTCGTAGCCGCCGCGCTGCAGCAGGTCGCTCATGTGCTTGAGGTCGCGGTAGTTCTTCAGTCCCTCCTGAAAGTCATTGCCGGCGAGCACGGTGTACAGGTAGCGCGACTCGGGGGCGTCGGGGAGGTTCTTCAGCTGCCAGAACCAGCCGTAGCTGTCGGCGCCTTTGGGGCCCTTCTGCAGCACGCTCTTGAGCATGTCGCCCTGCTCGATGCGGGCGATGGCGGCATCCAGCCGGCCGTTCTCCGCCTGGAACGATTCAACCGCGTTCTCGTAGTACTCGGCGGACTGCGCATTGGCGTTGAGCTTGCCGAACGCGTACGGCACGGCGAGATAGGACTCCTGCACTGCCGCGTCCATCACGTTGCGCTTGCGCAGCTCCATCCAGGGCCCGAGCGCGCCCTGGTAGTCGCCGAGTGCCGCCTCGGCCCAGCCGCTGCCGAGCAGCGCCTTGTTCGAGTACGGGCCGTCGAGCCGTACGCGCTCGAGAGCCGGCAGCGCCTTGGCGGGCTGGCTCGCCTGCAGATAGGCGAAACCGAGCGCGAGGTCGGCCCGATCCTTGAGCGCCAGCTGCTCCTCGGTGCCCGCAACCATGGTGCCGACGCCGGTGAGGAACGGGTCGGCGTCGGCCAGGCGGTTGCTGCGTACCAGCGCCACCCCTAAGTTGAAGCGCGCATACGCCGACCACTTGTAGGTGCCGTGCCAGGTCGAGAGCAGACGGATGGCCTCGTCGTACTTTCCCTGGTGGATGAGCACGTTGCCGAGCAGCAGCTCCTTCTGCGATTCGAGCTCCGGCGACATGCGACCGTTGATGCGCGCGAGCGCCATCGCCGCCTTGTCGAGATAGCCACGTGCGTACCACACCTGCGCCAGGTAGAACCAGGCGACGTTGCGCACGCCGCTCGGCACTGGGTCCTTCAGCAGCGCCGCGAAGCGCCGGCCGGCCTCGTTGTGCATGCCGAGCGCGAGGTACAGGCCGCCCATGAGCAGCTGCGCGTCCTCCTCGTGGTGCGGCATGCGCTTCCAGTGCTCATACGCCTCGAGGCGGGTGAGCGCTTCGAGATCATCGTGCTGGTAGTAATAGAAGAGCGCGTCGCCGTAGTGCAGGTCGCGCACCCGGATCTCGGGCAGCTTCTCCGGATCGTGGCGCCGTGCGAGCGCGGGCCCGGCCGCGAGCGTCAGGGCCGCTCCCAGGCACAGTGCGCGTGTCAGGCCGAAACGCATGCGGGGGCGTTACTCCCAGTCCTTGATCTCGAATTCCGGCTGCAGCTTGCGCTGCCGGTCGTCGATCTTCAGCTCCAGGTACTTGGCTCCTATGCCCTTCTCGAAGCGGATCGAGGCGCCGCGCTTGTAGGGCCGGTCGTTGGGACCCTTGCCGCTGAAGAAGGCGACCAGCTCGTTCTGCCCGACCTTGAGGTTGCCGAGGTACAGCCGCTGCACGCCGCCCTTGAGCAGCGCGTCGACCTCGCGCGGCGTGTACATGTAGTTGATCACTTCCTTGCGATCGATCTTCAGCTCCACCGAGTCGAGCGCAAAGAAGTCGCCCACGTCGATCGCGAGGAATACCGCAACCTGCGTGTTGGCCGGAAACAGCAGCTCCTCCTCGAGCACGAACAGGTCGCGATTGAGGTCGACCACATCCTTCTTCAGGTCCTGCACCTGCTCATCGAGCCCGCGCGTGTCGGGCGCGGGGCTGTCGGACGGCGCGGCAGTCCCGGTGGCATCGCCCGCCGGGGCGGGGGGCGGCGTCGCGGGCGCAGTTGCCGGCGCGGGCGGCGCCGCGGCGGAAGCCGGCACGGCT
>DAHUXE010000107.1 GCA_027307325.1 Gammaproteobacteria bacterium | reverse complement strand
GACTTGGCCCGGGTTGCGGATTCCGGTACCCGATCCCTGGAGTAACGGCTCCTTGGGAATGCGCGGCTCCATTCACGGAAGTCCGGAGGGCGGTCAGTCGCAGCCTGAGACCGTGCAGACGCTAGATGTCCCATGCGCCGAGCCCCCTTCCGGGCAGGCTCCGTCGAGGACGGAGGCCTGGCCGGCGCTCATCGAGCGGCTGTTCAGGGAACAGGGACGCGCCTTGCTCGGCTTCTTCTCGAGGCGCCTTCGCAGCCAGGCGGAGGGCGCCGAGCTCGCGCAGGAAGTCTGGACGCGCATGCTCGAGATCGAAGACCCGGCCTCGATCCGCGATCCGGAGGCCTACCTCTTCACGGTCGCAAGGAACCTGGCGCGCCGGCACGGCGTGGCCGAGCGGCGGGCGCAGCGCGACAGCGACGTCGACGACCCCGAAGTGGCGGAACAGCTCGCCGTGCCGTCGGCAGTCGGCGCCGAGATCGATACGCAGCTGCGCACCCGCAGATTGCACCAGGTGCTGGCCGAGCTGTCGCCGAAAGCCCGGGCGGCCGTCGCGCTGCAGTACTGGCACGACCAGAGCTACCAGCAGATCGCGCAGCAGCTCGGCGTCTCGACTCACATGGTCAAGAAGTATCACAGCCAGGCGCTCGTGCTGCTGCGGCGTCGCATGGGGCGGCTGAGGTGAGCCGATGAGCCTGCAACCCCAGCGCACAGTAGTGGCCAGCGAGGCCGCCGACTGGTTCGCGGCCAACCGCGAAGGCCTCGATGCCGAGCAGCGGCGGCGATTCACCGTCTGGCTGCAGAGCTCAGCCGAGCACGTGGAGGAATACCTGACCATCGCACGACTCGCGGGCGAGCTGCGCGCGGCGGCGGGCAGCTCCCCGGTGCCGCTCGCCGCGCTGCTCGAGGCCGCGCGCGCCGGGGATGAGCCGCAGGTGCAGCCGAGACGCCCAGTACGTGCAACCCGCACGGCATCTGCGCGCTGGCTGTATGCCGCCGCCGCGACGCTCGCGGCGCTCGCCCTGGGGCTCGCGTGGCTGAGCCTGCCGCGCACCCAGCCGGCTCCGGCGGCTGCGGGCTTGCTGCACTTCTCGACGCAGCACGGCGAGCAGCGCAGCGAGCGGTTGTCGGACGGCTCGCAGCTGTCCCTGGACACCGACACCGCGGTGGCGGTCCGCTACGAGCCGACCCAGCGCCTGGTGACGCTCGAGCGCGGCCAGGTGGTCTTCGCCGTCGCCCACGATCCGGCGCGTCCGTTCCGCGTGCTGGCGGGCGCGGCAGAGGTCATTGCGGTCGGAACCCGCTTCGACGTCTACCTCAAGGGCAGCACGACACTCGTCACGGTGACTGAAGGTCGGGTGACGGTCGACAACATCCTTACACCCGGCGCCACGCGCCCCGCGGCGCGCACGCCCGTCGAGGTCGTCGCCGGCCAGATGGTCCGCGTCGAGAGCGGGCGGCCGCCCTCGGGCCCGCTGCCGATCGACGCGTCCCGCGCGACCGCCTGGCTGCACCGTCAGATCTCCTTCGAGGCAGCACCGCTCGGCGACGTCGCGGCCGAGTTCAATCGCTACGCCGCCGTGCCGGTCGAGATCGAGACCCCGGCGCTGCGCTCGGTGGCGGTCAGCGGCGTGTTCTCCGTCGATGACACGGAATCGTTCGTCGCTTTCCTGCGCAGCCTGGACGGGGTCGGCGTGGAGGTCACCCCGACCGGCATCCGGGTATTCAAGAAGTAGTCCGTGCTGCCACGCGGGCTCCAGGCGTGCGTGCTGGCGGCGTGGCTGTGCGCCCCCGTGGCGCTCACTGCCGCGCCACCGCCTGCCGCGCCGGCGCTGAGCGCGGCGATTGCACCTCAGCCGCTCGCCGCGGCCCTCAGGACGTTCCAGGACCTGACCGGCCTGCAGGGCGCGTATGTCGCGGACGTCGTGGCTCGCGCACACACCCGGGGCGCGCGCGCCGGCCTGTCCCCGGCGGAGGCACTGGCGCGCCTGCTGCGCGGCACGGGCCTCACGTTCGAATTTCTCAACGCGCGGACCTTCACCGTCTACGCCCGGCGCCGCACCACGACCCCGTCCGTGCCGCCGGCGGCCACCGAGAACTCCGCGCAACAGATCATCATTACCGCCGCGCGCGGCGGCGAGCTGCTGTCGCGCGTGCCGGTCGATGCCTTCGTGTGGAGCGCGGACGCTCTGCAGGCCTCGGGAGTCAAGAACATCGCGGACCTGAGCGCCCTCACGCCCGGCGTGGCGTTCGATTTCTTCTCGACCGTCGGCAGCGGCGTCTACACGGACCTCACGATGCGCGGGATCATCGACCGGCACGGCAGTGCCACCGGCATCTTCTTCGACGACATCGCGCTCCCGGCCGCGCGCATCAACACCTTCGGGCGCGCACTGCCGTTTTACTTCGATATCAAGAGCGTCGAAGTCTGGCGCGGGCCGCAGGGGACGTTGCTCGGCGCCGACACCCAGGGCGGAGCCGTCAAGTTCGTGCCGAACGAGCCCGACCTGACACAGGCCTCGGGGCTTGCCCACGCCGAATGGGCCGTGACGGCCCGCGGCGGCCCGAGCTACGAGGCCGGCGCGGCCGCCGGCGGCCCGCTGATCCCCGAGCAGCTCGGATTCCGCCTGAGTGCCTGGTATCGCGCCGACGGCGGTTACGTCGATCGAGTCGATCCGTTCACCGGAACCGTCGTCGATGCGAGCTCGAACCGGGTCAGCAGCCGCAGCGCCCGCGGCGCCCTCACCTGGTCCCCGACGGAGTCGCTCAGCATCACGCCGTCCTTCAGCTACGTCTCCACGCGGGCCCACGACTCGCCGTCGTTCTTCACCTACCTCTCCGATCCCGGCGCCGGGGTGCTCGACAACGGCAGTCTCCTGCCACAGCCGTTCGACGACACCTTCCATCTGGCATCAGTCAAGGTCAGCGCGACCGGCGAGGCCGCGGCTGTCACCAGTCTCACCGCCTACTACCACCGCGCCGGCAATCTGACTGTCGACGACACCGAGTCGGTCAAATGGGGCGGCTGGGGAAATCCTCTCGGACCGGCCTTTCCGGCGAGCTACGCCAACGCGGTCGTCACCTACACGCGGTTGCGGCAGAACCTCTTCTCACAGGAGCTGCGGCTGACGCCGGCGCGCCCGGACAGCCCGCTCACGTGGCTCGCGGGACTCGCCTACTCCAACACCCGCGACACCGAGGCTTACCACGTGGTCGGGCAGTACATCCCGGTGCTGGCCGGACCGCTCGACGCGAGCAATTCCACCACCACCGCGCAGAGCCAGCTGGCCGGCTACGGGCTGGTGGAGCGGCGGCTGCTGCGGCATTTCACCCTGAGCGCGGGGCTGCGCCTCGAGTACGACGACTACGACTCACGCTCCCTCGCCGTCCCGGTCTTCCAGGGCACCGGGCACCAGACGCTGGCGGTACCGCGGCTCTCGCTCTCATACGAATCCGGCGGACACGACGTGGGGTACGTGTCCGCCGCCCGGGGCTACTCGCCGGCCGGCGTCGACGCGGCGCTGCCGACCTGCTTCGAGAACCCGATGCCCTACCCGGCCGACACGGTGTGGAGCTATGAGCTCGGATGGAAGATCGGATTGTTCGAGGGCGCCGCACGGGTGAACGCCACGGTGTTCGAGGCGCGCTGGAACAACGGCCCGGCCGTGACCGGCAATTGCCTGGTGACTCACGTCCCGGGCGGCGCAGCCAGCAGCGGCTTCGAGCTCGCCGGGGATGCGACCGTGAGCGAGAGCCGGCAGCTGCGGGCGATGCTCGCGCTTTCCTACATCGACGCGCGCTACACGGACACGGTGCGCTCCGGCGGTGTTCTCATCGTCAATCGCGGCGACGCGCTCGGCACGCCCCCCGTCGTGACGTCGCCCTGGAACGTCAGCGCCGCGCTCGAGCGCGACCTGCTGCTCGGGGAGCGGACCCACCTCGCCGTGCGCGCCGCAGACGTCTTCCACAGCCGTAACCCCGGACCGTTCTACACCGCTATTTCCGGGTCGCCGTTCTTCGCGCCCGGGCTCGGCTCGGACCCCTCGACCAACCTGGTCAATCTGCGTGCGACCGTCCGCCGCGACGGGCTCGAGATCGCGGCGTTCCTCGACAATGTCTTCGACGCCCAGCCGACACTCCTCAAGCGCAACAAGGGCGTAGACGTGAGCAACCTGTACTACGCCACTACCTTTCGTCCGCGGACCCTGGGTGTCGCGGCACCGTGGCGCTTCTGACCCTCGGGACCCGGACGCGCAGACGCAACCCCCCGAGCCCCAGCAATAACGCGAGCGCCGCCGCGAATGCTCCGGGGTGCTTGACCGAGTAAACGACGGGCCACAGGCCGCCACGTACCACTGCCCGGAGCCGCTCGTGCCCGCTGATGAAGCGCGCGAGCGGCGGTGAGTAGCGGTAGTAGAGCCGCACGAAGGCGCGTCCCGCGGCGTTGGTCATCAGGTGCCGGTCGCGGAACCGGCGCAGCACGACGACCTCCCTCGCCATGGCGCTTCCGTAGGCCGCCGTCGCGATGAAGCAGCCTGCGAAACCATTCGCACCGGTCGATGCGGAGACGTTGGTGAAGGTCGCCGTGCAGATGCTCACCGGAGCCTCGAGGGTAATCATGCCGCTGCCGCAACCGGTTCCGCTCCAGCCGGCGAAACTCGAGCCGGTGCCTGCCAGAGCGCTCAGTGCCACCGAGGTGCCGCGCGGGAAACGGACCTGACAGGCCGTGCCGCACGCTATGCCCGAGGGGGTCGAGGTGACCGAGCCGAGCCCGGTTCCGGCAATCCCGATCGTCACGGTGACCGAGTCGCCGATCTCCGTAATGTTGTTGGCCGGCGGATCTGCGACGTAGGCATGACTGCCGTCGGGACTCACGATCATGCCGGCGAGGGACGGGCCGAGTGCGCCGGGTATGGCGATCGTCTCGGCGGTGCCGCTCGGCGTGTCTATCACGGTGACGGTGCCGTTGCCGCTGTTGGCGATCAGGAGCCTTACCCCGTCGGGACTCACGACAACGGCAGTCGGGGCGTTGAGCCCGGAAATTTGTGTACCGGCCGTGTCGCTCGCGGTGTCGATGAGGCTCACGGTATTGGCGCCGCGGTTCGCGACGTAAGCCGTCTTGCCGTCCGGGGAGAAGGCGATGGCTGCCGGAGCCGCGCCGTTACCGAGGATGATCGATGAGCGCAGCGCGCCGCTGTGAGGATCGAGGATAGCGATGAAGTCCCCGGTGCCCCTGGTCGGATCGACGATAGCCGCAAAGAGCTTGCCGCCATCGGGACTGGCGGCGACGGCCGCGGGAACCAGGCCCGCCCCGAAAGCGGACGAGGACACATACGTGGCGCTCGCCAGGGCGATCAGGCGCACCACGCCGCCGTCGAGATTGTCGGCGACGTACAGCATCGTCCCGTCCGGGCTCATCGCCAGCGACTGGTCGCTGAACTGGCCGCCGGACCCGGCGGTGAAGCCCGAGATCGACTCGGCGGCGATCGGCTGAATGAGCGCTGCGTCCATGGCGATGACACCGGCGGCGCCCGCGGTGACGTAGACACGCCTGCCGTCGGGGCTCGCCACGATGCCGGAGCCGACCGCCGGCGCGGTGTTGGGAAGAGCGGGACTCGGCACGATCACCTGGTTGGTGACGGCGCTGATCAAGGTCACCGATCCCTGGCTCGCGACGTAGAGCTTGCGGCCGTCCGGACTGAAGGCAAGGGTCTGCGGCCCGGAGCCCACGGCGACCTGAGTGCCCGCCACGGCGGCCGGAGAGGTCACGTCGGCGTTGAAGGCTCGCGGACTCTGCGCGTGGCTCACCGGGGTGCTGAGCATCAGCGGCGCCGTGCCCGCTTGCGCGGGGACCCGGACCGAGAGCACCGTCGCGCTGGACGAGAGGACCTCGGCCGGAGAGTTGCTGAACGACACGGTATCGTTCGCGGCCGCCGCATCGAAAGAGCTGCCGACGATCGTGACCACCGTGCCGGGCGCGCCCCCCGGCGGTGACACGAATGCGATGCGGGGTCCCCCGGGGCGGGCGATCCGCACGCCGGTAAAGGTCCCCTGTGCGTTGCTGCTCTGTTGGCTCCAGCTGCCGCTCGCAGTCTCGTCGGGCGTACTCAAAGCCAACAGACTCCAGGAGTTCGTTCCGCAGGGCGGGCGATCGAGCGTCCCGGGAAAGGTGTTGCCGCTTACCGCGCCGGCAACCGTGCCGTCCATGCAATCGACATCGCCGAGCAGCGTTCCACTACCCGAGACGCCGGTCGCACTCCCGGAGAGGGTCGCCTCCCAGGTCCCCGAGACGGGCCCGATGGCAGGATCGACTCCCTGCCAGCTGCCCGCCCAGACTCCGGATAGATCCGGGGGCGGCGGCGGCGAGGAGCCATTGCCTCCCGCGCCGCAGCCTGCAAGCGCACCCAGGGTGATCAGAGCGACGGACAAGCCCAGGCGATTTCGGCCCATGACGCTCACGTCCCTTTCTGCTTCGGCTGCGCAGGCCTCTCATCCGTCACGGCGGCCGCGACGCCGTCGGCGAAGGTGTTCTCGATGTCCTCGATCGAGGTCGACGCGCCGTAAATGCCGCCCCACGCGAAGGTCTTGGTGAGATCGAACTCGGCCACGAGCTCGTGCGAGGGCATCTGGTAGAGACGGACCTTGCCGGCGATGTGAATCTGCCCGAGGCCCGCCAGCATGGCGCGCGCGAAAGCGCTCCCCTTCTGGTAGCGCGACAGCTGCAGATCCAGCTCGAAATTACGGGCATCGCCGGGGAGCTGATGAGCAAGCTTGCGGTTGTCGATCCGCAGCTTGATCTTCTGCGCGAGCCGGGTCTGCTCCTCCGGCAGAGCCTGCACATCGCCCGCGGCGCTCACGTTGACCTGCACGGCGTCGGCGGCCGCAAGGCGCGCCACGCTGGTGGTGTGCGAGAACTCGGGCCTGGGCGCGGTGCCGGCGCATCCGGCGGCGGCCACGGCGGCGACCGCGACGCAGGCAATGACGGGCATGTTGAGGTGCATACGCTTCTCCTGGTGTTGCGGACACGCCCGATGCGCGTCCTTGAAAGCACAGGAGTCGGCGCGCCGGCATCCGGGTACTGCCGCTCACGGGACGCACGCACGTCGTATGCATCAACAAAGAAAGAGGTACCCGACTCGCGGGCAGCCGGCTCTCCTCAGAAATGCCCCGCAGGGAAATGCGCGCGCGCCGGGCCGGCCGGCCCCGGTTGTCAGCCCGAGGCGGCGGGCTCGCTCGCCGGCGGGGCGGCGCTCCTCAGGCGCGAGGCGCGGGCGAGGGCGATGCCGACGAGGACGATGACGCCGCCCACGAGCTGCACGGGCCGCAGGCGCTCATCGAGCAGCAGCCAGGCGTACACCGTCGCGGCGATCACCTGCAGGTAGAGCCCCACCGCGCCGAAGGTCGCGGGCAGGTGCGCCAGCGCATACGCGATCAGGCTCTGCCCGAGCGCCTGCGCCGAGAGTGCGAGGGCTGCGAGCACCAGCCAGCCGCGGGCGGTGTCCGGCAGAAGCTTCTCGCCCATCAGCAGCGGCAGCGGCAGGAGCAGCAGACTGAAGACGAGCGTGCTGGCGAACATGACCGCGCCGGTGCCGTGCCGGACGCGCAGACGGGACACGGCGAGAATGTAGGCGGCGTAGAACCAGGCGGCGCCGAGCGCGAGGCAGTCGCCGCCGAGCGCATGGCCGCCGGCGGCGAGCTTCGGGCTCACCATCAGCAGCAGCCCGCCGAAGGCGAGCAGCGTCGCGAGCAGAAAGCCGAGGCGCGGGCGCTCGCCCCAGAGCACCCAGGCGAGAATGGTGACGACGATCGGCGCGGTGTTCGCCTCGAGGCTCGAAGCCGCGATCGAGGTGCGCATCAGCGACAGGTGATAGAGCGCGATGTCGGCGGCAAAGAATACGCCGGCCCAGAGGAACCCGGGATCGAGCAGCGCGCCGCGTGGGCGCGCGCGGTCCGCCGCCACCGGCCCACGGCGCTCGATGAGCGCCCACAGCGCGAGCGGCGGCAGGGCGAGTGCGCCGCGCCAGAACGCCGCGGCTACCGGCCCGGTCTCGGCGATCCTCACGAAGATGCCCGAGCTGCCGATCGCCAGCGCACCGGCCAACAGCGCCAACAGGGCGGAAAGTTCCGAGCGCTCGGGTTTCATCATGACGCGAGAGTGCGAGAGATCATAGTCGGTCGTGCCGGGAGGCGTCTGGCATAATCAGCCGATGCGCGGCGCGAATCTCCTGCTGGCGCTCGGCGCCGCTCTCGCGACGCTCGCGGCGCTGCCGTCGCACGCGCAGCCGGGCGCAGAGGCGGGCACGCTCACCGTCAGCGGTGCCTGGGTGCGCGCCGTGCCGGGCGCGGCGGTCGCGGTCGCCTACATGAGGCTGCACAACGGCGGCCCGCGGGTGGTGCGCGTCACCGGCGTACGCTCGACGCTCGCCGGGCAGGCGATGATTCACGAGTCGCTGCTCGTCAACGGGGTCGCCACCATGCGCGCGCACCTGCCGCTGACGGTCGCCGCGGGCGCGAGCGTCGAGCTCAAGCCCGGCGGGCTGCACGTGATGCTGCACGACCTCGCCCATCCGCTCGCGGTCGGCGAGCAGGTGCCGCTCGAGCTGCTGCTCGCAGGCGGCGGAAGCGTCGCGCTGTGCGCGCGCGTGCGGCCGCTGAGCGCCGAGTGATCCCCCCCGACTCCCCCCGCGATCACGTCACCCCCTACGATCGCTTCGCCTGGAGCGATACGCAGATCGAGGCGTGGCTGGTCGAGGGGCTGCACGCCGCCGAGCTCGGCGCCTATTTCGGCGCCGCCGAGTACCGCGCGCTCAAGGCGCTGGCGCGCCGCGCGCATCGCACGCCGCTCGCGGCGGACGCGCTGCGCGTGCTGCTGGTGCCCGGGATCATGGGCTCGCAGCTCGGGCTCAGGCGCGCAGCGCCGCTGCCGGACGACATCGTGTGGCTCGACCCGTTCGACATCCAGCAGGGGCGCCTCGCGGTGCTCAGGGTGGGGGCAGGCGCTCCGGTCGTGCCGCTCGGCGCCGTGCTCTACTCGCACCTGCGCCTGAAGCTCGCGCTGCGCGCGCGCGGCTTCGCCGCCGAGTTTCACGACTACGACTGGCGGCTCGGGGTCGCCGAGCTCGGGCGCGCGCTCGCGGAGCGCATCGCGGCGGTGGAGCGCATCGCCGTCGTGGCACACAGCATGGGCGGGCTCGTCGCCCGGGCCGCGCTGAAGGATTCGGCGACGCGGCACGTCACGCGCCTGGTGCTGCTCGGCACGCCGAACCTCGGCTCCTGCGCCGCGGTGCAGGCGCTGCGTGGCACCTACGCCGTGGTGCGCAAGGTGGCGCGTCTCGCCGCGCAGCCGTCCGCCGAAACGCTCGCCACCGAGGTGTTCTCGAGCTTCCCGAGCCTCTACGACATGCTGCCGAGCGGAGACTGGAGCGGCCGCGCCGACCTGCTCGAGCCGCAAGCCTGGCCGCGCTCGGGGCCGCAGCCGCGCGCGGAGCTCCTCGAGCGCTCGCGCGCCACGCAGAGCGTGCTAGCGCCCCCCGATGCGCGCTTCGCCGCGATCGTCGGCGTCGGCGCGGAGACCGTCACCGCGGTCGCGCGCCAGCGCGACGACTTCGTCTACACGCTCACGCGCCACGGGGACGGCACCGTGCCGGCGGCGAGCGCGGCGCTCGCGGGCGTCCCGTGCGCGTACGCGCGCGTGGCGCACAGCGATCTCACCCGCGACCCGGTGGTGGCCGCGGCGGTGGTCGACTTCCTCGAGCGCGGGGCGAGCGGCCGTCTGCCGGCGCGCTGGAGGAGCGCGAGCCGTGCCGCGGCGCGGGTGAGCGATCGGGAGCTGCGCCGCACGCACGCCGCGAAGGTCGACTGGGGCGCGCTCTCGCCCGAGGCGCGCCGCGCGTTCCTGGAGAATCTCAACGAGCCGCCGCGGTTCACGCTGCGGGTACCGCCCGGCCGCGCCAGGCGCTGAGCCGACGGCGCCGCGGGCGAACCGCTCTCTCGCAGGCTAGCCGAGCGCGGCGGCGATCGCCTCGCGCTCGCGCGCATCGGGCAGCCGCCCGCGGCCGGCGGCGAGATTGTCCTCGAGATGCTCGACGCTCGCGGTCGCCGGGATGATGCAGGTCACCGCCGGGTGCGCGGCGATGAACTTGAGGATGAGCTGCCCCCAGCTCGCCGCACCGAGGTCGGCGGCCAAGGCCGGCAGCGGCTTGCCGCGGATCCTGACGAAGACCCCGCCGTCCTCGAAGGGGCGGTTGACGAGCACCGCGACGCCGCGCTCGGCCGCCAGCGGCAGCAGGCGCCGTTCCGCGGCGCGCGTCACCGGCGAGTAGTTGAGCTGCACGAAGTCGATTCGCTCGCGGCTCACGACGCGCTCGAGATCCGCCTGGCCGCCCACCGTGTAGTGCGTCACGCCGACGTAGCGCACCCGCCCGGCCGCCTGCCACTCGCGCAGCGTCGCGAGCTGGGTGTCGAGATCGAGCAGGTTGTGCACCTGGATCAGGTCTAGGGGTTTCGCCCGCAGCAGCTGCTCGGAGTGCGTCATCTGCTCGATGCCGGCGCGCGCACCGCGCGTCCAGACCTTGGTGGCGAGGAAGGCGCGCGCATGCATCTCGGGAGTGAGCAGCTCTCCCAGCACCCGCTCGGCGGTCGAGTACATGGGCGAGGTGTCGATGAGGCGCGCCCCCCCGGCGAAGAAGGCCTCGAGCACCGCGCGCCGCGGCTCGCGCTCCGCCGCGGTGACCCCGACCTCGAAGGTGCGCGAGGTGCCGAGCCCGATGACCGGGATCTCCTCGCCGCTCGAGGGGATGCGCCGCGAGATCGGCGCGGCGCTCGAGGCCGCGCCCCCGGCGCTCGCGGCGGGGGCGATCTTCCTCGCGGTGCGGCCGGTGCTGACGCGGCTCATGGTGGCAGCGCTCAGGGCGACGGCGCTGCCGAGCAGATCACGCCGGTTCACGGCGAGCGGACCCGCTCCCACACCACCGTGCGCACCGACGGCTTTCCCGTCGCCGGATCGCGCGAGGGCCGGGTGGTGAGGGTCAGCCGGTCGCCGTCGAAGCGGTAGGTGCGCAGGTGCGACTCCCCGGTGCGCGTCTCGTCCCAGGACACGTCGATGTGATGGGTCACGGTGTGGGCCGCGGTATCGAGCGTGTAAGTGCCGGCATACGCGAGCAGGCTCGTGAGCAGGGCCTGAGCCTCCGCCGGGGTCGCCACGGGACCGGCGGGCTTGCTGCGGTCCGTGCCGGTGATGATCACGATCATGCGTCCGTCGCGCCCGTAGGCGATGTACCCGGACGGGTGCGCGCCCATGACGTCGGTGCGCGCCCCGGAGGCTACGTCCTCGCCGACATAGGAGACGAGCTTCCAGGTGCCGATGATCTGCTCTGCGGCGCGATCCTCCGCAGCGGCCAGCGCCGGCAGCCCGGCCACGGCCGCCAGCGCCAGAGCAGCGAGCAGCGCGAATCGGTTCATGACTGGATCCCTCACTTTGCGCCGGAGCGCACGCCGGCGCGTCACTTCTTCAGATCAGTGCCGCGTCGGTCTCCACGACGCTCGCCGCGCCGCTCTCGACCACGCGCGCGAGCGCTTCCGCAAGCGGCAGCACCTGGCTGGCGTAGAAGCCCGCGGTGTGGATCTTGGCCGCGTAGAACTCGCGCTCGGCGCCCTGCGTCTTCTCCTCGCAGCGCGCGGCGGACTTCGCGAGCAGCCACCCGCCCGCCACGTAGCCGCACAGCTTCAGGTACGGCACCGACACCGCCTGCGCCAGCTCGGGGCGCGTCGCGAGCGCCTTGCCGAGCGCGCGCGTGGCGCGGGCGAGTGCCGCAACGCCGGCGCGGGCCGCGCGGCAGGTGCCATCGACCAGCTCCTCGGCGGCGGCCAGACCCTCGAGCTCGCGGTCCATCTCGGTGAGGAACGCCGTCATCGCAGCGCCCCGGTCACGGGCGAGCTTGCGGCCGATGAGATCGTTCGCCTGGATCCCGGTGGTGCCCTCGTAGATCGTGGTGATGCGCACGTCGCGCATGTACTGCGCGGCTCCCGTCTCCTCGATGAAGCCCATGCCGCCGTGGACCTGCACGCCGATCGAGGCCACCTCGTTGCCGACCTCGGTGCACCAGCCCTTGACGATCGGCGTCAGCAGCTCGCCGCGCGCCTGGCTCGCGGCGCGCACCGCGGCATCCGGGCTCCCCGCGGCGAGATCGAACTGCAGCGCGGTATAGAGCGTGAGCGCGCGCGAGGCCTCGGTCTGCGACTTCATCATGAGGAGCATGCGCTTCACGTCGGGGTGATTGATGATCGGCGCCGCGCTGCCGCGCTCGGCGCCGGGAGGGCGGCCCTGCACGCGTGTGCGGGCCCACTCGGCGGCGCGCTGGAAGGCGCGCTCGCCGACCGCGTAACCCTCGCTGCCGACCGAGAGCCGGGCGCTGTTCATCATGATGAACATGTACTCGAGGCCCCGGCCCGGCTCGCCGATCAGGTAACCCAGGGCTCCCTGCTTCTCGCCGAAGGCGAGCACGCAGGTCGGGCTGGCGTTGATCCCGAGCTTGTGCTCGATCGAGAGGCAGCGCACGTCGTTGCGCTCGCCGAGCGAGCCGTCGGCGTTCACCAGCACCTTCGGCACGATGAACAGCGAGATGCCCTTCACCCCGGGCGGCGCTCCCTCGGCGCGCGCCAGCACCATGTGGATGGTGTTGGCGGTGAGATCGTGGTCGCCCCAGGTGATGAAGATCTTCTGGCCGAACAGCCGGTAGTGATCGCCCTCGGGCACGGCGCGCGTGCGCACCGCACCCAGGTCCGAGCCCGCCTGCGCCTCGGTGAGCACCATGGTGCCGCTCCACTCGCCCTTCACCATCTTCGGCAGGTAGCGCGCCTTCAGCGCCGCCGAGCCCGTGAGCTCGAGCGCGTGCACCGCGCCGTGCGTCAGCATGGGACCGAGCTTGAAGGCGAGATTGGCCGAGCCCCAGAACTCCCCGACCGCGCTCACCAGCACGCGCGGCACCGGCTGGCCGCCGAAATCGGAATCGGAGCCGAGCGCCGGCCAGCCGCCGGCCACGAAGCGCTCGTAGGCGGCGCGGAAACCCGGCGCCGTGACGACGCCATCGGGAGTCCAGCGCGCGCCCTCGGTGTCGCCCGGGCGGTTGAGCGGTTCGAGCACGTCCTCGGCGAAGTGCGCCGCTTCCTCGAGCACCGAGCGGGCGAGCTCGTCGGAGTATTCGGCGAAGCGCGGGCACGCGCTCAGAGTGCCCGCCCTGAGGAGCTCCTCGAGCACGAAGCGCATTTCCCGAAGTGGCGCACGGTACATGGGCGAACCCCCCTCACCCCTCTGCGGCCGGCCGCTCGAGCCGCCGGCGGCGCTTTCCCTGGTCGCAGAGGCTTTCAGTGTACCTCGTACTTCAGGCGCGAGCGGCAGCGGGAGTGGCGAGCGCCGGAACGATGTTCGCGGCCAGGAAGTCGACGAACTGCTGGACGCGCGGGTCGGATTCGAGCGCCGCCGGGTAGAGCGCGTAGAGCGCATCCGCCGGCGGCACCGTCCACTCCGGCAGCACGGTCTTCAGGCGCGCGGTCGCGAGCCCCTGACGGCACAGGAACTCCGGCAGCAGCCCCACCCCGAGCCCGGCGGCGGTGGCGGCGTGCAGCACCGCCGGATCGTCGACCGCGAGCTTCGGGACGAGCGGCACCTCGGCGCGCTGCGCGCCGCGCGCGAGCGTCAGGCGAAACTCGGGCTGCCCGGAGAGCTCCGGCGTCAGCATGTCGTGCGTGCGCAGATCGTCGGGCCGGGCGGGAATGCCGCGCTGCTGCAGGTATCCGGGCGTGGCGGCGAGCAGCGCCGGCGGCGCGCCGAGCAGGCGCTGTGTGAGCGCGGCGTCGGTGGGCGGGCGCGTGCGGATTGCCACGTCCCAGGCGCCCGCGGCGAGCTGTTGAGCGTCGAGCGCGACGTCGAGCGGCACGTGCGCGAAGGCCTCGAGAAACCGCGGCACGAGCGGCGAGAGCAGCACCCGCCCGTAGGTCGGATCCGCCACTACCCGCAGCGGCCGCCCCTCGGGGGTGAGGAGCCGGAAGATCGCGCTGCGGGCCAGGTCGGATTCCTCGCCGACACGGCGCGCGTGCGGGTACACGAGCCGGCCCGCCGAGGTGAGCGCGATGCGGCGCGTGGTGCGCTCGAGCACGCGCGTCCCGAGCGTCTTCTCGAGGTCCGCAACCGCGCGGCTCACGGCCGCCTTGGGCACTCCGAGCGCGCGTGCCGCGGCCGAGAAGCCGTTCAAATCGACGACCTTGGCCAGCATCGCGAGTTGAGCGGGCGTCCAGATCAGGCTCATGGCAGGCTCAATCCTGTTTTGTGCCCGGAACCATTGTTTCACCCGGGAAGCACGCGCGCCAGTCCTGCGGCGGCTAGAATCGGCGGCCCCTCTGCTGCAGGTGATTCGCGAAAAGGGAACCCATGAAGATCTCGATGCACGCCATGTCGGTGAATGTCTTCACGCACGCGCTCGGCAACCTCTCGGCCTGCCTCGAGAAGGGCCAGGCGCACGCCACGCAGCGCAAGTTCGAGCCCGCGGTGCTGCTCGCCTCGCGCCTCGCGCCCGACATGTTCCCGCTCACCCGCCAGGTGCAGCTCGCGTGCGACCTCGCGAAGAACTCGGTCGCGCGGCTCACGGGAGAGGAGCCGCCGCGTTTCCCGGACACCGAGGCGAGCTTCGAGGAGCTGCACGCGCGCATCGCGCGCACCATCGACTACCTGAAGGGCGTGCCCGCGAGCGCGCTCGAGGGAACGGAGACGCGCGAGGTCAAGGTGCCGACCCGCGATCGCACGCTCGAGTTCAAGGGGCTCGAGTTCCTCGAGCACTGGGCGATCCCGAACGTGTTCTTCCACGTGACGATGGCCTACGCGATCCTGCGCCACAACGGCGTCGAGCTCGGCAAGCGCGATTTTCTCGGCGGGCCGCGCTGAAGTCCCGGCGCGCACGCGGGCCGAAGCCGTCGGAAGGCGCGGCCGGCCGGGGGAACTGTGAGGTGCGCGCAACGTTTCCCGCGCTGCGGCGCGCCGCGGCCAATATGACAAATGACGGCGGCGCTGCTGTCGCCTTTTTGCGAACAAACGCGAGCGAAATCACGGCAGCTCAGGTCTCGTACTGCCACCCTCTTTCCGGAGGGAAAGCGCTGCGCCTGCACGGCGCGCGCTCGGTGTCTCAGTCCAGTACCGGGAAGAACCTTTGCTGCAGAAATTCAGGGCCGCGCGCGCGGCTGCCAACCCCGCCGCCGCCCACGTGCCGACACCTGCACCGGCGCCCAGCGGCCCGGCGACCGTGGAGTCGCTCGGCCAGCAGCTGCGCGAAGTGCTGCCCGCGCGCCGGCTGCAGTCGGTTTCGCTCTGCGATCACGAAGCCAACGTGTTGTGGCTCTCCGAAGGCGCGCTCGGACCCGACGAGCACGTGCTGGTGATGGAGGCCCTCGAGGTCCTCACCGCCGATCCCTCGATCCCCTGCCACGAGACCGCCGTCGAGGACGGGCGGCTCGCCGTCTTCCTGCCGGTCCGCGCGCCCACCGGAAGCCTGGTGGGCGTCGCCATGATCCTCGCCGACAGCAAGTCCGTCGGCGATGACACGCTCGAGCGCCTCACCGCCGTACCGATACGCTCGATCATGCAGCGCCTCGCGGTGCTGCTCCGGCCCGCGGGGGCTCCCGCAGCCGCCGTGCCGATCGTTCACGCCCCCGTGCGCCTCGAGCCCGATGACGTCGTGAGAGCTGTAGAGGCGGCCGAAGCCGCGCAACCACTTGAAGATCCCGAGCCGGTCGAGGTGCTCGCCTCCGAGCTCGAGCTGGCACTCGTCCCCGAGGAGCCGGTCGCAGAGCGGTCCGCGCCGGCCCCGGCGCCCCGCGCCACGCCCGCTGCCGACGACGACCTCTCCGAAACCAGCATCACCGCGGCCGAGATCGCCAACATCCTCGAGCTCGAGCTCGCAGCCGAGGAGGTATCGGCCGCGCCCCCGCCTGCGCCTGCGCCCGCCGCCAAGCGCGCTCCCGCCGCCGCACCGTCGAAACCCGCCCCCAGGCCCGCTCCGGCCACGCACGCAGCCAGCGAGAACGGAGTCGCCGACTCGGGAATGCTGAAGCTCGAGTTCCTCGCCGAGCCGCCGGTCGTGCAGCCCGCCGCAAATCCGAGTGCCGTAGCGAAAAAGCTCCAGGCAGCCTCCAAGGCGGCCGAGGTCGCGCCGACCCGCGGCCCGCGCCCCCTGCCTGCCCCGGCCGCGAAAGCCAAAGCGCCGGCGCCGAGCGCTCCCGGTGCCGGAACCGCGGCGGCCGCGCGGCCAGTGACCCGCACCGTGACCCTGGTGCCCAACGGGCCCGGGCGTAACCCTTTCGAGCCCGTTCCGCCTCACTCGCGGCTCACCCTCGACACGAGCGAGGACGTGGTCGTGCTCTTCGACTCCGACCCGACCACCGCGGCGGGGCGTGCAGCGCCCGCCAAGGCCCCGCCCGCCGCGGAGAAGCGCAGCGCTCCGCCGGCGAAGCCCGCCGCGCAGCCGACACGCGTACCCGCTCGCAGCGCAGCCCCTGCCCCGGCCGCCACTCGCCCCGCCGCCGCGGCACCGCGGCCGCAACACGCGGCACGGACAGCGGCTCCCGCTCCCGCACCGGCACCGGCTGCGCCCGTGGCCACCGCTCCCGCCCTCGTCGAGACTGCCGCTCCGGCCGCCGCGGCGCCCGCGAGCATGCCGAGCCCGGCGCTCGACCTGATTCCCTTTGCGAAGCTGCGTGCCGGCGGTCAGACGCGGCGCTTCCAGGTGCAGCCGCGCGCGGCTGCCTCGCAGCGCGATCCGGCCGCTTTCGATGAGCAGACCGTGCAGCAGCTGCTCGCCTGGCTCGCCGCCAACCGCGCGCTCTGGAACGGCGTGCCGACGAGCTTCACGATCAATCTCTCGATCGCGACGCTCGAGGACGAGCGCTTCCTCGCGAGGGTCGGCGCCGCGCTCAACACTCACGGCATCGCCGCCGAGACACTCGGCTTCGAGATCGCCGAGTCGCTGTGCGGCCAGCAGCGCGCCAAGGTCGAGCGTTTCTTCGCCCAGTGCGAGAAGGTCGGCGTGTGGATCGCCATCGACGACTTCTCGTTCGACTCTCAGGTGCTGCCACTGCTGCGCTCCAAGGCGCTGCGGATGCTGAAGCTCGACGCGCGGCTCACGTCGGCGGCGCTGCGCGACAAGCTCTCGCAGGCCCTGGTGGTCGCCACCGTGCAGGCGGCCAAAGTGCTCGGCATCCATTGCGCGGCGAAGAAGGCCGACTCGAACGCCTCGCTCCAGTATCTCGCCGCGATCGGCCTCGACTACGCGCAGGGCGCCGGGCCCTCGCGAACCGTGCCTCTCGAGGCGCTCGCAACGGCCACGGACTCCCGCTCCAACTGGATGGCCGCCTCAGAGAATAACTAGTAAAGTCAATTCGTTACACCGGTCTGACGTCGAGCCTGCCGCGCGTTCCCTCCAGGCCGCGGTGCGACGAAGCGTGGCTGTCGCGCGCCCGGCCGGCCGGCACCGGGCACGGCATATGCCCTAAGCTTCCAAGACCCGCCCTTGCCGCGCGCGTCAGGCGCCCTCGAGGGACGGCGCCCCATGAAGATGCCGACTCTCGAGCAATTCCGTAAGAACCGCAGCGTCCTCTTCTGGACGCTGCACGCGGCGGGCTGGACGGCGTACGGCATCACGCAGTACGTCGGCGCGCTGTTCTACGAGAAGCCCGCGAGCTATGCGCGGGTGTGGCTGGTGGCATCGCTCGCGGGATTCGTCCTCTCGGCACCGATGCGCTACATCTACCGGCAGCTGTGGGGCCGCGCGCCGCGCATCATCATCGTCGGCGTGCTCCTCACCTGCTACGTGACGGCGCTCGCGCTGCGCGTGGTGATCAATCTCTCCTACATCGAATTCGTCGCACCGGACTGGCAGATGCAGACCCGGTTCGAGATCTTCGGCGGCGCGCTCTCGACGGCGTACCTGCTGCTGTGCTGGAGCGTGCTGTACTTCGGCATCAAGTTCTACGAATCCAAGCGGCAGCAGGAGGAGGCGATGCTCAAGGCGGTGGCGCTCGCCCAGGAAGCGCAGCTCAAGATGCTGCGCTACCAGCTCAATCCCCACTTCCTCTTCAATACGCTGAATGCCATCTCGACGCTGATTCTCGACAACCAGAACCGCAAGGCGAACCACGCGGTCGCGCGGCTGTCGGACTTCCTGCGCTACACGCTCGACCAGGACCCGATGAAAAAGGTGACGCTGCGCCAGGAGATCGAGGCCCTCGACCTCTATCTCGGCACCGAGCGGCTGCGCTTCGGCGAGCGGCTCAAGCTCGAGTACGCGATCGAGGAGCCGGCGCTCGAGGCGCTGGTGCCGAGCCTGCTGCTGCAGCCGCTGCTGGAGAACTCGCTGAAATACGCGGTATCGGCGCGCGAGCAGGGAGGGCTGGTGCGCATCGAGGGCCGCACGCGCGAGGGGCTGCTCGAGCTCTCGGTGATCGACGACGGCCCGGGGCTGCCCGACGGGCCGCCGACTGGCGACCGCCGCGGCGTCGGGCTTGCCAACACGCGCGAGCGGCTCAAGGTGCTCTACGGGGAGAACTGCCGCTTCGCGGCGCTCAACACGCACCCGGGGCTGCGGGTCGACATGGCGCTGCCGCTCGAGACCGCACCGCCCGAGGAACGCTCGCTCCAGCGGAACCTGAGCGCGCGGCGTTCGGGGGGCGTTCACGTATGAAGGTGCACACGATCATCGTCGACGACGAGGTGCTGTCACGGCGCGGGCTCGAGATCCGCACGCGCGAGCTCGCGGACTTCGAGATCGTGGCGCAATGCGCCAACGGCCGCGAGGCGCTCGCCGCCATCCAGCAGTACAAGCCGGACCTGGTGTTCCTCGACATCCAGATGCCGGGCATGTCGGGCTTCGAGGTGCTGGCACACCTGCCGCAGGAATCGTTCCCGCTGGTGGTGTTCGTCACCGCCTACGACCAGTACGCGATCCAGGCGTTCGAGGCGCGCGCCGTCGACTATCTGCTGAAACCCATCGACGAGCAGCGCTTCGCCGAGGCGGTGGAGCGGGTGCGCGAGCACCTGCGGGCGCGCAGCGCCGCGGCGCAGCGCGATCGCCTGATGCAGATCATCGCGGAGATCACCGGCTGCGGACAGCTCGCGCTCGATGAGCTGCTCGAGCGCGGCCGCGAGGCGCTCGACGGCGGGCGCCCCGAGGTGCTGCCGATCCGCCAGGGACGCGAGACCGTACGCGTGCCGGTGGCGAGCATCCAGTGGGTCGATGCGGCCGGCGACTACATGTGCATCCACGCCGGCGGCGAGACCCACATCCTGCGCGGCACCATGAAGGAGCTCGAGGAGCTGCTCGATCCGAAGCTGTTCCAGCGGGTGCACCGCTCGACGATCGTTAACCTGCGCCTGGTGCGCAGCCTCCGTGCCCACATGAACGGCGAGTACTTCCTCACCCTCGAGAGCGGGCACGAGCTGAAGCTCTCGCGCACCTATCGCGACAAGATCGAGTACTTCCTCTCCGGCTCGACCAGCTGAGGCGCAGCAGGACTCTTAAGCCCCGCGGGCCGCGCTCGCGGCTCGCGGCAAGTGAGAACTGCGTCACACCGCGGGGAAGCCCTCCTCGATCTGTGAGCCACCCCGACGCCGCCACCCGGCCGCGTTCTTTAAGTTTAGGCGTGTATGGAAGCCACGTACCGCCCACCCATGGAATCCCTGCCTGAGCTGCCGGCCGAGGAGCCGGCGGACGCCGCTCCGTCCGCCCCAACGGCGAGACCCGTCACCGAGCCGGCGCCGGCGGCGGCCGCCGCGGTCGACACGGCGGCGACCCAGACGCTGCTCAGGCCCGAGGCGCTGCTCGCCGGCGACGACGAGCCGACCATTCCCGGACTCACGGAGACGCCGTACGAGGCTCCGCAGCTGCTCGAAGTCGACCCCGACGCGCCGCTCACGCTCGACAGCGGCTTAGAGCTCGACCGGATGCTGTCGTCGCCGCCGCCGCCGCAGCCGCAGGTCCCCCGGCCGCCGACGCTGCGCGCAGCACACGTCGAGGAGGAGCTGACCCTCATCCCGGACACGGCGTCGCCTTCCAAGCCCGCCGCCGCGCCCGATGCCAAGGCCCCGAGCGCAAGCCGCGCGCCGGCCGCGACGGGCGGCGATGCCGTGCCGCTGGCCGCAGCCGCGCTGGTGCCGCTCGCCCGGCGCGCTTCCTTAAGCGCCGCCGCCGAAAAGCTCGCCGCCGCGGCGGCCGCGACCGCGGTACCGCAGGGTGCTCTCAAGCCCCCGCCCAGCGCTTCCACCTCTCCGGCCGCTCCCGTGAAGCCAGCAACGCCGGCAGCGGGCGCGAGCGTCACACCGATCGCGAGAAAGCCTGCTCCGGCCCCGGCGCAGGCGCCACCCGCGTCCGCGACCCCGACACCGGCTGCGGAAGCCCCGTCGCTCGCGAGCTGGGCGAGCGCGCGCGCCGCCGCGGCCGCCTCGGCGAGGACTGCGGCGGGTGCCGCACCGCGCCCGGTCACCCCTGCGGCAAAACCCGCGCAAGTCCCTGCCGCCGAGAGACTCAGGGCCCCATCGCCGCCGGCACCAGCCCCGCGTGCCGCACCGGTAGCACCGCAACCTGCAGGGGCAACCCCGACGCGGGGAATGGACCGCGACTTCATCGCCCGCAACCAGGTCGTCGACCGTTACTTCTCGGGGAAGCTGCCGATCAAGGCGGCGACCGATTTCGAACGCTACTGCAAGGAGCACCCGCAGCTCCTCGATGAGCTCGGAGTGCCCGAGCGCGTCAACGCGGGGTTGCGGCTGCTCGAGGCGAGCGGCAAGCCCGAGCCCTGGCAGGAAGCGCCGAAACCGCTCTGGCAGAGGCCGGTGGCGATCCTCGGCATCGCCGGCTTCGCCCTGGTTCTCGCACTCGCGCTCTCGATCGTCGTGGCCGGAAGCGCCACCAAGAGCCGCAAGATCCTCGACCAGCAGCGGCAGGTGGCCGACCGCACCCTCGATGCGGCGACCAGCACCCGCATCATCCGCCTCCTGCCGAACCGCTCGGGCGCCACCAACACGCCCGCCATCGTGATCGGCGGCGGAGCGGCGCAGCTCGTCGACTTCCACATCGACGAGTCGCGCTCGCCCTACCAGGAGTTCCGGGTCACCATCGACCTCATCGACCAGGGGCGCGTCATGGTGATCGACAATCTCACCAAGGACTCCAACGGCCACCTGCGGGTCGCGGTCAACAGCTCCGCCTTCGGCCCCGGAAGCTACCTGCTGACCATCGAGGGGCTCACCATGCGCCTCGAGCCGCAGCCGGATTCCTGGGTGACGATCGGTATCGCGCAGCGCTGAGGCTGCGCACGGCTGCGAGCCCGGGGAGGTGATCCCACCCCGGAAAGCGCCGCCACCGCACCCACGATCAACAGCGCCGGTGAGGCGATCTGCTCGCGGGCGGCGAGCTCCGCGATGTGCTCGAGCTCCGCCCGCAGCACCCGCTGCCCGGGCAGGGTCGCCTCGGCGATGAGGGCGGCGGGCACATCGGCAGCCGCGCCCGCGGCGCGCAACCTGGCGACGATGCGCGGCAGCTGCGCCACGCCCATGTAGAACACCACGGTCTGCGCGCTGCGCGCGAGCGAGCGCCAGTCGAGCGAGCCATCGAGAGCCGCGTGACCGGACGCCAGGGTCACGCTATGTGACAGCCCCCGATGGGTGAGCGGAATGCCGGCGCAGGCGGCGGCCCCGAGCGCGGCGGTGACGCCCGGAACGACGAGACAGGGGATGGCATGCGAGGCGAGCACCTCGAGCTCCTCGCCACCGCGGCCGAACACGAAGGGATCGCCGCCCTTCAAGCGCGCGACGCGCTTGCCCGCTCGTGCAAGCTCGACCAGCAGCTCGTTGATGTACGCCTGCTGTGCGTGCTCGCCGGGCCCCTTGCCGACGAAGATCCGCTGCGCATCGCGGCGCGCCCTGTCGAGCAGCGCATCCGGCACCAGGCGGTCGTAGAGGATGACGTCGGCCTGCTGCAGCAGCTGCAGCGCCCGCAGTGTCAGCAGGTCCGGGTCACCCGGGCCGGCACCGATCAGGTACACCTCGCCGCAGATGTTGCCGGCGGTGGCCCGAGAAGCGCCGGCCTGCGAGCCGAGGAGCTCGCGCGCGAAGGCCTGCGCTGCCCCCGCCTCGTCTCCGGCCAGCACGCGGCTCCCGGTGGCGCCCGCGGCGATGCGCTCCCAGAACGCACGGCGCGCGGGCGCGCCGAGGACGCGCCGCACCTGCGCGCGGCGCTCGCGCATGAAACGCGCGAGCGCGCCGAGGCGCGCCGGCAGCAGCGCCTCGATCTGTGCGCGCACCCGCCGCGCCAGCACCGGGGCGCCGCCGGCGGAGCTCACCGCCACGACGAGCGGCGAGCGGTCGACGATGGCGGGGAAGATGAAACTCGAGAGCGAGGGCTCATCGACCACGTTGACGGGAATCTGCCGCGCCTGTGCAGCGCGCGAGACGGCGCCGTTCACGGCCGCATCATCGGTCGCCGCGACCGCGAGCGCCGCGCCGTCGAGCTGCGCCGCAGAGAACTCCGCCGCGAGGTGCTCGAGCTGAGCGGCGCCGGCGCGCTGCGCGAGCTGCGGCGAGAGGCGCGGGGCCACGACCGTCACGCGGGCGCCGCACTTCGCCAGCGCGTCCACCTTGCGCGCGGCGACCTGGCCGCCGCCGACCACCACAGCGCGGCGCCCCTCGATGCGCAGAAAGACCGGCAGATAGTCCACGGCGCGGCGCCGATCAGGTCGCGGGGAGCGCCGCGTCGCGGGGTACTTCCGGCAGCGGCTGCAGCGGCGTACCGGGCGCTCGCTCGATACCGGATTCCGTCTGAGGGCGATAGGTGAGGTACAGGGCAAGCCCGGTGAAGCCAAACCCGCCGACCAGGTTACCGAGCGTCACCGGCAACTGGTTCCACAACCACCAGTCCGCGACGCCGACCCTGGCTCCCAACATCATGCCCGCCGGGATCACGAACATGTTGACCACCGAGTGCTCGAAGCCCTGGGCAAAGAACACCACGATCGGCAACCAGGCGGCGGCGATCTTGCCGACGGTGGAGGCCGAGGTCATCGCCATGACGACGCCGAGGCAGACCAGCCAGTTGCAGAGCATCGCCTTGACGAACACCGTCACGAGGCCCGCCAGCCCGGCGTGCTGGTAGCCGAGCGTCTTGGCGGTCGCGACGGCGAGCAGCTTCGCGGCCAGCGGATCCTGCTGCGCACCGCTGCCCATCGTCGAGAGCGCGGTGGCAAGCAGCGCGGCATAGAGCAATGCGCCCAACAGGTTGCCGAGGAACACCCAGCTCCAGTTCCCGAGCACCTCGGCCGCGCTCGCCTTGCCCTCGATCCACGCGAGCGGCAGCAGCGCGAAGCTCCCCGTGAGGAGCTCGAGACCGAGCAGCACGATCATCACGAAGCCGGCGGGGAAGAGCAGCGCGCCCACGATGCCCTGACCCGTCTGTACCGCCGCCCCGAGCGCGAGACTCGTTGCCACCCCGAGCAGAGCGCCCGACAGGGCGCCGCGAATGAGCAGATCGCTGCGCGGGAGTCGCGCCTTGGCGACTCCCGCACTCACCATGGCTGCCACGACTGCGTTAGGTCCCACGTAATCCATCTCAAGCTCCTCGAGGTCTGGCAAGCCCGGTGCTGCTGCCCCAGGGGTGCGAGTTAGGGATGCAACGCACATGCCACGGCCACCGCGCCTCCTTCCAGGCTTCGAGCCGCAGGGTGGGCCGCACGTCCTGATCCAGGCTGACGCAAAGCGGCCGGGCGTGCCCCGAATCGGTGCAGGTGCGAGGGCCAGGGGCACGGATCCCGCGCCGCGCGGGGTGGCACCGATCTTGCTCTGCTCCCCAGGGGTAGCGGGGCGAGCGCAGGGAATCGGCATGCAGAAGCAGCGTTTGGTCGTGGTCGGTAACGGCATGGCGGGCGGGCGCACGCTCGAGGAGCTGCTGAAGTACGCGCCCGACCTCTACGACATCACCGTATTCGGCGCAGAGCCCTTGCCCAACTACAACCGGATCCTGCTGTCGCCGGTGCTCTCCGGCGAACAGACGCTGCCGGAGATCATCCTCAACGACCTCATCTGGTACGAGCGCCACGGCATCCGCCTGCACCTCGACAGCAAGGTGGTGAAGCTCGACCGCACCGCCCGGCGCGTCGTGAGCGAGGACGGCACGGCCGCGCACTACGACCGGCTGCTGCTTGCGACCGGCTCGCGGCCGGTGATTCTGCCGCTCCCGGGCAAGGAGCTCGAAGGCGTCATCACCTACCGCGACGCCCAGGACACCCGGAGCATGATCGAGGCAGCCGCGCGCTTCTCCGATGCGGTCGTGATCGGCGGAGGCCTGCTCGGGCTCGAGGCCGCCAATGGACTCAGGGCGCGCGGCATGAGAGTCACGGTGGTGCACCTCATGCCCTGGCTTATGGAAAGGCAGCTCGACCGGGCGGCGGCGCTGCTGCTCAAGGAATCGCTCGAGGCGCGCGGCATCGGCTTCGTTCTCGAGGCGAAGACGCAGGCCGTGCTCGGCGACGCCGCGGGACGGGTGTGCGCGGTCGAGCTCGCCGACGGGCGCCGGCTGCCGGCACAGCTCGTCGTGATGGCCGTCGGCATTCGCCCCAACACCGAACTCGCCGAATCGGCGCGCCTGCACTGCGACCGTGGGATCGTCGTCAACGATACGATGCAGACCTTCGATCCGCGCATCTATGCCGTGGGTGAATGCGTGAGCCACCGCGGCGTTGCCTACGGGCTGGTAGCGCCGCTCTTCGAGATGGCCAAGGTCGCCGCCAACCATCTGGCGCAGTACGGCATCGGGCGCTACTGCGGCTCGGTGCCCTCCGCGCGCCTCAAGGTGACCGGGATCGACCTGTTCTCGGCCGGCGACTTCCAGGGCGGCAGGGGCGCGGAAGAGATCGTGCTCTCGGATCCGGCGGCCGGCGTCTACAAGAAGCTCGTGATCAGGGACGACAAGCTCATCGGCAGCGTCATGTACGGCGATGCCGCCGACGGCGCCTGGTACTTCAAGCTGCTGCGCGAGGGCACGAACGTCGCGCCGCTGCGTCCGCAGCTCATGTACGGCGACCGCAACCTTGGCAACGGCGGCTACCAGGGGCGCGAGCGCGCCGCGGCCATGACGGACGCGATGGAGGTATGCGGCTGCAACGGCGTAGCTAAGGGCACGATCGTCAAGGCCATCAAGGAACAGGGCCTCTTCACGCTCGAGGAGGTGCGCAAGCGCACCAAGGCCTCCTCGTCCTGCGGCTCCTGCACCGGTCTCGTCGAGCAGCTGCTGGCGATCACAGCCGGCGGGGACTATTCGCCTGCTCCCAGGGCGAAGCCGCTGTGCCCCTGCACCGAGCACACCCACGAGGAAGTGCGCCGCACGATCCGCGAGCAGCACCTGCTCTCGGTGGACGCGGCCATGAAGATGATGGCCTGGCGCACGGTGAACGGCTGCGCCAGGTGCAGGCCGGCGCTCAATTATTACGTGCTGTCGACGTGGCCGCGCGAGGCGCAGGACGATCCGCAATCGCGGTTCATCAACGAGCGCGCGCATGCCAACATCCAGAAGAACGGCACCTACTCGGTGGTGCCGCGGATGTGGGGCGGCTCGACCAGCGCCGCGGAGCTGCGCCGCATCGCCGACGTGGTCGACAAGTACCGGATTCCGACGGTCAAGATCACCGGCGGCCAGCGCATCGATCTGCTCGGCGTCCGCAAGGAGGATCTGCCGGCCGTATGGCGCGATCTCGATATGCCCTCGGGCCACGCCTATGCCAAGGCGCTGCGGACGGTGAAGACCTGCGTGGGCTCGGAGTGGTGCCGGTTCGGCGTCCAGGACTCGACCCGGATGGGCATCGAGCTCGAACAGGCGCTGTGGCGCATGTACGCCCCGCACAAGGTGAAACTGGCGGTCTCCGGCTGCCCGCGCAATTGCGCCGAGGCCGGCATCAAGGACGTCGGCGTGATTGCGGTGGACTCGGGCTGGGAGATCCACGTCGCCGGAAACGGCGGTACCAAGACCGAGGTGGCGCAATTCTTCGCCAAGGTGGAAACCCGGGAGGAGGTGCTGGAGTACGCCGGCGCCTTCCTGCAGCTGTACCGGGAGGAAGGCTATTACCTGGAACGCACCGTGCATTTCGTGGCGCGCGTCGGACTCGACTACTGCAAGGCGAGGGTGGTCAGCGACCGCGCGCAGCGCAAGGCGCTCTACGAGCGGCTGCAGTTCGCGATCAGCGGGGAGCCCGACCCCTGGAAGGAACGGGTCGCGGGCGTGGCCCGGCATGAATTCGAGTCGCTGCGCGTGACGTCCGAGAGCGAGGTCACGCGGCAATGAGCGAGTGGTCGAGGATCTGCGCCATCAGCGACATCCCCGCGCTCGGCGCCCGCGTGGTCGAGGTCGCCGGAACCACCATCGCCGTATTTCGCACGGCCGACAATCGGGTCTTCGCCCTGCGCGACCGCTGTCCGCACAAGGGCGGGCCCTTGTCGCAGGGCATCGTGCACGGCGAGCAGGTCACCTGCCCGCTGCACGGCTGGGTGATCGGGCTCCGTGACGGCGCGGCGGAAGCGCCGGACGAGGGTTGCACGGGCCGCTACCCGGTGCGGATCGTCGACGGGGACGTGTGGCTCGAGGTCACGCCACGTCCAGCGGCGAGAACCGCCAAGGGCCGTGAGGAGCCTCAGGCCCGCAGCGTCGTGAGCGGCGGCTGATTGACCACCGAGCGCGTTGCGAGCCAGCCGCCGGCCGCCACCAGCAGGGCTCCACCCACGACGCCGACCGCCCAGGGCGTGAGATCGAACGTGTAGCGCAGCTCGAGCCAGCGCGTCGTGAGGAAGTAGGCGGCGAGCGAGGCGCCGGCCGCGGCGATGAGCCCGGAGAGGGCTCCTAAGGTCACGAACTCCGCGAGCACCCCCTGCACCACCGTGCCGCGGCTCGCGCCGAGCGTACGCAGCATCGCGCTCTCGTAGCGCCGCTCGTCGCGGCTCGACTGCACCGCCGCGAGCAGCACCGTGAGTCCCGCGAACAGCGTGAAGACGAAGACGCTCTGCACCGCGAGCGCCGCCTTGTCGAGCACGGCGCGCACCTGATCGAGCAGCTCCTCGATGTCGAAGATCGAGACGCTCGGGAAGCGGTGCGCGAGCTCGGCGAGCGTGCGCGCCGTGCCGGGCCTGAAGTACGCGCTCGTCATGTAGGTTCCGGCCACGCGGTCCAGCACCCCGGGCGCGAACACGATGAAGAAGTTCGGCCGGAAGCTGTCCCACTTCACCTTGCGGATGCTCGCGACCGTGGCCTCGATGGTCTCGCCGCCGACATCGAAGGTCAGCCGGTCGCCGACGACCACCCCGAGCGCCTCCTGGAACTCGGTCGCGAGCGACACCAGCGGCCTGCCTGAGTCCTGCTGCGTCCACCAGCGCCCGGCGACGATACGGTTGTCGGCACCTAAGTCGGTGGTCCAGGTGAGGTTCTGCTCGCGCGTCGCGAAACTCTCCTCCTCTCCCCGGCCGCCGCGGCGCCCCGCGTCGATCGCGCGCCCGTCGATGGCGATGAGGCGCCCGCGAATCATGGGCAGCACGCGCGTGGTGCGCGCGCCCTGCTGCTCGACGAAGCGGACGAAGGCGTCACGCTCGGCAGGCGGGATGTTGATGAAGAAGTAGTTGGGAAGATCGGGCGGGAGGGTGCGCTTCCAGTCGCTGTTGAGATCGTCGCGAATGATGCCGAGCAGCAGCAGCACCATGATCCCGGCGCCGAAGGCCACGAGCTGCACGACGCTCTCGACACGGCGGCGGCTCAGGTTCGCCACCCCGAAGCGCCACGCCACCCCCACGCGCCCGCGGAGGCGCCCGGCGGCGAGCACCAGCCCCGTGCCGGCAACGGCAAGCACCGCGACGAACGCCGCGAGCCCGACGGCCAGATAGAGGAACAGCCGCGCATCCCGCACCACCCAGTAGATGAGGAGCGCCACCACCGCAACCGCCGGGCCGAAGGCGAGCAGCATGAGCGGCGGCGGCGGACCGACGTCGCGGCGCAGGACGCGCAGCGCCGGCACGCGCCCGAGCTGAATGAGCGGCGGCAGCGCGAACCCGGCGAGCACCGCGATCGCCGTCATGAACCCGCGAGCGAGCGGCGCGGCCCCCGGCGCCGGCAGCTCGGTCACCGCGAGCAGTCCGCGGATGGTGCGCAGCAGCCACTCCTGCGCGAGGAAGCCGAGAACCGCGCCGAGGAGCGACGCAACCAGCGCGAGCGCGAGCAGTTGCAGCACGGCGACCGCGAGCGTGAAGGCACGCGTCGCACCGAGGGTCTTGAGCAGCGCCACGGTGTCGAGGTGCCGGTGCACGTAGCGCCGCGCCGCCATCGCCACCGCAATCGCGCACAAGAGCACGCTCACCAGGCTGGCGAGACTCAGGAACCGGCCGGCGCGGTCGACGGCGTTGCGCACCTGGGGGCTGGCGTCGGTGATGTCACGCAGCCGCTCGCCGCGCAGCTTGTGGTCCGAAAGCCAGGCCTTGAACTCATCGATCGCGGCGCGCTGCCCGGCGAAGAGGCCGGCATAGCTCGCGCGGCTCCCGGGCTGGATGAGGCGTGTCGCCGGCAGGTCCGCCGCGTTCATGATGAGGCTCGGCGCGAGCTCGGCGAAGGTGCCGCCCTGGTCGGGGCGCGAGATGAGGACGCGCGTCACGCGGAAGGTGGCCGCGCCGATCGACAACTGCGAGCCGACCCCGCCGCCGACCGCGGCGAGCAGCTTCGAGGCGGGCCAGACCTCGCCCGGCGGCGGGATACCGGCCGCCGGCGCGCCCGGTGCGAAGGGCTCCGCGGCGAGGAGCAGCCGGCCGCGGAGCGGATAGCCGGCCGTCACGGCCGTCACGTTGGTGAGCTGACTCGCGTCGCCGTTGAAGACCACCGAGAGGAGTGAGGTGCTCCTCGCGGTGCTAAGCCCGCGGCGCGTGGCCTCGGAAAAATAGTCGTCGCTCAGCGGCCGGGGTGAGCTCAGGCGTACGTCGGCCGCGAGCACCGAACTCGCCTGCAGCGCCACGGCGGCGCTGATGCGCCCGACCAGGAAGCCGACGCCCGTGAGAGCCGCGACCGCCACGGTGAGCGCGAGCAGCAGCACGCCGAGCTCTCCCGAGCGCCACTCGCGCGCCAGGGTTCGCAGCGCCAGCGCTGCCGCCTTCATACGATCCGCCCGGCTTCCATGCGCAGCGTCCGTCCGCAGCGTGCGGCGAGCTCGCGGTCGTGGGTCACGAGGACGAGCGTCGTGTGGGCGCTCGCGTTCAGCTCGAAGAGCAGCTCCCCGACCCGCGCGCCGGTGACGGTATCGAGGTTCCCGGTAGGCTCGTCCGCGAACAGCACCGCCGGCCGGGTGACGAAGGCGCGCGCGAGCGCGACGCGCTGCTGCTCGCCCCCCGAGAGCTGGCGCGGGTAATGGTTGGTGCGGTCTTTGAGCCCGACGCGGCTCAGCGTCTCGGCCGCCGCGCGGCGTGCCTCGCTGCTCCCGGCGAGCTCGAGGGGCAGCATCACGTTCTCGAGCGCGGTGAGCGCCGGAATCAGGTGGAACGACTGGAACACGAAGCCGACACGCTGCGCGCGCAGGCGCGCCCGGCCGTCCTCGTCGAGCCGGGTCAGGTCGGTGCCCTCGAGCAGCACGCTCCCCGAGGTGGGGGTGTCGAGACCGGCGAGCAGCGCGAGCAGCGTCGACTTGCCGGCTCCCGAGGGACCTGCAACCGCCACCGACTCCCCGCGCGCGATCGCGAGCGACACGGAATCGACGATGGTCAGCGCGCCTTCCGGACTGCTAACCTGCTTGACGAGGTTTTCGGCCTTGAGAACGAAGTCAAAGCTAGCCGGCGCCGGCGCGCTCGGCTTAGGCGTGCTGCTCATTGCGCTCGGGGCCGAGGCGGCCTCCGGCCGCACCATCCTCGTCTTCGGTGACAGCCTGAGCGCCGCATACGGACTCGCTCCACAGGAGGGTTGGGTCGCATTGCTCGCGCAGCGACTGCGTGTCCAAGGGTACGGATACGAGGTCGTCAATGCCAGCGAAAGCGGCGAGACGAGCGGCGGCGGCCTCGAACGGTTGCCGCGCGCGCTCAGGCTCCACAAACCGCAACTGGTGATTCTCGAGCTCGGCGCCAACGACGGGTTGCGCGCGCTGCCGTTGAGCGAGCTGCGCGCCAACCTCGAGCGGATGGTCGCCCTCGCGCGCGCGACCGGGGCGCGGGTGCTGCTCATCGGCATCCGCATTCCGCCCAACTACGGGCCACGCTACACGGGCGAGTTCGAGCGCGTGTTCCCGGAGCTCGCAAACCAATATCATCTGCCGCTGGTGCCGTTCCTGCTCGCGAAGGTGGCGCTCGATCCGGCGCTCATGCAGGCCGACGGGCTGCACCCGAATGCGCGCGGTGAAGCGCCGGTGCTCGATACCGTGTGGCCGTACCTGGAACCGCTCCTCGCGAAGAAACACCGCACCCGGGGGTAGTTGATGGACAAGATCTGGTTGAAGGCGTACCCGCCGTACGTGCCTGCGGAGGTCGACCCCTCGAAGCTGCGCTCGGTGAAGCAGCTCCTCGAGGAGACCTGCGCCAGGCACGCCGACCGGGTGGCCTACATCTTCATGGGGGCGACGCTCACCTACCGGCATCTCGACGCACTGTCGCGCGCCTTCGGCGCCTGGCTGCAGCGCGCCGGGTTCCACAAGGGCGACCGCATCGCCATCATGCTGCCGAACTGCCCGCAGTATCCGGTCGCCATGTTCGGGGCGCTGCGGGCCGGGCTCGTCGTCGTCAACACCAACCCGCTCTACACCGCCCCGGAGCTCGAGCACCAGCTCACCGATGCGGGGGCGACGGCCATCGTGGTGCTGGAGAACTTCGCGCAGGTCGTGGAGAAGGTGCTGCCGCACACGAAGCTCAAGACCGTGCTGGTCACCGCCGTCGGCGATTTCCTCTCCTTCCCCAAGTCCGCAATCGTCAACTTCGTCGTGCGGCGCGTGAAGAAGCAGGTGCCGCCCTGGCATATCCCGGCAGCGACGCCGTTCAAGTCGGCGGTGAGCGCGGGCAAGAGCCTGCCGCTCGCACCGGTCGAGCTGGGCCCCGACGATCTCGCGTTCCTGCAGTACACGGGCGGCACCACCGGCGTCTCCAAGGGCGCGATGCTCTCCCACGGCAACGTGAGCACGAACGTACTGCAGGCGGAGGCCTGGATCGGCGAGAGCCTGCCGGATCAGGGCACGCTCCTCACCGCCATCCCGCTCTATCACATCTTCGCGCTCTCCTGTAACTGCATGGTGTTCGCGCGCCTCGGGTGGCGGAACCTCCTCATCATCAATCCGCGCGACATCAAGTCCCTCATCGCCGACATGCAGCGCTATCCGTGCAACTTCATCTCGGGCGTCAACACGCTCTTCAACGCGATGCTGCACGCGCCGGGCTTCGACAAGATCGATTTCAGCGGACTGAAGATCTCGCTCGGCGGCGGCATGGCAGTGCAGGGCGCGGTCGCGGCGAAGTGGAAGGAGGCGACCGGCAGCGTGCTCTCCCAGGCCTGGGGCCTCACCGAGACCTCGCCCGCCGCGTGCATCAACCCGCCGGCCGAGGACTTCAACGGCTCGATCGGCGTGCCGATCCCCTCCACCGAGGTCGCGATCAAGGACGATGCCGGCAACGACCTGCCGCTCGGCAAGGTCGGCGAGATCTGCGTGCGCGGCCCGCAGGTCATGAAGGGCTACTGGAACCGCCCGGACGAGACCGCCAAGGTGATGCTGCCGGACGGATACCTGCGGACCGGCGACGTCGGCCACATGGACGAGCGCGGCTTCGTCTTCATCGAGGACCGCAAGAAGGACATGATCCTGGTGTCGGGCTTCAACGTTTACCCGAACGAGGTCGAGGCCGTCGCCGCGGCGCATCCCGGGATCCTCGAGGCCGCCGCAGTCGCCCAGCCCGACGAGCACTCAGGCGAAGTGGTCGCGCTCTTCGTGGTGCGCAAGGATCCGGCGCTCACGGAGAAGGCTGTTATTGAATATATGCGTGAATCTCTTGCAGGTTACAAAGTGCCGAAGCACGTGCATTTCAGGAAGGACCTGCCGAAGTCGAATGTGGGGAAGATTTTGAGGA
>DAHUXE010000074.1 GCA_027307325.1 Gammaproteobacteria bacterium | reverse complement strand
CTCGCGGAAGCGTTCGGCATGACGCACTTCGTGAACCCGAAGGAGGCGGGCGGAGAGCTGGTGCAGCACCTGGTGGGTCTGACCGACGGCGGCGCGGACTACAGCTTCGAGTGCGTCGGCAACGTCGATCTCATGCGCCAGGCGCTCGAATGCTGCCACCGCGGCTGGGGCGTGTCGGTCATCATCGGGGTGGCCGGCGCCGGCCAGGAGATCAAGACGCGGCCGTTCCAGCTGGTCACCGGGCGCGTATGGAAGGGCACCGCCTTCGGCGGCGCACGCGGGCGCACCGATGTGCCGAGGATCGTCGACTGGTACATGGACCGGAAGATCAACATCGACGATCTGATCACTCATGTAATGCCGCTCGAGAAGATCAACGACGCCTTCGATCTCATGCACCGGGGCGAGTCGATCCGCTCGGTGGTCACGTTCTGAGAAAATCGCGAACCGAGGAGACGCTCATGGCTATCAAGATTCATCCGGCCGTCGATGGCGGCGTGAAACCCGGCAAGTCCGATTTTGCCGGCGGCACGCTCACCTGTCTGTGCACCTCCGCACCGGTGACCGTGACGCTGAAGGGCAACACGGCTTTCAATCACGTGTGCGGCTGCACCAAGTGCTGGAAGCCGAAGGGCGCGTTGTTCTCCGTGGTCGCGGTGATCGGGCGCGACAAGCTCACGGTCGGCGCCAACGGCAACAAGCTCAAGATCGTCGACGAGAAGGCGCCGATCCAGCGCTACGCCTGCAGCGGGTGCGGCGCGCACCTGTACGGCCGTATCGAGAACAAGAACCATCCCTTCTACGGCTTCGACTTCGTGCACACCGAGCTGTCGAAGGACAGCGGCTGGTCGGCTCCGGAGTTTGCCGCTTTCGTCTCCTCGATCATCGAGGCGGGGTTCCCGCCCGCGAAGATGGGCGAGGTGCGCGCGCGGCTGAGGGAGCTGAAGCTCGAGCCCTATGACTGCCTGTCGCCGGGGCTGATGGACCTGATCGCAACCCACTCTGCCAAGCAGAAGGGCACGCTGGCGGCCTAACGGCCGGCAGCGCGCGGCCGCCTGGCCACGCTCGATCGGGGGACGCGCCGCATCGCGGGGCGCGCAAGGAGTACCTCGTGATGGATCGCCGCCAATTCGTGACGGTGGCCGGGTCGGTGATTGGCGCCGCGGTGACCACGGCGCTCGCCCGCGTGCCGCTGGCCGCGGAGGCCGCCGGCGCGGGTGCGCCCGCGGCGCGGCTCGCTGCGCTCTTCGATGCGTTTATGGACGAGCGCTTGAGCCGCCGCCCGCAGCTCGTGACGAGCCTCGGGCTCGATACCGGCAAGTACGCTGCGGCCAAGGCGAGACTCGGCGACGCCTCGCTGGCCGGCGTCCGCGAGGACAAGCGCGAGAGCGCCGGGCAGCTCAGGCGCCTCCAGGCCTTCGAGCGCGACTCGGTGAGCGGCGCCGAGCGCGCCAACTACGACACCGTGATGTTTCAGCTGGTGACCGCCGAGCGTTATGCACCGTTCGAGTACGGCGAGGGCGTGCGGCCGTACGTGGTGAGCCAGCTGACGGGCCACTACCAGAGCCTGCCCACCTTTCTCGACCGCCAGCACCGCATCACGAACCAGGACGATGCGGAAGGCTATCTCGCTCGCCTCAAGGCCTTCGCGGTCGTGCTCGATCAGGAGACCGAGCGCGCGCGTCACGACGCCGGGCTCAAGGTGATCCCGCCGGACTTCATCATCGACCGCACGCTCGAGCAGATGAAGATCCTGCGCAGCGCCGCCCCCATCGACTCCATCCTCTCGACCTCGATCGCGACACGCACCAGGAAGCTCGGGCTGAGCGGAGACTGGGGCGTGGACGCGGCACGCATCGTGGCGGATGAGGTGTATCCCGCGCTCGACCGGCAGGCGGCGGCACTCGGGGAGCTGCGGCCGCGGGCACCGCACGACGCCGGCGTCGGCCGCCTGCCGCAGGGGCCCGAGCTCTACCAGGTGGCGCTGCGCGAGGGGACGACCACCGGCATGACGGCCGACGAAGTTCACGAGCTGGGCGTGAGCCAGGCGAAGGAGCTGACCGCGCAGATGGACGTGATCCTCAAGGCTCAGGGGCTCACGAGCGGAACGGTAGCCGAGCGCGCCCAGGCTCTCGGCAAGGATCCCAGGTACCTCTATCCGAACACCGACGAGGGCCGGCAGCAGATCCTCGATTACTGCAACGGCCTCATCAGGCAGCTGCAGCCGCAGCTGCCGAAGTACTTCCGCATCATGCCGAAGGCGCCGGTGGAGATCCGCCGCGTGCCTGCCTACACCGAGGCCGGAGCCCCGGGCGGCTACTATGAGCGGCCGACGCTCGATGGCTCGCGCCCGGGGGTCTTCAACCTCAATCTGCGCGACACCAGCGAGCGCGCGCGCTGGAGACTGCCGACGCTCGTCTATCACGAGTCCGAGCCCGGGCATCACTTCCAGCTGGCGCTGGTGCTGGAGATGCCGCAGCTGCCCCTCATCCGCAAGGCCGGCGGTGGCTTCTCCGCCAACACCGAGGGCTGGGCCGTGTACGCCGAGCAGCTGTGCGATGAGATGGGCATGTACGACTCGGACCCGTTCGGACGGCTCGGCATGCTGCAGTCGCTGCTGTTCCGGGCGGCGCGTTGCGTCGTCGACACCGGGATTCACGCCAGGGGCTGGAGCCGCGAGCAGGCGATCGACTACATGGTGGAGACCACCGGCGAGGTTCGCAGCGGCATGACGACCGAGGTGGAACGCTACTGCACCTGGCCTGGTCAGGCGACCAGCTACAAGGTGGGCCAGACCCGCTGGCTGAAGCTGCGCGCCGCGGCGCGCGCTCGCCTCGGACCGAAGTTCGACATCCGCGAGTTTCACGACGCCGGCTTGTCCGCCGCGCCGATGCCGCTCGCGGTGCTCGAGCGTGTGATCGACGATTGGGTGACGAGCCGTCTCAAGGGAAGGGCTGCCGCATGAGATGCCCGGGGCTCGCGCTGGCGCTGACGGGCGCGCTGCTCGCGGCGGGGGTGGCGCTCGCCTACCCGGCGTCCGAGGGCGATTACCGCATCCGCGACTTCAAGTTCGCCTCCGGGGAGTCGCTCCCCGAGCTGCGCCTCCACTACCGCACCTTCGGCGCCCCGCGCACCGACGCCCACGGCGTCGTGCGCAATGCGGTGCTCATCATGCACGGCACCGGCGGCAGCGGCGCGCAGTTCCTGAACCCGGCGTTCGCCGCCGAGCTCTTCGGGCCGGGTCAGCCGCTCGACGCCCAGCGCTTCTTCATCGTGCTGCCGGACGGCATCGGTCACGGCCAGTCGCTCAAGCCGAGCGATGGCCTGCACGCGCACTTTCCGCACTACGGCTACAACGACATGGTGGAGGCGGACTACCTGCTGCTCACGCAGGGGCTCAAGGTCAACCACGCACGCCTCGTGATGGGCACCTCCATGGGCGGCATGCACACCTGGCTGTGGGGCGAGCAGCACCCCGAGTTCATGGACGCGCTGCTGCCGCTCGCGAGCCTGCCCACGCAGATCTCCGGCCGCAACCGGGTGTGGCGGCGCACGCTGATCGATGCGATCCGCAACGACCCGGCGTGGCAGGGCGGTGACTACACGAGCGAGCCGCCCTCGCTGCGGACCGCTCTCGAGCTGCTGTGGCTCATGAGCAGCAATCCGGTGCTGCGGCAGGCCGAGGCACCGACGCTGGCGCGCGCCGACCAGGTGATCGATGCTTACGTCGCCGACAACCTGAAGACCCACGATGCCAACGACCTGCTGTACGCGGTCGAGGCCTCGCACGACTACGATCCGGGGCCGGCTCTCGAGCAGATCCAGGCGCCGCTGCTCGCCGTCAACTCCGCCGACGATCTGATCAATCCCGCGGAGCTCGGTATCCTCGAGCGCGAGATCAGGCGCGTCCCGCACGGCCGCGCCATCGTGCTTCCTTTCAGCGAGCGTACCCGCGGCCACGGATCGCATACCGTGGCGGCACTGTGGAAGGCGGATCTCGCGGAGCTGCTCAAGTCTCCCGAGCGCTGAAGCGTCTACGCCCGCCGCACATGCGCGGGCTCAAGCTCGCTCACCGAGTTACACCCGAGCATGCCGAGCACCCGATCGGTCTCGGTGCACAGCATCTCGAGTGCGCGCGCGACGCCGGCCTCGCCCCCGGCGCCGAGCCCGTAAAGCGTCGCCCGCCCGAGCATCACCGCCTCGGCGCCGAGCGCCAGTGCCTTGACGATGTCGGTGCCGCGGCGGAAGCCGCCGTCGATCACGACCGGCAGCCGGCCGCGCACCGCGGCCACGACTTCGGGAAGCACTTCGATCGCCGCCACGCAGTAGTCGAGCTGCCGCCCGCCGTGATTGCTCAGCACGATGCCGTCGCAGCCGAGGGCGAGCGCGCGTTCGGCATCGGCTGCGGTCAGCACCCCTTTGATGAGGAGCTTGCCGCGCCAGAACTGCCGGATCCAGGCGATGTCGTCCCAGGTGATGTTCGCTTCGAACAGCCCCGGAAGAACCGTGCTGCCGCCCACCGCGCTGGACTTGCCGGGCGGCAGGAACGACTCGACGTTGCGGAAGCGCGGGATCCCAAAGCGCACCATCATGTTGTACAGCCAGCGCGGGTGGCGCAGCGTATCGAGCGCGGCGCGCAGCGTGGGCCTGCCCGGTGCGCTGAAGTTGCGCTGGTCCCACTCGCGGCTGCCGAAGACGTTGGCGTCGGTGGTGAACACCAGTGCTTCGTAACCGGCAGCCGCGGCGCGCTGCATGATGTCGCGCGCGATGGCGCGGTCCCTGAGGACGTAGAGCTGCATCCACAGCCGGCCGCCGGCGCGCTTCGCGACCTCCTCGAGCCGGGTGGTCGAGAGCGAGCTCAGCGTGAAGGGGATCCCGCGGCGCGCTGCGGCGCGCGCCAGCGCCAGGTCGCCTTCCGGATGCAGCATGTTGTTGAGCCCGGTCGGCGCGATGACGAGCGGTGCCGCAGCCGGCGCCCCGAGGATCGTGGTGCCGAGCTGGCGGCGGGAAGTGTCCACCAGGGTGCGCGGCACGAGACGCAGCCCCTCGAAGGCCGTGCGGTTGCCGTGCAGCGTGCTCTCGTCCTCCGCGCCTCCTTCGACGTATTCGAACGCGAGGCCCGGCACCCGGCGCAGCGCGAGCTCGCGCAGGTCGGCGATGTTGCGCGCGCGGGCCAGCGTCCCGCTCCTGAATGGACGCCGTTTCCAGGGCATATGCGGCTCCGCCTTGGGTTCGAGGGCTGCCCTACAGGTTAACGACTAGCTGCGTCGCGGTGAAGGTGTTGCTGGCAGCGTCGTATTGGCCGACGCACGCCAGGCGGTAGACGAGATTGGTGCCGTTCAGGGCGCTCGAGAGCGCGGTGGCGAAACTGCTCGCGCCGTTGAAGACCTGTATCGTCGAGACGCTGTTGATGAGTTGCGGGCCGACCGCGAGCGTGAGCGTGGTTCCCGAGGCGAACGCGATCGTCGGGCTCGCCGGCAAGGTCGTCAGGTCGGTCCGGGTCGGACCGGTCGCGATGTAGCGCACGGTGCTGCTCAGGTTGGCGTTGCTCAGGTCGACGACCAGCCCGGCGCCGCTCGCGCTCGAGAACGGGCTTGCGGCTCCGTTCGCCCATTCGACGACCAGGGTCTGTGGGGTCGAAGTGCCGGGGGTGACGGCGCTCGCGGTGAAATCCGGCGGAGCGGAGCCGAACGGCGTGACGACACCGACGGCCTCGAGCAGCGTCCCGGCCGGCGTCGCGCTCTCATCGATACCGGGGGTGTTGACGGCGTAGCTCGTCGGGACGGCGTTGTTGGCGGCCGTGGTGCCGGTGCCGGCGAAGGTGAAGGCGCCCGGTGCGAAGTTGCCGACGGAGAGCACGTCGAGCGACATGCTGCCGGAAGCGGCCGAGTTGAGCGTGCCCCAGAGCGGCGTCGGCTGCAGCCGCACCTGGCCCATGGGGGCGCCGGTTGCCTGCCCGGTGGCATCGAGCGAGAGGGTGACGCCGCTCAGGGCGCAGTAGGGCGCGGTGGTGGCCTGACCGGAGACGGTGATCAGCTGACCGACCGAGATCGATTGGGTGCTGAGCCCACTCGCCGCCACCCCATCCTCGCTCACCATCGTGCCCGGGCTCACGGTGACTGGGACGTTCGCAAAGAATCCCGGCACCCCATAGCCGGGTGTCCACCCGAGGCGCGAGACGCAGCTCACGCCGTGTAAGTTAAGCGAATTACCATTCACCGCGCTGACGGTGCCGGTCAGGTAGTCGGCGAGCGGACTCTCGAGACTCGTCCCGGCGTACACCGCGGTCGCATTGAAGCCCGGGGTGATCGTCGCGAAGCTTCCGAGTGTCCCGTAGGCCGCGATCGGGGTGCTGACCAGCAGCGTCTGCATGGCGGCGAGGCCCGCGGACCCCGTGTAGATGGTGCCGTTGATGTTGAAGTAGGTGGAGCTCGTCGTACTGACCGTGAGCGCGCCCAGCGCGGAGAGCGTATCGTTGAACGGGCGCATGTTGACGATGTAATCGCCGCTCGCGGGCTGCTGTGCGACGACGAAGATTCCGCGCGCGCGCATGGCGGTTTGATCCGCGGACGCCACGGTAGCGGTCATGAAGGGCCTGACCGTCACCTTGGGCGGCGAGGTGCTCAGATCGATGGAGCTGGAGGCCGCCAGATTGAAGTCGAGGGCGAGGCGCGTAGATACGCCGGTGTTGATCACCAGCTGGTTCGCCGGATCGAAGGTCACCGTGAGGGGGTAGACCGTCAGGGCGTTGCCGCTGGCGTCGACGGCGGAGGCGGCCGTCGGCACCCCATTGACGTCCACCATGATGGACGCGGTGCTGTAGTCGAGCGCCAGCGTGAGCGTGGTATAGGTGCCGGCCGGCACGGCCGGCGCCTCGACCAGCTCCGTCAGATCATGGAGCTTCGCCAGATCGACCGTCACGGCCGTTGCGAGCGGCTCGACGATCACACCATCGTTGCGCGTCAGGGTGATCGAGTCGATGTTGACGATGTAGCTGGTGAAGTCCCCGCTCACATCGCTCATCGTGACGACGGCGGTGCCGTAGGGAATGTTGTTGTTGGTGCTGCAGCCCGCGAGGAGCGCGACGCCGACCGGGACGAGGGCGCACAAGGTCCACGCAAGCCGCCTCCTCAGGCGGGCACGAACGGCTGTCATCAGGCTTTATCCCCTCCAGGAATCCGGCGGCGCCATTAATGCCGCACCCCGTCCTTAGAGACGCCGTGCGGGGCTCCGTTCCGTTAAAACTAGTGTACCGGTTTCGCGGCCGCCAGGTGGCGCCCCTAATCGACGTTGAGCTGGACGCTGGCGGACGTGGCGCTGCGCAGGTCGACCGGGGCCGGGTACCACTGGCGCGCCAGCGTGCCGGAGGGGTCGCTCGAGTTCCAGGCGCGCACCGAAACGTAGTAGACACTGGCCGGCGTGCCCCCGGGGACCCCGGCGAGCTGCACCGTGCCGCCCGCAGTGAGCGCTGCATCGAGCGGCGCGCTCGCAATCAGCTGGCCGTTCTGGCTCAACATGAGCTCGCCGTGATCGTACTTGCCGGCGCTCGCGGGTCGCACCGAGGCGGCGAGCGAGGCGGGCGAGTTGCCGGCCGCGAGGGCGAGCGCGCCGACCGTCACGGGAGCTGCCGTTGTGACCCCCGCCGTCGTCGGGGCCGACACCGTGTTCCCGAGCGGCCCGTCGGCATAAAGCGGGGCGCTGGCAGCCAGCTGGTAGGTGCCAGCGGCTTCGACGGGAGCCGCACTTACCACCGTGATGGTGGCGCCGCTCGAGACATAGGTTCCGGAGTCCACGGTACCGCTGGACAGAGACCGCGGGTTGGCGAGCACCTGGTTGAAGGGATCGATGGGCGAGGCCTCGATGACGTACGGGACTTCTAAGTTGCCGTGCAGCGTCTGGTAGAACTCGACCTCGGCGCCCGCAGGCAGCGGTGCGCCGGCCGCGGTCGTGACATTCGCGGTGTAGGTGCCCGCGGCGCGGGGAACCAGCGCGCCGATCGACACCAGATTCGTCGGCTGTGGGGGCACCGTGTCCGGGTTGGCGCCGGTGGTCGAGGTCGTGGTGGTGCCCGCGGCGGCGCCGGTCGTCGTGGAGCTGGCACCGAGCCCGCCCGAGGACGAGGCGACGGGCGGGATCTGAACGTTCTTGATGATGACGGTCGCGATCCCCGGCCCGTGGATTACGAGGTCGTAGCTCGTGAGGTTTGTGGTGCTGTTGCCGAGCGCGTTGAAGGTCGCGGTGCCGGTGGCCAGCGGATAGAGCGTGAAGCTGCCGTCGGAGGCCACCGGGGCGCGCGCCACGACGAAGTGCCGGCTGCCGTCGGCGGTCAGCGACTCCGCGGCGACCTCGAGGCCCGGCGTGCCGTTGGCGCTCGTAAGGCCGGTGAGATTCGTCAGCGTCAGCTGGCCCTGGATACCGCCCACTTGCGACAAGTCGTAGGCGCTCACGTGAGAGCTCAGCAGCACAGCGCTCGCCCCGCTGTAGGTGAACGCCGTGAGGTCGCGCGCGCCGTCGAATGTCAGCGCAAATTCGGCCGTGGTGGTCGGAAGGCCCGTCGTGGCCGTGCCGGTCGTGGTACTCGTGGTCGTGCCGGTTGTCGTGCCGGTCTGCGTGGCGGAAGTCTGGGAGCTCAAGGCGCCGAAGGCTGCGGCGAAGCTGCCGAAGGGAACCCTGAGAGAGGTCCGGATCCCAAGCCCCTTGTCCGGGTTCAGCAGCTCGAGAGGCAGCTGCCGTGTGACGCCGCTGCCATCGACGAAGTCGGCTTCCATGTTGTAGAGGGCGCCGAGGGTCTGCGCCGAGAGCGTGAGCGGCGCCGACGCATCGACAGGGATGAGGCGCAGCTGCGAATAGGAGCCCGGCGAGAGCTTCAGGTCCGTCGCCAGATTGGCGAAGTTGCCGCCGGAGTCGACCACCAGGTCCACGGTAACCGGTGCCGAGGGCGTGAATTTCCTCCAACCCGCGTCATCGGGTCCGGCGGTGGCGCTGCTGTTGAACCAGACCGCCTGCGCAGTGACGTAGACGTGTGTATAGAGCGAGGGGCTGTTGCCGGTCGCCGACACGTTGGTGCGCGTCGAGCAGCCCGCAAGCACTGCGGTGAGCGCGGCGAGCGAGACAGCGAGCAGTGGAGTTCGACTTCGCGCCATGCAAGTCCCTGTGCTCCGTGAGACGCGCCGATCATGTCCCAAGTTCCGGGACGCCGCAATGCGCACGCCCGTGACAATTTGTAGCAACTGGTGCGCGGCGCCGCGCTGCACGCCGCTCATGAGCCCGGCTGCGTTCCCGTCATGATCGCGTGCCGCACGCCGGCGAGCGGCGCCGCATCGGTGAGGCGCACCGCGTCGCCGTCGGCCACGACGCCGAGCTCGCGCCACAGGGCGAAGAGGTCGGGTGCGTACGCCGAATCCTTCATGCGCGCATAGAGGTCCTCGAGGCTGGTGGTGCCGACCGCCGCATCGCCGCTCGCGAGCACGCGCTCGATCGGCCACGCGGCCCGCAGCCCGCCGCTCGCGCGCGCGATGGCGCGCAGCGCATCCTGCAGACCCTGCGCGTCATGGGTGCGGCGGCGGATGTCGACGTCGGCCCTCAGGCAGAATATCGCGCCACCCCAGTAGGTGCGCCCCCAGGTGTGGGTGTGATCGAGGCCCTGATCGCCCGCCTGCGGCAGCCAGCGCGGCATCTGGCGCAGCTCTTCCGCCCACACGTCCTCTTCGGTGCGGTTTCCGCCCTGCACTCGCGCGATGCCTTCGACGTAGGTCGCGAGGCCTTCGGAGAGCCAGGCATGCTCGGGGCCGACATCGGGGAGCGCCAGATGCGTCATCTCGTGCACCATCACCCAGTCGGACTTCAGCTGCGCCTCGGTCACATCGCGCCCGACGCGTACCCGGATCAATGCGTCCGGGTCGGCGTAGGTGCTGCCGCCCTGCACGCCGGCGCCGGGCTCCGAGCGCAGCTCGATCGTGACGCGCGGCGTGGGGAAGCCACCGTAGTAGCGGGCGACGATCGCGGCTGAGCGGCGCACCCAGGAGATCAGCGCATCGCTCCCCGCGCCGAAATCGTCGGAGTCGAGCTCGACGCGCAGCCGCACGCCGTCCACCGAGAGCTCGTGCGCGCCGCCCCGGCGCTCCGTAGCGGAGGTGAGGGGGCTGCCGGGCGTGCGGGCGCAGCCAAGTACGCCCGCGCCGGCCACCACGACGGCGGCCAGCAGCGCGCCGCGCGCGCGCACCTGGAAGTAGTGAGGAGTCGTGCCCTGGCCCATGGCAGGGCATCATGCCTTAAGCCCGGCGGCCGGCGGGAGGAAGAGGCGGCTAGCCGAGGTCGTCCTGCGTCGAGCGGCCGTCGATCCAGGTCTCGAGAACCCGGAGCTGATCGTCGGCGGCGACGAGATTGGCGCGATAGCCCGCAGCGATGCGGCCGGTTTCGGCACCCAGGCCGAGAAACTGCGCCGGCCATTCACTGGCCATGCGCACGGCCTGCGGCAGCGACACACCCAGCATGCGGACCGCGTTGCGTATGCAGCTTGCCATGTCGATGTTGGAGCCGGCGAGCCGTCCGTCCTCGTCCACGCAAACGCTGCCGGACACCAGGATGCGGCGCCCCTGCAGCTCGAAGGAGCTGAAGCTGGTGCCGACGCTCGGCATCGCGTCCGTCACGAGCATGAAGCGCTCCAGCGGCTTGCAGCGCAGCGCAATGCGCAGCACCACCGGGCTAGTGTGCAGGCCGTCCACGATGATGCCGCACCAGCTCGCGGCATCTTCGAGCGCCGCGCCCACCGTGCCCGGCTCGCGCCCGGTGAGCTGCGACATGGCGTTGAACAGGTGCGTGAAGCCCGTGAGTCCGTGGCGCAGTGCGGTCGTGATCTGCGCGTAGGTCGCGTTGGTGTGGCCGGCGGACACCACCACACCCGCCGTCACCAGGCCGCGGATGATCTCCGGAGTCGTCATCTCGGGGGCCAGGGTCACCAGCGTCCTGCCGGTGCGCAACGAGGTGAGCAGCCCGACCGCGCTCGTGTCGAGCTCGCGCAGCTTCGCGGGATCGTGCACGCCCTTGCGCTCGACGTTGAGGAACGGTCCCTCGATGTGGATGCCGAGCACGCCGGGCACGCCGCTCTCGATCGCGCCGCGCACCGCGGCGATGGCGCGCGCGACCACCTCGAGGTCGTCGCTGATCAGCGTCGGCAGGAAGCCGGTGGTGCCGAAGCGGCGATGCGCGCGGCCGATCGCGCGGATGGCCTCGACGCTCGGTGAGTCGTTGAAGAGTACGCCGCCACCGCCGTTCACCTGCGAGTCGAGAAAACCGGGCAGCAGCAGCGCGCCTTCCAGGTCGTGCCGCGCCACTTTGCGCAGGCGGCGATCGCCGGCATCGAGGACCTCGCTGATGCGGCCGTCCGCGATCAGCACGGCACGTCCCTCGGTGAGCCCGTCATCGCGCCCGCTGCCGAGCAACATGCGCCCGTTGACGAGTGCCACGCTCATCAGAGGGTCTCGGTCACCTTGGACAGGTTGGGCGGCCGGTCCGGGTCACGTCCCCGCTCGAGCGACAGCGCATTCACCAGGCGATAGAAGCTCTGCGCCTGGAGCAGTGGCTCGATCACCGGGTGGGCTGTCTCGCTCGGCAGCACGGTGGCCTGCGGCACCTCGGCGCCGGCGATGAGCACCGCGGCGCCGAAGCGCACGAGCTCGCCGGCGAGCTGCACTACTCCGGCGCGGCTTTCGTCGTCCTGCGTGAAGATGAGCAGCGGGAAATTCGCGCGCACCAGCGCCATCGGGCCGTGGCGCAGCTCCGCGGCCGAGAGCGCCTCGGCGTGCAGTCCGCAGGTCTCTTTGAGCTTGAGCGCCGCCTCCTGCGCGATCCCGAGCCCGAGGCCGCGCCCGATCACGTAGAGGTTGTCGGCGGCCGTGAGGCGCGCGAGCGCGGCGCTCCAGTCGAGCTCGAAGGCGCGCGCGAGCGCGGCCGGCGCGTCGGCGAGCGCTGCCGCGAGCCCGGCATCGCGCGCCCAGGCGGCCACGAGGTGTACGACGGCGGTGAGCGAGGCGATATAGCTCTTGGTGGCGGCGACGCTCAGCTCGGCTCCGGCGCCGAGCGGAATGAGGTCATCGGCGAGCTGCGCGAGCGGCGAGCTCTCCGCGTTCACCAGGGCGATGATGCGCGCGCCGTTGCTGCGCGCGCGGCTCACCGCGGCGAGCAGGTCCGGGCTCGCGCCCGACTGCGAGATCGCGATCATCACCGCGCCCACGAGGTCCGGGGTCACCTCGTATACCGAGCTCACCGAAGGGGCGGCCGAGGAGGTGAGTACGCCTAAGCGCGTCTCGATCAGGTAGCGGGCGAAAGTCGCGGCATGATCCGAGCTGCCGCGCGCACAGGTGACCACCGCGCGCGGCGGCGAGCGCCGCAGCCGTTCGGCGAGGCGCGCGACGCGCCCGGCATTGGCCGCGAGCTGCGCGCGCACCACGGCCGGCGCCTGCGCCGCCTCGCCATACATGCGGGTGCTCGCTTCGGTTCTGGTCACGTGGCGATGCTGAGCTCTGCGACGAAATCGTAGATGTCGCCACGGTAGAAGGACTGGGTGAACTCGGCGGCGCGCCCGTCCTGGAGGAATCCGAGACGCTCGACCAGCAGGCCCGCGTCTTTCTCCTTCGCCTGCAGGAGCTCCGCCTGCTCGGCGGTGAACAGTACCGCGCGCAGCCGTTGCAGGGCGCGCACCGGCCGATTGCCGGCGCGCTCGAGTGCCGCATAGAGAGAGGACTCGACCGACTCGAGCGACGGCAGACAGGAAGCGAGGATGGTGGCGTACTCGAGCGACATCGGCGCATCGTCGGCGAAGCGGATGCGGTGGAAGCGATACACCGGCGTGCCGGGGCTCGCGCGCAGCGTGAGCGCCTCCTCCGGCGTCACGGTGCCGGCGGCCTTGCGCAGCCACACGCTGCGCGGGTTGCGTCCGCGCGCGCGCATGTCCTCGGAGAACGAGGTGAGCTTGGAGAAATTCTTCTCGACGCGGGCGAGCACGAAGGTGCCCGAGCCCTGACGGCGCACCAGCAGTCCCTCGCCGACCAGTCCCTCGATGGCCTTGCGCACCGTGATGCGCGAAACGTCGAATTCCTCGGCGAGCTCGCGCTCGGGCGGCAGCGCATCGTCCGGACCCAGTACGCGCGACTCTATGGCCTGGCGCAGCGCGCGCTGCAGTTGTTGGTAGAGCGGCAGGCTGCTCTTCTCGTCGAGTTTGCCGACCGTCTGTGACAGCAGCGTCAAGGCGCTTCTCCGAGCAGGTCCGCGGAAGGCATCATGCTACCACTATAGTACCAGTCTTGTTGCGGTTAGGAAGACAAATGTCAGCTCAACGAACTGTTTTTTCTTGTAAAAAATCACTAGGCTGTATTTGGTATGCAAGGGTATAGCGTTTCTTGCATATTGGTACTATATTGGCATGTAACTGGTCCGACTATACGGACCATTCATGGAGGCGCCCGGCACGCGCGCTCCAAGGCACCGACAAACATTATTCGGGGTGGGTAAATCATGAGAATCGCACGGTCGACCTTGATCGGAACGGCAGTCGCCATGGCACTGTTCGGGCACAGCCCCGCGCTGCAGGCGCAGACGGTGGTTCAGCCACCGGGCGACGGCGCGCTCCCGGCGCAGGCTGCGGCCGACCAGGCCTCCAAGCCGCCCGACTTGCAGGAGGTCGTCATCACCGGCATCCGCTACTCGACGGAGAAGGCCCTCGCTGAGAAGCGCGCGGCGACCAACTCGGTGGAAGTCATAACCGCCGAGGACATCGGCAAGATGCCTGACAAGAACGTCGCCGACTCGCTGAAGCGCGTGCCCGGAATCACCGTGAGTCCTGCCGGCGCCAACGAGGGCGGCTTCGACGAGAACGACCGCGTCAGCATGCGTGGCACCGGACCGAGCCTGACGCAGACCCTGGTCGACGGCCACAACGTCGCTTCCGGCGACTGGTTCGTGCTCGACCAGACCGGCACCGTCGGCCGCAGCGTCAGCTACACCCTGCTGCCTTCGGAGCTCGTCAGCGAGGTGGTGGTGAAGAAGACCTCGGAGGCTGCGCTGGTCGAGGGCGGCGTTGCCGGCTCAGTCGACATCATCACCCGCAAGCCGCTCGAGAGCTTCACCAAGCCCCTCACCTTCGAAGCGTCGGCGGGGGTGGTGTACGCCGACCTGCCCAGCAAGACCGATCCGCAGTTCAGCGCGCTCGTCAACTGGAAGAACGACGCTTCCAACTTCGGCGTGATGGCGCAGGGCTTCTACGAGGATCGTCACCTGCGTCGCGACGGCACGGAGATCCTGGGATACGACCAGATCGCGCCGGGCAGCAATCTCGCTCTGGCTCACCCCGATCTCACCAACGTATGGGTCCCGCACGACATCGGCTCGGCGTTCTTCGAGCAGGAGCGCAAGCGTACCGGTGGCCTCATCAACGCGGAGCTCAAGGCGAGCGATACGCTCAAGTTCGACCTGTCAGGTTTCTACGCCAAGCTCGAGGCGCCGAACTACAACCGCAATTACCTGATGTGGACGCCGAATTTCATCAACGGCGGCGCGGGACAGGCGCCTCCCGCAATACCGGGCAACCCGAACGCGACCTATGCACAACAATGCGCTGCCGCGGGAGCTAACGCACCCAATGGCTGCTATGCGGGCCTCGGCCTGCAACCCGGTTACACGGTCGTAAACAATACCCTGACCAGCGCCGCTTTTACCGGCATCCCCACCACCGCCTACGGGATCTACGACCAGATCTCCCGTCCGGATGAGTCCGCGGACTCGGCCTTCATCAACCTCGACGGCACGCTCGCGGTGAACGCGCATTTCGAGCTGGACGGCCAGGTCGGCTGGTCCGAGGGCCACGGCAAGACCCCGACGCAGAATGTGTCGGAGACCGAGCCGGGAGTCGGCGCGGGTGCGGTCTGGACTCTCAACGGGAACTCACGGAACGTGGACTGGGGACTCCCGAACGTCAATTACACGCAGCCGTTCCCGCCGGGCAACCCTGCGGCGCTGCAGTTCGGCTGGATCTTTGGCGGCCAGTTCATCGACACCATCGACAAGGAGATCTGGGCCAAGCTCGATGGAACTGTCGACATGAACGACGGATCCTGGCAGGACCTCAAGTTCGGCGCGCGCTACCAGAAGCACGACCGCAGCTCGGTCGGCTCGATCGCCCAGGGGCCGACCTTCAGCGGTCCGAACGGCGGCGGCACCAGCCCGCTCAACTATCCCACGACCTACTCGAACTATCCGTCGAATTACAACACCTTTGGCGGCAGCATCCCGACGGGCATCTGGTACTGGACACCGGCTCAGCTCGCCGCCTACAACGGTCCGGGTCTGGTGCAGCGCGGCTTGGTGCCGCGCGCCTACCCGCCGCAGTGGTTCGAGCTGAGTGAGCCGGATACCGCCCTGTACGTGCAGGCTGACTTCAAGGGTGAGGCGTGGAGCGCAAACTTCGGCGTGCGTTACGTGCACACGGTGGAGGACACCATCACCTACGTGCAGCTCAATTGCACCGCAAACGTTCCGCCCGCAGCCAGCACCTGCCCGGCGAACACGCCCAATCTCGTCTACGGCTCGCTGTTCGGCGCCTTCTCCGGCGTCCCGGTAAACCTGGCCTATGACGATATTCTTCCCAGCTGGAACTTCCGTTATCAGTTCGCCCCGGATCTGATCGGGCGTCTGGCCGCGGCCTCGACCATGACACGCGCGGACTACTCGGCCCTTGCGGGAACGACGAGTCTTTCACCGGGAGCCAACGCCAGCGCTACCGGCGGCGGCTCGGGCTCGAATCCGTACCTAAAGCCCATCCGCTCGGAAAACCTGGATGTCGGGCTCGAGTGGTACTTCGCCCCACGGTCGCTGCTGGCCGGCACGTTGTTCGACATGGAGCTGGGGAACTACATCGGCTATGGCAGCTCGATAGTGAACTACACCACGTTCGGGCCGGGATTCCCGCCGGGGGGGCAGGTGGAGCAGTACAACCTCACGGTACCGATCAACACCACGGGCCGCGCGCGGGGGATTGAGCTCGCCTACCAGCAGGCCTTCGGGGACTTCGGTGTCGAGGTGAATTACACCTACACCGACGCCAAGCAGACCTCGGACGTGCCGACCACCGGCCCTTCGGCTGGCGATGATCGCCTGGTGGGTGCTTCGAAGAATGTCTACAACGTCAGCGGCTACTACGAGAACGCCCACTTCAGTGCGCGGGTATCGTATAACTACCGCTCGGCGTTCTACAGCGGCCTCGATCGCAGCACCGCATTCACGCAGGACGACTTCGCCACGCTCGCCGCCTCGCTGGCGTGGATCATCAGCCCGAACTTCAGCGTGAACCTGGACGGTCAGAACCTGAACAATCCGACGCTCAAGTACTACGCGC
>DAHUXE010000060.1 GCA_027307325.1 Gammaproteobacteria bacterium | reverse complement strand
CTGCCCGAGGGGCTACGCCGCCGCGCCGAGGGCCTGCCGGGCTCAGGCGCGCTCGGGCCCGAGGCGGCCGACCTCACGCACTGGAAGCACTTCGCCCATCTGGTGCTGACGCGCAACGACTGGCGCAAGCAGCTCTCCGCTCACCGGCTGCGGCCCGGGTTCACGGAGCCCGCGGTGCGCACGCGGCTCCGGGAGCTGATCGATGAGCTGCGTAACGCTCCCGGAGCGCGTGAGGCGTTGCTCGAGCTGCGGCGCGCGCCGCCCGCCGAGCTGGCCGCGGAGGATGCCGCGGCGCTCGCAGCCCTTGCACGCGTGCTGGCACGCGCCGCGGCGGAGCTGCACGCCGCGTTCGCGGAGGCCGGGCGCGTCGATTACACCTACCTCACCGGCGCGGCCCGCCAGGCGCTTGCCGAGGGCGGCGAGCCGACCGACCTCGCGCTGCGCGTCGGACTCGCGCTGCGGCACATCCTGGTCGATGAGTTCCAGGACACCTCGCTCGCGCAGGTGCAGCTGCTCGAGGCGCTCACCCTCGGCTGGGAGGAGGGCGACGGGCGGACGCTGTTCGTGGTGGGCGACCCCATGCAGTCGATCTACCGTTTCCGTGACGCGGAGGTGGGCCTCTTCCTGCGCGCCCGCGCGGCCGGCGTCGGGCGCGTGGCGCTCAAGTCCCTGCGCCTGTTGCGCAATTTTCGCGCCGCGCAGCCCCTCGTGGAGTTTACCAACGAGCTCTTCGCGCAGGTCTTCCCACCCGCGGACGAGCTGCGCGCCGGCGGGGTGAGCTACCGACCGAGCCTTGCGACGCTTCCGGCGGGGCACGCGCTCGGCTCGATCTCCCCGGTCACGCTGCGCCTCTATCCGGGCGAGCCCGCGGCGGAAGCACGCGCGGTCGCCGCGCGGGTTGCGGAGCTGCGGCGGCTCGATCCCGCGGGGACGGTGGGCGTGCTGGTGGCAGCCCACGCGCACGCGGTGCCCGTCATCGCCGCCCTCGAGGCGCGCGGCCTCGCGCCGCTCGGGGTCGACCTGGTGGCGCTGCGCGAGCGGCTGGTGGTGCGCGATCTGGTGCAGCTGACGCGCGCCCTGCACGATCTCGCGGACCGCGCGGCGTGGCTCGCGGTGCTGCGCGCACCGTGGTGCGGCGCGCGGCTCGCTACGCTGAGCGCGCTCTCGGGGGCGAACGATCGGGAGGTCGTCATCGAGGCGCTCTCCAGCCCCGAGCGGCTGGCGCGCTGCGACCCGGGCGACCGGCTGCACCTCGAGCGCTCGCGCGACGTGCTGAGCGAGGCTCTCAGCGGGCGCGGCGCGCGGCCGCTCGCGAGCTGGCTCGAGGCTACGTGGCTGCGCCTCGGAGCGCCGGATGCCTACGGGCCCGGAGAGCTCGCCGACGCACGCGCCTTCTTCACGGCGCTCGCCGATTCGGCCACGAGCTCCGGGTGGCGCGGTCCGGAAGATCTCGAGGGTGTCCTCGCGCACCTCTTCAGCGCTCCGGCGGGCGGCGAGAACCCGGTGCAGGTGATGACGATCCACCGCGCGAAGGGACTCGAGTTCGATCACGTGCTGGTGCCGGCCCTCGATCGCACGACGCGTGCGCCCGAGCGGCGCCTGCTGCGCTGGCTCGATCTGCCGGGTGAGACGGCGAGGACGAGCGAGACCAATCTGCTCATCGCGCCGGTTCCGGCCATCGGCGCGCGCGAGGAGGAGGGGGACCTCAACGGCTACCTGAAGGACCTGATCCGCCAGCATGACGGGCACGAGCGGGCGCGGGTTCTGTACGTCGCAGCGACGCGCGCGCGGCGCACGCTATGGTTGTCGGGTGCGCCAAGGCCCGGCCCCGACGGCGCGGTGCGGCCCGACCGGCGCAGCGCGCTCCATGCGCTGTGGCCGGCGCTCGCGCCGCGCTTCGAGACGGTGGCGGGCACCGGGTCGGCCGCCGGCAACCTGACGCGCACCGGGCCGCTGCTGCGGCTGCTGCCGAGCTGGCGGGTCGCCGAGCCGCCGCCGCGCATCGCGGTGCAGCGTCTGCCGGTCGCGTACCTCGCGGCCGAGCCGACCGAGTTCCGCTGGGTCGGCGAGACGGCACGCCATATCGGGACCGTGGTGCACGCCTGGCTCGCGCGCCTGTCCGTGGGGCCGCGCCTGCCGCCGGCCGAAGGCGTCGCCGGCGAGGGCGCGGCGGTGCTCGCGGAGCTCGACCGGGCCGGCGTGCCTGAGCCTGAGCGGGCGCAGGCGCGCGAGCAAGTCCTCGCGGCGCTCACTCGCACGCTCGCCGACGAGCGCGGCCGGTGGATTCTCGACAGCCGGCACCGCGAGGCGCGCAGCGAGTGGGAGCTCTCCGGGGTGAGCGGCGGGGTGTTGCGCAGTGTGGTGATCGACCGGTGTTTCATCGACGAGCACGGCACGCGCTGGGTGATCGACTACAAGACGAGCGCGCACGAAGGCGGCGGACTCGAGGGGTTTCTCGACCAGGAGCTCGAGCGCTACCAGGCGCAGCTCGCCACTTACCGCGACCTCGCGCGGGGCTTAGGTTCCGAGCCGGTGCGCGCGGCGCTCTACTTTCCGCTGCTCGGGGCGCTGCGTGAGCTTGTATAAGGCGCCGGATCGGGGCGTCCTGCCCCGCCCGGCGCGGGGTCGAGCAAAAAGCGTGGTTTTTGCTCGACCCCCCGGCCACCTGCGGCGGCCGGGCACATCCGTGTGCCTGGGCAGCGAGGTGGCGCGCTCAAAACGTCCCGGCGATGCTGAATGGGCGGCGGCCGGAGGGATCCGGGCTGCCGAGGAACTGCAGGTTGCCGACGAGCTCGGGTGCGGCGTCCGCACGCGCTGCCACCTGACCCTCGAGCACGTAGCCCGGCTGATTGGTCAGGCGCAGCGTTCCTTCCACGGCCAGCGGGCCGCCGAGGTCGACGAGGGTGCCCACCGGCTCGGTACCGCCGCCGGGAAAGGTGAGGGCGTAACTGCCGAGCGGGGTCACGTGCCCGGTGCGCTGCGTGAGATCGTGTGCCTCGATGCGGCCCTTGAGCTCGGCGAGCCGGCCGTGCTCGAGGCGCACGAGGGCGAGATCCGTATGCACGCTGCCACGGAGCTGCGGTGGCATGTGCGGCAGCTGCCGGGGGTCGAGCTTGAGGTCCGCGACCAGGTTTCGAAGCTTCAGGCTCCCGCCGACTCCATAGGCCAGATCCGCGCTCGCGGTCACCGGCCCGTGTGCGAGAACCACGTGGGCGGCGAGCGTGCCGGTGAAGAGCCGGAGTGGCGCCGCGTCCCAGGCGAGATCCCCTAAGGCGAAGTGCTCGACCGTGAGCCCGCTGCATGACCCGCTCCACACCGAGCCGTCGGCGCTCGAGCAGGCGAGCATCCCGGTACGCGGCACGACCCAGCTCGCCGGCAGGCGCGATACCAGGATGACGGCGAACGCGGCCGCCGCGGCGAGCGCAATCCAGAGCGAACGCGGCACTTCAGCCCGTGTGCAGGACGACGGCCGCGTTCACCAGGCCCGGGGCGCCGGCACTGTCGACGGTGGCCGAGTCCACGCGGATGCCGTTCTGCTGCGCGAGGCGCGCGAGCCAGGCAATGAGCGCATCGAACGGCGCCTTCTGCAGGCGCAGCGACAGGGCCCCGGGACCCGCGGGCTCGCTGCCGGCGAGCGAGCCGGCAAGCCCCGACTCGCGCGCCGAGCGATCGACGATCACGAGCAGCGATTCCCCGGCTGCCGAGGGCGGCTGAGGCGAGGCGGCGAGCTCCGGCGCGACGCCCTGCATCCACGCGAGGTCATTGCGCTTCTTCAGCAGCCGCGCGTGCGCCTGTGCGACGCTGCGATCGAGCGGCAGCAGCACGCCGAAGACGAACAGCACGGGGACGAGAACCGCGCCGAGCTGCACGATGCGCTGCTCGCGCCCGGAGAGCGCCGCGAACCACTGCGCGATGCTCGCGAAGGAAAGCCTCTCGGCCGACAACTTCATCGCCGGGTGCCTACGGGGCCTGGGAATGGATCTGCACCCGCCCCTGGTAGGAGGTGCCGACGGTGTTGCCGCCCACGAGCTCGGCCTGCCAGCCGCCGTTACGCAGCTGCTGGCTCAGGTGATCGAGGCTCGCGGCATCGGGCGCGTTGAGCGTCAGCTCGAGCAGCCCGTCGTGGAAGTTGAGCGACTGAACGCTGGTGGCCACCGAGCCCGCGCGCGCCTCGGCGAGCGCCTGCAGTACGCCAAGCAGGCCGCTCGAGCCGCCGCCGGTGTGCATCGCGGCGAGGCGCTGCTCCATGCGCCGGCGGGCATCGACCGTTCCCGGCTCGGCGGGCATCGCACGGTGGAAGGTGTCACGGATCGACGCATCGACCTCGTGCTCTTTGGTCTTGAGCACCTCGAGCTCCGCGGCCTTGCCGGCGACGTGCAGCGCGACGAGCGCGAGCAGCAGCAGCGCCGCGACGCGCCAGGCCGCGAGTCCCGCCGCCCGGGAGCTCCTGGGCGCGTAGGGACCCTGCAGCAGGTTGATCGCCGTCGTGTTGGCGAGCTGCTGGGCGAAGAGCGCGAGCGGCCCATCGCGCAGCAGCTGCACCCTGAGACTGGCGAAACGCCCGCGCGCCTCTTCGACCTGCGCGGAGTGTTGCTGCCATTCGGCGGTGCCGCTGTAGAGAATCAGTCCGCGCGCGGCGGCGGCCGCAGCGGCTTCGTCCGCCGGCTCGGCGGCGCCCGCAAGCGCCGTAACGGCGAGCGGTGCCGCGGTGCGCGGCGGCGATTCGGCGATAGCGAGCGCTTCGGAGAGCGCATCGATCGGCAGCGAGACCGGCGGCGCACCGGGGGCGCGCACGAACACGCTGTCTTCCTCGAGGAGCGCCACGGCCTGACCGGGGTTCGCCGGCAGCAGCTCGCAGTCGGCGTAGACGCAGTCTGGCTCGAGGCCCGCGCCGCGCAGCGTTGCGAGCCACTCGTCCATGAGGGAGAGCCCCACGACTGCGACCGGCGTGCGGGTGGAATCGCCGCTACGCCTGCCGAGGGCGAAGTGCAGCTCGTCGATGTTGTCGGCGAGCTGCTCCTCGAGGGCGTAGGGGACGAGCTGTTGCAGCCTGACACCGCTCTTTGCCGGGAGCTCGGGGTCCGCGAGCAGCACGTCGCTCCCCGGGACGAGGGCGCACACGCGCCGCCCGGTGGCGGCGGCAACGGCGGCGGCGAGCGGGCCGCTCTCGGTGGCCCCGAGCGGAGCGCCGCCGGCGCTCGCGACGAGCCACGTGGCCGGCTCTTGCGGCGTACGCGGCAGACGCAGCAGCAGCCAGTCAGCCATATGCGGGCGCCCCCTCAATCCGGTGTGTAGCTGCGCAGGATGGGCCGGACCTGGCCCGTGGGGTCCTGCAGCAGAAGACTGTACAAGTTGAATTCGGTGCTGCCAATAGTGATGAGGCTCGTCAGCCTGAAGTAACTCGAGGTCATCTGCAGCTTAGGCGAGATCCTGCTCCAGGTGGCGGAATCGGCCGCCGCCTGGTAGTCGCTCAGCTTCGGGAAGCAGCCGTTGGCGGACGCACGGTTCTTCGCGAGCCCGTCGACGTCGCTCGAGAAGTCGCCGTGACCGAGGAAGGCATCGAGCACCGCGGCCTTGGCGGTGCAGACGTTGAGCTTCACGCCGTACGGGAGCGCGGTCACGTAGGGCGCAAGGGCGACGTAGCGGTCGCGCCCGAACCCGGGCAGTGCGAGGAGCTCGCTGGTGCTGGTGATGTAACGGTTGGGTGTGCGGTAGGGCGGCGTCTGGCCCATGTAGACGCTGTCCTCCGCGCCGTCGGGAATGGACGGCACGATGTCGCGGTCGATCCAGTCGGCCATATAGCCGGCCCACTTCGGCTCGAGCCCGAGCACGGCGAGCAACTGCTGGAACGCGCTCACCGCCACCGGATCGGGCGTGCCGTCCTGGCGCACCAGGCTGTTGAGATTGAAGCGCCCCTGCAGGTCCTCGAGCTGCGCGCTCAGCATCACGCCGGGAACGACCTCGAGGGGTCCGACCGGCTGCGCCCAGCCCTCGGAGGCGTAGGTATGCTGCGGATCGGATTTCTGCGCCAGGCGCAGTCCGTAGGCGGCGAGCGCCTCCGCGCCCTCCTGCACGAGCAACGCCTGATCGAACGCGTAGGTAGCGGCGCCGCGCCGGAAGGTCATGGCATTCTCGTAGGCGATTGCGGCGGCGAGGATCGTGCCGAGCGCGACCAGGAGAATCGCCACCAGCAGTGCAATGCCGCGCTGCGCGCGCGGCGGCCGGTGGTCGCGCGCTCTCACGCCGCGCAGCGGGCTGCGGCGCATCAGCCTGCGACCTCGAAGATGCGCACGATCTTGCCGAAATCCTCGGTGTCGATGGTGACGCGCACGGCGATCGGCCGGATACGCAGGTTGCTCTCGAGGGCCTGGGGGCCGGCGACGGTCAGCGGCGGCCACTGCGGCCGCCAGGTGTGGGTCAGGTCCAGGTACTCGAAGGTCACCGACTTCACCTTCGTCAGGAGGTCGCGCCTGGCGGTAGTGCTCGAGAGCGTCGGGTCGAGCACGTACCAGTACTCGCGCCGCAGCGTCCCGTTCTCGAAGAAATACGCGACACGCTGCTCGGCGGGACGCTGCAGGCCGGTGGGATTCGCCCAGCCGGCGCGCGTCAGCGCGACGAGCGGCGGTGAGCCGCTCGTCGTCGAGGCCGAAGGTGTGCTGGCGCCGTCGCCGAGCGCGGACACGAAGCCGGAGGACTGCGCCCCGTTGGCGCTGCCCTGGAGCGCGGGCTGCGAGGGCTCGTCGCCGACCGGCTGGCGCACCGGGCGCGGGTCGAGCTGCACGAAGTCCTGCTCGAGGACGCGCATCGCGGTCTGCAGCTCGAGGAGCCGCGCCTGCTTCTCCCTGAGCGCACCCCGCGTGGTGGTCGCCTGGCTGATGACGCCGTAGCCCATCGCGAACATCAGGGCGGCGATGGCGAGCGCCACCAGGACCTCGATCAGCGTGAAGCCATGGCGCCCGAGGCGGCGCACCAGCCGGCCGCGGATGAGGCCGGGGCAGCTCATTGCGAGCCTCGCGGCGGCGTGACGGCTTGCGGCGGCGTGGGTGACACGCCGGGCGTTCCGCCGGCCGCATTCGAGGCGGGCGTAAGGTTTTGCGCGCCCCAGTCGGGCAGGTCGCCGCGCGGCAGGCCCAGCGCATCCCCCGAGATGCCGCTGAGGGTCGCGTACCAGCCGCGGTCGCTGTCGCTGCTGCCGGCGTCCGCGGGACGGACGCTGACGTCCATGCGCACCATCCCGGGCACCTGCGTGGTGCTGACTTCCTGCTGCCAGTGCCACTTGCGTCCGGCGAAATCCACGTCGCCGTCGCTCTTGCCCGGCGCGGGCAGCTGGCCGCTGATGCGCACCAGTGCGATCTGGTTGAGCGCCACCCAGTTGGCGAAGGTCTTGTCGCGCAGGTACGAGACCGTCCGCGCGGAGGAGGTGAGCGTTGCGAGCACCGCGGCCATGCCGACCGTGACGATCGCGAGCGCTACCAGCACCTCGATCAGCGTGAAGCCGTGTCCGGGGCACTCGCGGACCCGGGTCACGGCGTGCGCGCCTCGAGCAGCGGCTGCTCGACGATCTGCCCCTTGTCGTCCTCTGCGATGGTGACGCTGCGCAGTCCGCCGTCGCGCTCCAGGCTGGCCGAGAACTGCGTCAGGTCGCCGTCGGCGTGGATCATCACCTGCGGCGTCTTGTCGTGGGCGTCCACCGGACGGCGCAGCACCACCGGGCGGGTCTCGACGACGAGCTTCACGCCGATGCCGTCCGGGAGCTTGCGCGCACCGAGCGCATCGTCCTCGAATACGCTGCGCCACTGGCCGCGCTGCACGTCGTAGACGAGAAACTCGTAGCCGTCCTCCTGGAACAGGACCCCGTACTCGCGCGTCTGCAGCTCGGCCTGCTCGCGCGCGTAGTTGAGAAGGGTGAACAGCCGGTCGCTCTCGCGCTCGAGGTCGCGATCGCGGCCGGTGACGCTGGCCACCGTGAGCACTATTCCGGCCGACAGCAGGCCGATGATCGCCACCACCACCAGCAGTTCGATCAGCGTGAAGCCGGCGCCTGCGGCGTGCCGCGCGCGCCGCAGGGGCCGCGGCGGGCTACGGGTTGAGGTTCCAGTTGCAGATGTCGGCATTGATGCCGTCACCGCCCGGCTGTCCGTCGGCGCCCAGGGAGCACAGGTCGTACGCCTTGCCGTGCGCGCCGGGAAAGGTGAACACGTAGTCGTTCCCCCAGGGATCCTTGCTGATGCGCTCGATGTAGCCGCCGGGCTTCCAGTTCTTGATCGTCGGATCGGTCGGCTGCGTGGTCAGCGCACCGAGCCCCTGGTCGTTGGTCGGGTACTTGGAGTTGTCCATGTAGTACATGGTCAGCGCCGTCTCGAGGCTCTGGATGTCCTCCTTGGTCTTGGCCACCTTGGCGTCATCGACCCGCTTCATCACGCTCGGGACGATGACCGCCGCGAGCAGCCCGATGATGATCACCACCACCATGATCTCGATGAGGGTGAACCCCCGCGTCCGGGCGTGCCGGCCGCTGCGGTGTCTGCTGACCTCGGGGACGACGTAATTCATACTGTGACGCTCGCGGGCGGCGCGGCCGCCGGTTGAAAAGCGGTCGGATCATAACAAAAGGGGTGGGTTGGCCCTGTGAACCGCGTGACCCGGGTGCTGCGGCTGCTGAATTGCGATGCGACCTACGGGCGGACGCTGCTCGCCCTCTGCGCGCTGCTCCTGCTCCTCACCCTGACCGGGGACGCCGGCCGCGCACTGCTGCGCTACGACCGCGCGGCGCTCGCGAGCGGCGAGCTCTGGCGGCTGGTGACCGCGCACCTGATTCATCTCGATCTGCACCACGCCCTGCTCAACTGCCTGGGGACCGCGCTCATGTGGATCCTGTTCGCCCGTGACTACCCCCCGCGGCAGTGGCTGATCGTCGTGCTCGGCTCGATCGCCGCGATCGACGCAGGACTTGCGCTGTGGGATTCGACTCTGCGCTGGTACGTGGGTTCCTCGGGGGTGCTCCATGGGGTGATGGCGGCCGGGACCCTCGCACACCTGCGCCGCCGCGAGCGCGACGGCTGGCTGCTGGCCGCGTTCCTCGCCGGCAAGCTCCTCTGGGAGCAGGGGGTCGGGTCGCTGCCGCTCTCCGGCAGCGACCCGGTGGTCGTGGATGCGCACCTCTTCGGCGCGGCAGGCGGACTCGCGGCCGCGGCGTTCCTGGGGCGCGCGCGCAAGCCGCTATAATTTTCGCCGTCGCAGCAGTACGGAGTCGCCATGGCGTTTGCGTTCGTCTTTCCCGGTCAGGGCTCGCAGTCGGTCGGAATGCTCGGGGCGCTCGCCGCGGCGGACGCGACCGTGCGCGCGACGTTCGATGAGGCCTCGGCGGTACTCGGTTACGACCTGTGGAAGCTCGCGAGCGCGGGCCCCGAGGAGGAGCTGAATGCGACCGCACGCACCCAGCCGGCGCTGCTTACCGCCGGGGTCGCTACCTGGCGCTGCTGGCGCGCGCGCGGCGGCGCGGAGCCGGCGGTGGTCTGCGGGCACAGTCTCGGGGAGTTCACCGCACTGGTGTGCGCCGAGAGTCTCGAGTTTCGCGCCGCCGTCGCACTGGTGCGCTTCCGTGGCGAAGTGATGCAGGAGGCGGTACCGGCCGGCAGCGGCGCCATGGCCGCGATCCTCGGTCTCGAGGACGCCGAGGTGGAGGCGGCCTGCCGCGAGGCAGCCGCGGGGGGCGATGCCGGGTCGGTGGTGGAGGCGGCGAATTTCAACTCGCCGGGGCAGGTCGTGATCGCGGGCGAGAGCGCGGCGGTCGCGCGCGCGATCGACGCTGCCAGGCGGCGCGGCGCCAAACGGGCGGTGATGCTTCCCGTGAGCGTACCGTCCCACAGCACTCTGATGCGCGGCGCCGCCGAGCGGCTGCGCGGGCGCCTCTCGGCCGTGGGCCTGAAAGCGCCGCGCCTCCGCTATGTGAGCGCGGTCGATGCGGGGACGCACACCGAGCCCGCCGACATCCGCGACCTCCTGGTGCGGCAGCTGTCGAGCCCGGTGCGCTGGACCGACACGGTGCGCACCCTCATCGACAGCGGCGTCGAGGAAATCATCGAATGCGGCCCGGGACGGGTGCTCACCGGCCTCAACCGCCGCATCGAGCGGCGCGCCGGGCTCGAGTTCCTCGCGCTCGAGGATCCCGCCTCACTCGAAGCGGCGCTCACGGCGACCCGGGAGGACAACCATGCTTGAGAACGAAATCGCGCTCGTTACCGGCGCCTCGCGCGGCATCGGACATTCGATAGCGCTCGCGCTCGCTGGGGCCGGGGCGCGCGTGATCGGGACGGCGACCAGCGCCGCAGGCGCGGCGCAGCTCACCGCCGCGCTTGCGTCGCACGGATACAACGGCCACGGGGCGGTGCTGGACGCGGGCGTCGGCGCCTCGATCGACGCGCTGGTCGCCGCGCTCGAGGCCGCGGACGAGTCGCCGACGATCCTCGTCAACAACGCGGCGATCACGCGCGACATGCTGCTGCTGCGCATGAAACAGGAAGACTGGGACCGCGTCATCGCGACCAATCTGACGGCGGCGTTCCGCCTCACCAAGGCCTGCGTGCGCCGCATGATGAAGGAGCGCCGCGGCCGCATCGTCAATCTCACCTCGGTGGTCGGGCTCACCGGCAACCCGGGACAGGCCAATTACGCGGCCGCGAAGGCCGGGCTCCTCGGATTCACCAAGTCGCTCGCCCAGGAGCTCGCCTCGCGCAACATTACCGTCAATGCGGTGGCGCCTGGATTCATCGATACCGACATGACGCGCGCGCTCACCGAGGAGCAGCGCGCCGCGCTCCTCACCCGCGTGCCGCTCGGGCGGCTGGGAACGCCCGAGGACGTCGCCGCCGCGGTGCTGTTCCTCGTCTCACCCACGGCCGCCTACATCACGGGGGAGACGCTGCACGTCAACGGCGGGATGTACATGCCCTGAGGAAGCCGTTGGCTGGACGCCACAAGCGGTCTGCGGCGACGGCCTGCGGACCACGGGCTCACCGGGACTTTCGCCAGTAAAAACAACCACTCGCGCAGCGCCGCGCCGAGTGGCACCCCGGGGGGTGTTCCCCTACAATACCGCGCCCGCTGTCCGGCTCTTGTCCGCCGGCGGGGAGCTTTTGAGCCCCAAGAAGTCAAGCCTACAGAGGACCAACCGCTAATGAGCACCGTCGAGCAGCAGGTCAAAGCCATCGTTGCCGAACAGCTGGGCGTCAAACAGGAACAGGTCACGAACGACGCTTCGTTCGTCGACGATCTGGGAGCCGACTCGCTCGACACCGTCGAGCTGGTGATGGCCCTCGAGGAAGAGTTCGAGATCGAGATCCCGGACGAGGACGCCGAGAAGATCACCACCGTCCACCAGGCCATCGACTACATCAACGAGCGCCGCGCCAAGTCCTGATCGTCAGCGCGCGCCTTACAGAAATCTTGTGAGCAAGCGCCGCGTCGTCGTGACGGGTCTTGGCGTGGTGTCTCCGGTCGGGAGCACCGTCCAGTCGGCGTGGGACGCGGTCCTGCGCGGCGAGAGCGGCATCGGCCCGGTGACGCGCTTCGACGTATCGGCCTTTCCGGTGCGCTTCGGCGGCCAGGTGCGCGACTTCGAGGTCGGCCAATACCTCCCGCCGAAGGAGGCGCGCCGCATGGACGAGTTCATGCACTACGGCGTGGCGGCCGGAGTGCAGGCTGTCACCGATTCCGGGATCGATTTCGGCAAGACCGATCCGACGCGCTGCGGCGCAGTCTGCGGTGCCGGGATCGGCGGGCTGTGGACCATCGAGGAAGAATTCAGCGAATACCTCAAGGCGCAGAGTCCCCGCAAGATCTCCCCGTTCTTCGTCCCCGCGACGATCATCAACATGATCGCGGGGCATCTCTCGATCCGTTACGGCCTGAAGGGCCCCAACCTGGGCGTGGTGAGCGCCTGCACCACCTCGACGCACGCCATCGGGCTCGGCATGCGCACCATCCAGTACGGCGACGCCGACGTGATCGTCGCCGGCGGCGGTGAGATGGCGACCACGCGCTGCGGACTCGGCAGCTTCGGCCAGGCGAAGGCGCTCTCCACCCGCAACGACGCCCCCACCGAGGCGAGCCGCCCGTGGGACAAGGACCGCGACGGCTTCGTGCTGGGCGACGGCGGAGGCGCGGTGCTGCTCGAGGAGCTCGAGCATGCGCGCCGCCGCGGGGCGCGCATCTATGCCGAGCTGGTCGGCTTCGGCATGAGCGGCGACGCCCATCACATCACGGCGCCCCCCGAGGACGGCGAGGGCGCGCGGCTCGCCATGGTGAACGCGCTGCGCGACGCGCACCTGAATCCCGATCAGGTGCAGTACATCAATGCGCATGCGACCTCGACGCCGCTCGGCGACAAGGCGGAGACGGTGGCGCTCAAGCGCGCCTTCGGCGAGGCCGCCGGGCGCATCGCCGTCAGCTCGACGAAGTCGATGACCGGGCACCTGCTCGGGGCCGCCGGAGTGGTCGAGGCGATCTTCTCGGTGCTCGCGATCCGCGACGGCGTGGCGCCGCCCACCATCAACTACCGCACTCCGGACCCGGAGTGCGACCTCGACTACGTTCCGAACACCGCCCGGCGCATGAAGATCGACATCAGCCTGTCGAACTCCTTCGGTTTCGGCGGCACCAACGGCTCGGTCATCTTCCGGCGCTTTTCGTAAGCGCGCCTTTCGCCTCACGGGCTCATCGCTACGCACGCGCCTATCGTTCGCGAGCTCGAGGTACCGCCGGCAGTGCTGCGCCGCCTGGCGGCGCTCGATCCGGCACGCTATCCGCTGCTGCTCGAGAGCGCGGCGTCCGGTCCCCTCGGCACGACGACCATGCTCCTCGCCGCGCCGCGCGCGGCGCTCTGGCTCGGCGCCGACGGGCATCTCGGCGCCGACGGCACGGCGCTCGAGGGCGACACGTTTCTCGGCGCGCTGGAGGGCTGGTGGCGCCGCGAGGGCGCGGCGGGACGCCTGCAGGATGCGGCGGCGCAGCTGCCATTTGCGGGGGGCTGGGCGCTGTACCTCGGCTATGAGCTCGCGCAGGAGATCGAGCCGCGCCTCGCGCTGCCGCGTACGCCGTTTCCCTGGGTGGCCTTTGCACTGCGCACGCCCGTGGCTCTCATCCACGAGCTCGGCAGCGGCCGGGTGCTCGCGGTAGGAGAAGAGGGCGCAGCCGATGTGCTGGAGCTCATCGTGGCGGATGCCCGTGCCGCGGCGGCACGTGTCGATCCGCCCGACACACTGGAGTTCCGCCCGGTGGTCGAGGAGGACCCGGAGGTCTTTCTCGCGCGCGTCAGGCGCGCCAAGGAATACGTGGGCGCGGGCGACATCTACCAGGCGAACCTGTCGCGCCCCTGGAGCGTGGAGGTCGCGGGCGCGAGCCCGGTAGCCGGCGGCGCCGCCGCGCTCTATCGGCGGCTGCGCGCGACGAACCCGGCGCCGTTCGCGGCGCTCGCGCAGTGGCGCGGGGCGGCCATCATTTCCTCCTCGCCCGAGCGGCTGGTACGCCTGCGCGGGCGGCGTATCGATACGCGTCCCATAGCCGGCACGCGCCCGCGGAGCCGGCGGCCCGGCGGCGATGCCGAGGAGATTCCGGAGCTCGTGATGCACCCGAAGGAGCGCGCCGAGCACATCATGCTGGTGGACCTGGAGCGCAACGATCTCGGCAGGCTGTGCGAGCCGGGAAGCGTGCACGTCGATGAGCTGATGCACATCGAGTCTTACGAGCACGTGCACCACATCGTATCGAACGTGACCGGGACGCTGCGCTCCGAGGTAACGCCGATCGCTGCGCTGCGCGCCGTCTTCCCCGGCGGCACGATCACCGGGTGTCCGAAGTTCCGTTGCATGCAGATCATCGCGGAGCTCGAGGGCGCCGGGCGCGGAGCCTATACGGGCTCGCTCGGATACCTGAGCCGCGACGGGCAGCTCGACCTCAACATTCTCATCCGTACGATGACGCTCACCGGCACCGCGCTCGCTTTCCGCGCCGGGGCCGGCATCGTCGCCGACTCGGACCCCGGGCTCGAGCTCGAGGAGACGCGCGCCAAGGCGCGCGGCCTGCTGCGCGCTCTCGGGGCTGCGCATGGCGCCTGAGGGCTCGCCGGCAGCCGTGTGGGTGAACGGGCGCCCCGGGGGAGTGCTTTCGCCCCTCGAGCGCGGCCTGCACTACGGCGACGGTCTCTTCGAGACGCTCGCCTGCGTCGGCGGGAAGCCGCGCTTTCTCGCTCTGCATCTCGAGCGCCTGAGAGCCGGGTGCACGCGGCTCGGCATCGGATTCCCCGGCCCGGAGGAGCTGCGCCGTGAGATCCTCGCGGCGGCGGCCGGGGCCGACCGCTCGATCGTCAAGGTGCTGCTCACACGCGGGCCTGCCGTCGCGCGCGGCTATGGGACGACGGGCGCGGAGCAGCCCACCCGTCTCACGCTGCGCTACGGCTGGGAGGAGGAGGACCCGCGGCTCGTCGTCGAAGGTGTGCGCGTGCGCACGGCTGCGCTGCGCCTCGGGGAGAACCCGGCGCTCGCGGGGCTGAAGCACCTCAACCGCCTGGAGCAGGTGCTGGCGCGGCGCGAGCCGGGCGCCGCCGGGTTCGCCGAGGCGCTGATGTTCTCCTCGGGCGGGAGGCTGATCTCGGGAATCATGAGCAACGTGTTTCTGGTGGAGGACGGAACGCTGCGCACGCCGTTGCTCGATCGCTGCGGTGTCGCCGGCATCATGCGGCAGGTGGTGCTGCGCGAGGCGGCGCGCGCCGGCATAGCGGCCGTCGAGGCCGCGCTCGAGGGCGCGGATCTCGCGCGCACCAGCGAGCTCTTTCTCACGAGCGCGGTGATCGGGCTGCGCCCGGTGCGCGAGCTCGACGGGCGGGCCTGCGCACCCGGGGCGCTGACGCGCGAGCTGCAGCGACGGCTCGCGCCGCTGCTGGCGGAGGCGAGCGATGGCCGCTCGTAGCGCCCGGGCCCGGCGCTGGCTGCGCCGCGCGGGGTGGGGCGCGGCCACGGTGGTGGTGCTGCTCGCGGTGGCCGCGACCGTCGTCCACGACCGGCTGCGAAGCGAGTATCTCGCGCCCGGGCCCGCCGCCTCGCCGTCACGGATTCAGGTGGCGCAGGGAGCAAGCGTGCGTGCCGTGCTCGCACGGCTGGAAGGCGAGGGCGTGGTGCACAGTGCGCGCGCGGTGCTGTGGTATCTGAGGCTGCGTGCCCAGCACCCGGGCGTTCAGGCGGGTACCTACGAGATCCCGCCGCACGCGAGCCCCGAGCAGATCATCACGATGTTCGAGGAAGGCAGGGTGCTGCTCGAGCAGCTGAC
>DAHUXE010000029.1 GCA_027307325.1 Gammaproteobacteria bacterium | reverse complement strand
TCCGTCGCCCGCCGGCAAAAAGCGGGGCTCGATACGCACCGGTCCCGATCACCTCGGCAGCCGAGCACTCCGTGGCAAGGTGGGCGCACGGGTTTTTGCCGGCTGCGCAGTGCCCGAGCGCGGCCTTAACTACCGACCAGGTGCCCGCGGGCCCTGTGCCGGCGTCACCAGCGCGATCACACCGAAGGCCGGATGATCGTAGTAGTTGCGCTCGTAGAAGCGCACCCGGCGGGTCTCATTCAGAGTGAATTGAGTGCCGGGGGCGGCGCCGAGTCCGTCCGGCGGGCTCTCCATCGTCCAGTTGAGCGACAGCCCGAGGTGCAGGAACTGTCCGTGCTCGAGGTACACGCTGCCGCTCAGGCCCGGCACGTCGATCCCGAGGCGCGCGACCGGAAAGCCGGCACGCGTGCCCCAGGAGCTCGCGGTCTGCGACCAGGCGGCGTGCGCCACCGGCACGTAGGTAGCGCTGGCGCGCAGCCGGCTCTCTAGCTCGTTCAGCTGGTACGCCGCGGGCGGCAGCGGCCCCACGAAGCGGCCGACCTGCATCGAGCCGCTCGCCGACTCATCGCCCGCGACGCTGCGTGCCCCGGCTTCCTCGCTCCAGTTCTCCGGAACCCCTTCGGTTGCCGTGGTGCGGAATACGATGATCTCGACGTTGTAGACCGGACCCTGGCTCTCCTGCGAGGCGGCAGGCAGTGGCGCCGCGAGCGCGGCGGCCAGGGCCAGGGCGAGCGCGCGCAGCGCTGCGGTGTGGCGATACATGCGGGGCATTCTAACCGGGCGGCGGCGGCCGCGCCGCCGCGGCGAGCCGGCCGAGCAGCTCGCCCGCATAGTCGAAGCGTGCCTGGTCGGTGGGCATCTGGCGCGAGATGCGCAGCTTCTGCGGCCCGTCCAGGCGGTACTCGCGCGCGCTCTTCTGGATCAGGCGCACGAGGCCCGCCGGATCGACGGCGGTGTGCTCCTCGAAGAGCACCGAGCCTCCCTGGGGACCGAGATCGAGCCGCCGCACGCCGAGACGCCGCGCGGCGAGCTTCAGCTTTGCGATGCGGATCAGGCTCACGGCCGCGGGCGGCAGCGGACCGAAACGATCGTGGAGCTCCGCGATCAGCTCATCGAGCGCAGGCTCGCCGTCGGCCGCGGCGATGCGCTTGTAGAGCGAGAGCCGCACGTGCACGTCGGCGACATAGGCCTCGGGGAGGAAGGCCGGCAGGCGCAGCTCCACATCGGTCGCCGCCGCGAGCGGCTGATCGAGTACCGGCTCGCGCCCGGACTTGAGGGCGCGCACCGCGTGGTCCAGCATGTCGAGGTACAGCGCCAGGCCGACCTCGGTCATGTTGCCGCTCTGCTGCTCGCCGAGCAGCTCGCCCGCGCCGCGAATCTCCAGGTCGTGGGTCGCGAGCACGAAGCCCGCGCCGAGCTCTTCCATCGACTCGATGGCCTCGAGCCGCTTGGCGGCATCGCGCGGCAGCGCCTGGCGCGGCGGCGCAATGAGGTAGGCATAGGCGCGGTGGTGGGAACGGCCGACGCGCCCGCGCAGCTGGTGCAGCTGCGCGAGTCCCATGTGGTCGGCGCGGTTGATCATGATGGTGTTGGCGCTCGGTACGTCGATGCCGCTCTCGATGAT
>DAHUXE010000021.1 GCA_027307325.1 Gammaproteobacteria bacterium | reverse complement strand
GCCACCGGATCGAGCGCCGAGCACGGCTCGTCCATGAGAATGACCTCCGGCTGCACGGCGATGGTGCGCGCGATGCACAGGCGCTGCTGCTGGCCGCCGGAGAGGCCGGTGCCGGGACTGCCGAGCCGGTCCTTCACCTCGTCCCACAGCCCCGCGCGCGTCAGGCTGGTGCATACGATGTCGTCGAGGTGTGCGCGGCTCCTCGCGAGCCCGTGGATCCGCGGCCCGTAGGCGACGTTGTCGTAGATCGACTTGGGAAAGGGATTCGGCTTCTGGAACACCATGCCGACGCGGGCGCGCAGCTGCACCACGTCACGGCGCTCGTCGTGGATGTCGCTGCCGTCGAGGGTGATGCTGCCGGTGACGCGGGCGCCCGGGATCGTGTCGTTCATGCGGTTGAGGCAGCGCAGGAAGGTCGACTTGCCACACCCCGAAGGTCCGATCATCGCCAGCACCTGGCGCCTTCCTACGTCGATCGTGACGTTCTTCAGCGCCTGCTTGGCGCCGTAATAGACGTTGACGTCCCGGCAGGAAAAGACCGGGTCCTCAACCACCGTCTGCTTCTCTGCAGGGCGGCCCCCTGCCGCGTCGGGTACCGGGACGTGCACACGGCCGCTCGGCTTGAGGTTGAGACCGCCTTCGCCGAGGCGGCGCCTGGCGGGCCCGGGAGCCGCAGGCGTGTCCGGCGCGGTCGCCGGCCTCCCCGCGGACCCGTTGCCGGCGTCCGAAAACCGGGACACGCCGCCGCCCGCCGCGGCGCCGTTGCCGCCGACCGTCCCGGGCGCGGTTGCGGATTGCTCCGGCGGCGTCAGACTCTCCTCGGGCGGCTTGCTCATGGGCTCAGCGCTTCAGCCGAATCTGCCGGTGACGTAGTCATCCGTGCGGCGGGTCCTCGGCGACGTGAAGAGCTGGTCTGTGGGCCCCATCTCCACCAGCTCGCCGAGGTACATGAATGCGGTGAAATTCGACACGCGCGCGGCCTGCTGCAGGTTGTGAGTGACGATGGCGATGCAATACTTCTCGCGCAGCGACTGCAACGTCTCCTCGATGCGCAGCGTCGAGATCGGGTCGAGCGCCGCGGTCGGCTCGTCGAACAGGATAACCTCGGGCCTCACCGCCAGGGTACGGGCGATGCACAGGCGCTGCTGCTGGCCGCCCGAGAGGCTGCGGCCGTCCTCGTGCAGCTTGTCCTTGACCTCCTCCCACATCGCCGCATCGCGCAGCGCCTCCTCCACGCGGTCGGCGAGCTCGCTGCGGGAGATGCGCCGCACCAGCCGCAGCCCGAAGGCGACATTCTCGAAGATCGGCATCGGAAAGGGTGTCGGCTTCTGGAACACCATCCCGACCCGGTAGCGCAGCGCCGCGACATCCACCGACGGCGAGAGGATGTCCTCCCCGTCGAGCCGCACGTCCCCGGTCGCACGATGTCCCGGGTAGAGCGCGTACATGCGGTTGAAGACCCGCAGCAGCGTCGACTTGCCGCACCCCGAGGGTCCGATGAAGGCCGTGATACGCCGGTCGGCGAGCGTCAGGTTGATGTCCTTCAGTGCCTGCGAATCTCCGTAGAAGAAATCGAGGTGCCGCACCTCGTACTTCACCGGGTGCGCCTCGCTGCGAGCGGCGGTGGTGCGGGCGAGCTCCGCTCCCGAGGCGCCCATCAGCGCTGCCCCCCGGGCCCGAGCCTCGAGACGGCGAAGCGCGCCGCGATCGAGAGCGCCAGGATCGAGAACGTGATGAGCAGCGCGCCCGACCAGGCGAGCTGCTGCCAGTTGGGATAGGGACTCAGCGCGAACTGGAAGATCACCACCGGCAGGTTCGCCATCGGCGCGTTCAGGCTGCTGCTCCAGAACTGGTTGTTGAGCGCCGTGAAGAGCAGCGGCGCCGTTTCGCCGCTGATGCGCGCGACGGCGAGCAGCAGGCCCGTCACGATGCCGCTGCGCGCCGCGGGATAGATGACGCTGGTGATGGTGCGCCAGGGATAGGCGCCCATGGCGGTGGAGGCGTCCTTCATCCCCTGCGGCACGAGGTTCAGCATGTCCTCGGTGGTGCGCACGGTCACCGGGATGGCGATGATCGCGAGCGCCACCGCACCCGCGATCGCGGAGAAGTGCCCCATCCGCAGCACCAGCAGCTGGTACACGAACAGGCCGACGATGATCGAAGGGGCCGAGAGCAGCACGTCGTTGACGAAGCGGATCACCGCGGAGAGCCGCGAGTCGCGGCCATACTCGGCGAGGTGGGTGCCGGCGAGCATGCCTATGGGCCCGCCGATCAGGATGGCGATCAGCGTCATGACGACGCTGCCGTAGATCGCGTTGAGGAGTCCCCCGCTGCTGCCGGGCGGGGGCGTCATGGCGGTGAACAGCAGCGTCGACATGCCGGCGAGCCCGCGGCCGAGGAGCGTCCAGAGAATCGCGCCGAGGAAGAACAGGCCCACCGCCGTAGCGAGCACCGACAGGCCGAGCGCGGCGAGATTGATCAGCTTGCGCAGGACGCGGCGGCTCATACCGGGGAGAGTGCGCGGCGCTCGAGGCGCAGCAGCATGAAGCGCGCGGCCGCGATCACCGAGAACGTAATCAGGAACAGCAGCGCGCCGAGCGCCACCAGCGAGGAGGTATAGAGATCGCCGACCGCCTCGGTGAACTCGTTGGCAATGGCGGCCGAGATGGTGGTGCCGGGAGCGAGGAGCGAGGAGCCGATGCGGTGCGCGTTGCCGATGACGAAAGTCACCGCCATGGTCTCCCCGAGCGCGCGCCCGAGGCCGAGCATGATGCCGCCGATCATGCCGGTGCGCGCATAGGGCACGACCACCTGCCAGATCACCTCCCAAGTCGTGGCGCCGAGCCCGTAGCCGGACTCCTTGAGCACGTCCGGCACGGTCTCGAACACGTCGCGCGTGACCGCGGAGATGAACGGCACCACCATGATGGCGAGCACGATGCCGGCCGTCAGTATGCCGATACCGAACGGGGGGCCCTGAAAGAGCCTGCCGACGAGCGGCAACGGCCCGACGGTGTCGATGAGCCACGGCTGCACGTGCCGCTGCAGGACCGGCGCCAGCACGAACAGGCCCCAGATGCCGAAGATGATGCTCGGGACCGCCGCCAGCAGCTCGATCGCGATGCTTACCGGGCGCTTCAGCCACAGGGGCGCGAGCTGGGTCAGGAAGATGGCGATCCCGAGACTGACGGGGATCGCGATCGCGAGCGCGATGAGCGAGGTGACGAGCGTCCCGTACACCGCCGCCAGCGCCCCGAACTGGTCGGTCACCGGATTCCAGACCTCGCTGGTCAGGAAGCGCAGCCTGAAATGCGCGAGCGCCGGCCACGCCCCTTGCAGCAGGGAAAGTGCCACGCCCCCGAGGAGCGTGAGCACGAGCAGCGCCGCCACGAACGTGGCGGCGCGGAACACCCGCTCACGCAGCCGCTGCCCCGCCGCGTGTCGCGGATCGATGGCAGCCGCGGTATTCATCGGCTGCGGTACAGGTCACATCCGCTTGGCGTCGGATGCGCTTGCCATGGCCGGCACACCTTTGATCTCCGCTTTCCAGGTGGCGCGCACCTGCCTGATCAGGCTCTCGGGCAGCGGCACATAGTCGAGGTCCGTCGCCATCTTGGCGCCATTGCGGTACGCCCAGTCGAAGAACTTGAGCGCCTCGCCGGTCGCGGCCGCATCCGGCGGCACGCCGTAGACCAGGATGAAGCTCGCACCGGTGATCGGCCAGCTGCCCGCGCCCGGCTGATCGGTGAGGATCAGGTAGTAGCCCAGCGCATGCGCCCAGTCGGCACTCGCGGCGGCCGCCTGGAAGGACTCGCCGTTTGGCGCGACGGTCTTGCCGGCGGAGTTGACGAGATCGCAGTAGGCCATCCTGGTCTGCTTGGCGTAGGCGTACTCGACGTAGCCTATCGCCCCGTCGGTCTGGGCGGTCATGTTCGCCACGCCCTCGTTACCCTTGGCGCCGATTCCGGTCGGCCATTGCACCGAGGTGTTCTCGCCGACCGTCTCCTTGAATTTCGGGCTCGACTGCGACAGGTAGTGCGAGAAGAGGAAATTGGTCCCCGAGCCGTCCGAGCGGTAGACCGGCGCGATGGTGGTCGCGGGAAGCGCGAGCTTCGGATTCAGCTTCTGGATCCGCGCGTCGTTCCACCTGGTGATCTCACCCATATAGACGGAGGCCACGATCGCGCCGCTCAGCACCATCTGTCCGGCCTGAACGCCCTTGACGTTCACCACCGGGACGACGCCGCCGATGATCATCGGAAACTGCACCAGGCCCGCCTGTTTGAGGTCCTCGGGCTTCAATGGCATGTCGCTGGCGCCGAAGGTGACGGTCTTCGCCTTGATCTGCTTGATGCCGCCGCCGGAGCCGATCGACTGGTAGTTGAGCCCGATCCCGGTCTGCTGCCGGTAGGCATCGGCCCACTTCGAATAGATGGGATAGGGGAAGGTCGCGCCGGCGCCGGAGATATCGGCCGCACGCACGACCCCCGCTCCGGCGAGGGCGCCGAGGAATGCCAACAGTACCCGCTGGAATCTCTGCAAATTCATGTTTCAACTCCTGCAAATCGTGGGAACGCGCGCGGGGGCCCCACCAGCCGTCCGCATTAGATGACAATAATGTGACGCTTCGATGACAGGCCCCCGGCCGCCACCGGGCGGCTGGCAGGCTAGTCTTGCCGGGGGAGTTTTCAGGGTCGTGACAGCGGCGTGCTTGCCCGTCCGGCCGCCTCACCGTATAAACGCGAACCGCTCATGCGCCACTGCCACTGATGTCCCGATCCATCGAGCTTGCCCAAGACCTGATTGCGCGCCGCTCCGTCACACCCGCGGATGAGGGGTGCCAGCAGCTGATCGGCGCGCGGCTCGCAGCGCTCGGATTTCAGGTCGAGCCGCTGCGCTTCGGCAACGTGGAGAATCTCTGGGCACGCCGGGGCGTGGCATCGCCGGTCTTCTGCTTCGCCGGGCACACCGACGTCGTCCCCACCGGGCCGCTCGAGGAGTGGCGCAGCGACCCGTTCGTGCCGACGCTCCGTGACGGGCTCCTCTACGGACGCGGCGCCGCGGACATGAAGACCGGGTTGGCGGCCATGGTGACCGCCACGGAGGAATTCGTCCGCGTACATCCGCAGCACCGGGGCTCGCTCGCCTTTCTCATCACCAGCGACGAGGAAGGCCCCTCGGTCGATGGCACACGGCGCGTGGTAGAGACGCTCGTCGGGCGCGGCGAGCGCATCGACGGGTGCGTGGTCGGTGAGCCCTCGAGCGAGGCGACTATCGGCGACACCATCAAGGTCGGGCGGCGGGGCTCGCTCAGCGGGCGGCTCACGGTGCATGGCGTGCAGGGGCACGTCGCCTACCCGCAGCTGGCCGAGAACCCGGTGCACACGCTGGCGCCGGCGCTCGCCGAGCTCACGTCCCACGTATGGGACGAAGGCACCGAGCATTTCCAGCCGACGACCTTCCAGGTCTCGAACCTCAATGCCGGCACGGGCGCTCCGAACGTGATCCCCGGGGAGCTCAAGGCGCGCTTCAACCTGCGCTACTCCCCGGTGCAGACGCTCGAGAAGCTCAAGAGCGCGGTCGAGGCGATCCTGCGCGGGCACGGCGTGCGCTACACGATCGAGTGGTACGTGTCGGGGGAGCCCTTCTATACCCCGCCCGGCCTGCTGTCGGATGCGGTCGGCGAGGCCGTGGAGCAGGTGACGGGCGCCAGGCCCCGCCTCTCTACGGGAGGCGGTACTTCCGACGGGCGTTTCATGGCGCCGCTCGGCGCGCAGGTAGTGGAGCTCGGCGTGGTGAACGCCTCGATCCACAAGGTCAACGAGTGCGTGCTGGTGACCGACGTCGAGGCGCTCGAGCGCATGTACCTCAACGTGCTGCGGAAGCTTCTGACCTGAGGTTGACGATCGCGCCCGCGGCGCCGAGCAGCACCGCACACATCAGCACCCAGGCGGGCATGGCGAGCCCGAGAAAGCGCCAGTTGACCTCTCCGCATTCGCCGCTGCCGCTCAGCACTCTGCGAACCACCTCGGTCACCGGCATGAAGCGCAACATCATGGCGAGAGGCGCCCCGCAGGAAGGCAGGGTTCCGGGCGGCAGGCTCTGGATATAAAGCTGCCGCGCCGCGACCGCCACCGTGAGCAGCGCAAAGAGCGCGACGAGGCCTGCGTATCCATAGCGGCCGCGGCCGCGCGGATGATGGAGCGCGGCGGCGAGGAAAGTGACGCCCATGAGAATAACGCCGATGCGCTGGAAGATGCACAGCGGACAGGGCTCGAGCCCGAGGCCGTACTGCGCATAGAGCGCGTAGGCCAGGAGGCCCGCGCACACTAGGAACCCTGCGATGTTGACCAGGCGTCGGAGTGACATGCGGTCAGTCTAGCGGATCAGCGGTGCCCCGTAGGGCACGGGTGGCATGGCCGCGCAGGGGTGATGCGCAGGGGTGATGCGCAGGGGTGATGCGCAGGGGTGATGCGCAGGGGTCATGCGCACGCAGCGTGCGCAGAGCTCGCGACCGGCTGTATAGACTACGGCACGACGCCCGCGGTACCCGAGCCGGCGCGCAGCTCGCGCTCGACGTCGTCGAGCGAGGTGTGGCGAATGTCCTTGCCGTGCACCATGTAAATGACGTACTCGCTGATGTTCTTGGCGTGATCGCCGATGCGCTCGAGCGCGCGGACTACCCACATGACATCGAGAGCCCGGCGGATGGTGCGCGGGTCTTCCATCATGAAGGTGATGCTCTGACGCTGGATCGCCTCGTACTCCTCGTCCACCAGCCGATCCTGCCGTGCGACCCGCAGCGCCGAGTCGACGTCCATGCGCGCGAAGGCGTCGAGGGCGTCGTGCACCATCTCCGACACCACGCGCCCGAGATGCTTTATCTCGCGGTACTTGTCGGCGGGTCGCTCCATGGTGGCGAGCCGTGAGGCGATGTAGCCGCTCTTCTCGGCCTCGTCCCCGATACGCTCGAGGTCGGTGATGGTCTTGATGATCGCGACGATCACGCGCAGGTCGCCGGCCGCCGGCGCCCGCGTCGCGAGGATGCGGCTGCACTCGTCGTCGATCGACACCTCCATGTTGTTCACCTGGTAATCGTCCATCGCCACCGCTTCCCCGAGCGAGCTGTCGCCCTCGACGAGCGCGGTGATCGCCTTCTGCAGCTGCTGCTCGACGAAGCCGCCCATGCCGAGCACCTTGCTGCGCACACGCTCGAGGTCTTCGTTGAAGCGACGCGAGATGTGATGACTGAGATCGGCGGTTTCCATCGGTTTCTCGTCGGCCTGCGCTCAGGCGCACGGCCCTGCGGGCGATGATAGCGGAACGCCCGGTACGATGCTCACGCCACGTCGGCGACCAGCCCGACGGTCCGGCGGCGGCGCGCGCGGGCGGCGTGCGGCCAGCGCAGCAGCTGCAGCTCTCCGCCGGCGGCCTCTACGAGCGCGGAGCAGGATTCGACCCAGTCGCCGGTGTTGCCATAGAGCGTCCCGCCGATGTCGCGGAGGTTGGCGCGGTGGATATGGCCGCATACCACCCCGTCGTAACCCCGGGCGCGGGCGTGACGGGCCGCCACGTGCTCGAACATCTCGATGTAGCGGACGCTGGTCGGGATCGCGAGCTTCTCCCGCTCGGCAAGCGGCCAGTAGGCCTTGCCGAGCGCCCGGCGAACGTCGTTGACGCCGGCGCTCAGGCGCACGGTGAGCTCGTAGAGCGCATCGCCGAGATGCATGAGCCAGGGCGAGCAGTCGACCACGCCGTCGAACTGGTCGCCGTGCAGCACCAGGAGCCGCTCGCCGCGCTGGGTGCGGTGCACCCACTCGCGGTGCACCTCGAACTGTCCCTGCAGCATCTCTGCAAATACGCCGAGGCTCTCGTCATGGTTGCCGGGGATGTAGACGAGCCGCGTACCCGCGCGGCCACGGGCGAGGAGCGTGCGCACCACCTGCGCGTGCTCGACCGACCAGAAGACGCGCCGCGCGAGGCTCAGCGCGTCGACGATATCGCCCACCAGGACGATGCTCTCGGCTTCGACGCCGGCGAGGAACTCGTTGAGCTCGCGCGCGCGCGCATGCCGGTACCCGAGATGGATATCCGAGAGAAAGAGCGTCCTTACCCGCGTCCTGCCAGGGCGCCGCACGTTGCCGTGTGCCATGCGGCTAGGGTCGTACCGGCATGTGTCCTGCACATGACAGCACGACTAAGGATTTCTTACGAATTAGATACTTGCAGGAAGAACCTAAGCTGTTTCCGTGGTGAGGGCGGCGCCCGCCGGCCGCGCCAGACGCTCGGGGGGAAAATGGCAGGTGAAGGAGCTGCCCTCGCCGAGCGTGCTCCGCACCTCGAGGCGTGCTCCGTGACGCTGCAGCACGTGCTTGACGATCGCGAGCCCGAGCCCGGAGCCGCCGGTCGCGCGCGAGCGGCCCGCGTCGACCCGGTAGAAGCGCTCGGTGAGGCGTGGAATGTGCTCGGCGGGGATGCCGAAGCCGGTATCAGTCACCGCGAAGTGCCCGCCCTCCCCGTCGGTCCACCAGCGCATCTCGATCGAGCCCTCGGCAGGGGTGTACTTGGCCGCGTTGTCGACGAGATTCGAGAACGCGGAATGAATCTCGGGCTCGTCGCCGCTCAGCTGCATGCCGGAGTCGATGCGCACACGGACCTCGCGCGGGTGCACCGGACGCGCCAGCACGTCCTTGCGCAGGAGCGAGAGGAGCGCGGCCACGTCGACGGGGTTGCCGCCCACGACCTCGTCGGTCTCCTCGAGCCGCGAGAGCTCGAGCAGATCGCGGATGATCTGGGTCATGCGCTCGGCCTGGCGGCGCATCTCGGCGATGGGCCCGAGGACTTCCGGGTCGAGGGCCGGATCGTGCCCGAGCGTCTCGAGGTAGCCGGAGATCACGGTGAGGGGAGAGCGCAGCTCGTGGGAGGCGTTGGCCACGAAGTCGCGCCGCACCGCCTCGAGCCGCATCTGCCGCGATACGTCGCTCACCAGCAGCAGCAGCTGCCCGTCACCGTACGGCACGACCTGCAGCGACAGATAGGTGTCCTCACCCATCGTCGGCCGGATCACCACCGGGTTCGAGTAGTCCGCGCGCGCCAGATAGCGCAGGAACTCGGGCGCGCGCAGCAGATTGTCGATGCGCAGCCCGAGGTCCGCGGTGCTGCGCAGCTCGAGGAGCCTGCCTGCCATGCGGTTGAACCACACGATCTCGCGCTGTGCGTTGAGGATCACCACGCCGTTGGGGAGCGCGGCGGTGGAGCGCTGCAACTGGCGCATCAGCTGCACGAAGCGCTGCTTGTGAAAGCGCTTGCGGCGGTGCAGCCGCACGACCTGCGCGATGATCTCGCCCCACACGCCGCCGACGTCCGGAGGATCGGCGTAATTGCGGTGCCGCAGCCACCACTCGAGGCGAAACAGGTTGGCGAGCACCCAGCCGAGGTGCAGCGCGAGCGCGCAGGCCAGCCCCGTCCAGAGATTGCCGAGCAGCCAGCCTGCGCCGAGCCCCACCAGGACGGTGGTCAGCACGCGGCCGACGGTGAACCACCACATCTGCGTCGCAGGCTGCATCAGTGCCCCAAGCCGTTCCGGCCTGTCAGACCGTGCGGGCCGAGAAACGATACCCCGATCCGCGCACGGTCTGCACGAAGCGATCGTACCCGAATTCCTCGAGCGCCTTGCGCAGGCGGCGAATGTGCACGTCGATGGTGCGCTCCTCGACGTACACGTTGCCGCCCCAGATACGGTCCAGGAGCTGATCGCGGGTATAGACGCGCTCCGGATGGGTCATGAAGAACTCGAGCATGCGGTACTCGGTCGGGCCGAGCCCGACGGTGCGCGGACCCACCATGACCCGATGGCTTCCCTGGTCGAGCACCAGCCCCTCGAATTCGATCAGCTCGTCGAATCCGCCCGGCGCCGAGCGGCGCAGTACGGCGTTGATGCGCGCGAGCAGCTCCCGCGGCGAGAAGGGCTTGGTGACGTAGTCGTCGGCGCCGCCCTCGAGGCCCGCGACCTTGTCACCCTCCTCGGCACGCGCCGTGAGCAAGATGACCGGAAGCTCGCGCGTCTCGCGGTCGCGCTTGAGCGCGCGCGTCAGCTCGAGCCCGCTCATGTCGGGCAGCATCCAGTCGACCAGCACGAGGTCGGGGCGGGTATCGGCGAGCGCGGCGCGCGCCGCGCGGCAGTCCTCGGCCTCGCGAACCTCGAAGCCGGCGCGCTTCAGCCCGAAAGCGATCATCTCCCTTATCGGGCGCTCGTCCTCGACGATGAGAACCTGTTTGGCGGGCATCGTTGGCAGCGTTCGCTGAGCTGGCGCGCGAGTATTACAGGGGTACTGTGTTGCAGATTCGTGACAACTCCGCAAGCGCCTGTTTCAGTTCAATGACCGCCGGCCGCCGGACGGACCACGTCGTCGCGCAAATAGACTGGGAGAGCCTCTTCGGGGTTGCGCAGCCTCCCGGCGGCGGCCTCGGCGGCCGCGAGCCGGGCAATGTCGGCCGCCCGGGGCAGTACCGCGCGGATCTCCGCCAGGACGCCGGCGAACGTACTTCGAAGCTGCGGGTACGCCGCAAACCCCGTACCCGCTCCGTATTGCGCCGGGCCCGCAGCCCAGCCGGGTGGCAGCGCTACCCGGGCGGGGTCGCTCACGCGCTCCTCGCTCACGGGAATCGCGAGATTGCCCGCGGAACGGACGAAGCAGCCCCAGTACACCTCGCGCATGCGCGCATCGTTGCAGACCAGTACCCGCCCGGCGGCCACAGCGTCGCCGAGAGCTCTCTGCGCCACGGCCGCCAGATCCGACACCGGCACGACGGGAATGCCCGCGCCATGGGCGAGACCCTGGGTGACACTTGCGGCGATGCGCACGCCGGTGAAGGAGCCCGGCCCGCGGCCGAACGCGATCGCCGTGAGCCCCGCGAGCGGCACGCCGGCCTCGACCAGAACCTCATCGATCATGGGCAGGATGCACTCGGCGTGGCCGCGCTCGAGCAGGCGCTCGCGCGCGACGAGCTGCCCGTCGATGAGGACGGCAGCCGAGCAGTTCCCGGTCGCGGTATCGAGCGCCAGGATCTTCACGGCGACCCCATCTCCCGTGATGCGCGTCGCGGAGCATGCTTGCGCAGGAAGCGCCGCACCTCGTCGGGATCCCGCGTGACGGTCATGGGCGGGAGCGCCGCGAGGAACACCCGTCCGTAGCTGCGCGCCACCATGCGCGGATCGCAGATGACCACCGCCCCGTAGTCGTCCTCGCTGCGGATCAGGCGTCCCGCCCCCTGCTTCAGGGCGAGCGCCGCCTCGGGCAGCTGATAGTCGCGAAAGGCGTTGGCGCCGGTCGCGTTCAGGTGCTCGATGCGGGCGCGCACCAGCGGATCATCGGGCGATGCGAATGGCAGCTTCTCGATCACGACCAGGCGCAGCGCCTCGCCCTTCACGTCGACCCCCTCCCAGAAACTCGCGGTGCCGAGCAGTACACCGTTGCCATCCTGGCGAAACTCCTGCAGCAGCCGCTCGCGCGGCGCCTCGCCCTGGACGAAGAGGCGCTGCGGCGGCGTGGCACCGTCCCAGCGGGCCCGCACCAGCGCCGCACCCTGCGCGAGCGCGCGATGACTGGTGAAGAGCACGAAGGCCCCGCCTCCCGCGGCCTCGATCAGCGGCAGCGCGGTGTCGATCACCGCCGCCACGTAATCCGGCGAGCGCGGGTCGGGCATCCGCTCCGGCAGATAGAGCAGGCTCTGACGCTCGTGATCGAAGGGGCTCGCGATGCTGAGCGTCGGGCATTCCGCGATGCCGAGCCGCCCGGTGAAATGTCCGAATTCCTCCCCGAGCGAGAGCGTCGCCGAGGTGAAGATCCAGGCCCCGCGCCGCGCCTCGATGAGTGCACGGAACCGGGCCGAGATATCGAACGGCAGGACGCTGAGCGTGACGCCGCGCGCGGTGACCTCGATCGCGCGTGCCCCCTCGAGCTCATCCGTCGCCGCGATCCGCTGCAGAGAATCGCCGAGATCCGCGGCGCGCGATGCCAGTTGCAGGATCGCCGCCTCGTCCCCGAGCGCGGCCAGCGACTCGCCGAGGCGCCCGAGCGACTCCGCGAGGTGCAGCGCGGCAGCGCCGAATCGCGCGTCGCCGCCGGCCCAGTCGGTGCGGCTCGCACCGCCGGCGGCCACCGGCGACCCCCCTGCCCGCAGCTCGCGCAGCCCCTCCTCTACGGCGTGCGCCCGATCGGCGAGTGCGCCGGATACGGGCTGCCGCCGCCCGGCCGCGCCGCCCGGCTGCGACTTGCGCAGCTCGAGCTGCATTTCCCTGAGGAAGCTCTCGATCTGCCGGCTGCTGACGCTCGCGCCGAAGAACTGCGTGGCGAGATCCGGAATCTGGTGCGCCTCATCGAGAATCACGGCATCGGCCGATCCCAGCAGGTCGCCGAAGCCGTCCTCCTTCACCGCCAGATCCGCGAGCAGCAGGTGGTGGTTGACGATGACGATGTCGGCGTCGAGCGCCGCGCGGCGCGCGAGCGCCACGTGGCAGCGCGAGATCTCCTGGCAACGCGCGCCGAGGCAGGTCTCGCGGGTGGAGGTGACCTGCGCCCACACGGGGTGCGAATCGGAGAGTCCTCCCACCTCGGCGAGATCGCCGCTCCCGGTGGTGGCGGCCCAGCGTGCGATGCGATTGAGCATGGCGCGGCTCGCACGGTTATTCGCCGGCTCGACAGCGGGCATCGCGAGCTGCTCGCCCATTCCCACCGCCACGGCGAGACGATAGCGGCACAGGTAGTTCGCACGCCCCTTGAGGAGCGCCACACCCGCGGGCCGGCCGAGCGCTGCGCCCACGAGCGGCAGGTCCTTGGCAAAGAGCTGATCCTGCAGGGTACGTGTGCCGGTCGACACCAGCACGCGCTTGCCGGACAGGAGCGCCGGCACGAGGTAAGCGAAGGTCTTGCCGGTACCGGTACCCGCCTCGACCACGAGCGTCTCGCGCGCCTCGAGCGCCGCGGCGACGCGCTCGGCCATGCGCAGCTGCTCGCGCCGCACGCGAAAGTCCGGCAGGGCGCGCTCGAGCGGGCCGCCCTGTCCGAATATGTCCTGAAGATCGAGCATGGGGAATCTGTGGGCTCACCGCCGGGCCAGCATCCTCGCGTGCCGCGCGGCACCTGTCGAGACGCATATCCTGCTGAATTTCCAGCAAAGAGCGCCTGGCACCTGGTTACTCTAGCAGGGCGCCGCGCACGACCGGGCTATACTTGGACGCCTAGGGGACCGCCCGATAAGAGGTAACCACCGGATGGCCGCTCCTGCGCACAAGATGACTGCCATGCCCGAGTTGAGCCGCGCGGTGGCCGATTGGGTGGAGACGGTACGCGAGCTCACTCAACCGCGCAGCGTCCACTGGATCGAAGGAAACGACGCCGAGGCGCGCGAGCTCACCGCGCAGCTGGTACGAGCCAGGGAGCTCACGGTGCTCAACGCACAGGAATTCCCCGGCTGTCACCTGTATCGCTCCTCCCCCAACGACGTCGCGCGGGTCGAGCACCTCACATATATATGTACGCGCTCACAGGAGGACGCGGGCCCGAACAACCACTGGATGGACCCGCAGCAGGCGCACGCGCGGATGCGCGAGCTGTTCCGCGGCTGCATGCGCGAGCGGACGCTCTACGTCATTCCCTACTGCATGGGCCCGCTCGAGTCGCCGATGTCCCGCCGCGGCGTCGAGATCACCGACAGCCCCTACGTCGTGCTCAACATGCTGATCATGACGCGCGCCGGGCGCGCCGCGCTCGAGCTCATCGCCCGCGACGGCCGCTTCGTGAAGGGGCTGCACTCGATCGGCGAGCTCGATCCCGAGCGGCGCTTCATCATGCATTACCCCGAGGAGCTCGCGATCGAGAGCTACGGCTCGGGCTACGGCGGCAACGCTCTGCTCGGCAAGAAGTGCCATGCGCTGCGCATCGCCAGCTGGCAGGCCCGCACCGAGGGCTGGCTGGCCGAGCACATGCTGATCGTCGGCTTGCAGAACCCCGAGGGCGAGACCCACTACATCGCCTGCGCCTTTCCCTCCGCCTGCGGCAAGACCAACCTCGCGATGCTGGTGCCGCCGGAGTCGATGCCCGGCTGGCGGGTCCTCACGATCGGAGAAGACATTGCGTGGCTCCATCCCGGGCCCGACGGGCGGCTGTGGGCCATCAACCCGGAAGCCGGCTGCTTCGGGGTGGTGCCGGGCACCAATCCCCAGACCAACCGCAATGCCTACGAGATGATTCGGCGCGACACACTGTTCACCAACGTCGCGCTCACCGCCGACAATCAGCCGTGGTGGGAAGGGCTGACGTCGGGCAAGCCGGTGCTCGACTGGCAGGGTCGTCCCTACGACCCGGCGCGGGGACCTGCCGCGCACCCGAACTCGCGCTTCACCGTCGCCGCCAGGGGCAATCCGAGCTATTCGAGCCGGATGGAGGATCCCGCGGGCGTGCCGATTACCGCAATAGTCTTCGGCGGCCGGCGGCGCGAGGTGGCGCCGCTCGTCTACGAGGCGCGCGACTGGCGGCACGGCGTGCTGGTCGGCGCCTCGCTCGCCTCCGAGACTACGGCCGCGGCCGTCGGGCAGGTAGGGGTCGTGCGGCGCGATCCGATGGCCATGCAGCCGTTCTGCGGCTACAACTTCGGCGACTACTGGCAGCACTGGCTCGAGGTCGGCGCCAGGTTGACGCGGCCGCCGGGCGTCTTCCATGTCAACTGGTTCCGGCGCGACAGCGAAGGCAAGTTCCTCTGGCCGGGGTATGGCGAGAACCTGCGGGTGCTCGCCTGGATGCTCGATCGCTGCGCGGGCAAGGCGGGCGCCACCGAGTCGCCGATCGGCCGGCTGCCGCTCCCGGCGGATCTCAACACCAGGGGACTCAGCATCCGCCCCGAGGCGCTCGCCGCCCTGTGCTCCATCGACGCGGACGTCTGGCGCAGGGAATGCGCGCAGCTGCGCGAGTATCTCGGCGGTTACGGCAGCCACCTGCCGGCGGCGCTGCGCGCGGAGCTCGAGGCAACCGAGAGGCGGCTCGGCTGAAGAGCCGCGGCGTGCGCCTTCAGACCTCTTCGCAGTTGAAACGGATGGTCTGCGGCGAGCCCTGCTCGGGCAGCCGGCCGAGCCCGATCATCCCGTGGCCCTTGAGCTGCAGGCTGTCCCGCCGCACGAAGGCCTCCTCGCCGTCGGCGGTCTGCACGAAGGTGCCGTTGGTGCTCTGATCGACGAGCACGAACTTGTTGCGGCTGATCTCGATGCGGGCGTGCAGGCGCGAGATCAGGTTTCCCTTGACGACGACGTCGTTGTCCTCGGCGCGGCCGATGGTGACGCTCGCGTGCCGCTCGTCCACCAGCAGCTCGCGATCCTCCATCCGCAGCCGCAGGCGCAGCGGATGCGCGGGGCGCGCGTCGGCGGCGATCCCCGGCACCATGCTGGTGACGTCCTCGGTCTGCCACAGCACCTCGTAGAGCACCACTTCGCTCCCCTGACCCTTGAGCGTCGCCACGTCGATCTGACGGCAGGAGGCGCGCCATTCGGGCGAGAGCTTCTCCACGGTCGCAGCGGTGGTCACGATCTGCCCGGCCTTCGCCTGGCTGGTCATGCGATTCGCGGTGTGCACCGCGGCGCCGAACACGTCGCGGTTCTCGAGCATCACCGGACCGAAGTGACAGCCGATGCGGATCGCGACCGGCTGGCCGTCCACTTTGAGCTGCGCGTGGGTTGAGATCTGCTGTTGCATCTGCGCGGCCGCGTTAAGCGCCGCATCGGCGGTCGGGACCGTCGCCATGACCTCGTCACCCATCGTCTTGATGACCGTGCCCTGGCGCTGCTCGGTGGCACTGCGCATCACGTCGATGCAGGTGGCAACCATGTCGCGCGCCCGCATGTCCCCCATGGTGTCGTAGAGCCGGGTCGATCCGACGACGTCGGCAAACAAAATGGCGAGTTCGATGTCCTTGCCCATGTTCTGAGGATTATACGCGAGGGCCTTGGGGCCGCTAGCAAACTCGGCCAATTCCAACCTCGCGGACCGGGGCTCTAGTCCCGCGCCGCTGTCGGGATCGCCCGCCGCAGCAGGTCGGCACCGGCCCCCGCAGCCCGGGCGCCCTCGCTCAGCGTGCGGCGGAAGTCCCGGGCGCCCGGCGCGCCGCTGTAGAGGCCGAGAATGTGGCGAGTGATGGCGCCGAGGCGCTCGCCGGCGGCGAGCTCGCGCTCGCAGTAGCGGGCCATGCGCTCGATGAGAGCCGCGCGCGACGGCGTCGCGTAGTGTTCTGCGGTGAGCGCCCGATGCAACTCCGCGAGCACGAACGGCCGATGATAGGCCTCGCGCCCGAGCATGACTCCATCGCACCAGGCGAGCGCCGCACGCACCGAGTCCGCGTCACGCAGCCCGCCATTCACGACGATCGGCAACGAGGCGAACCTGCCCTTCAACCTGCGCACCACGTCGTAGCGCAACGGCGGCACCTCGCGGTTGTCCCGCGGCGAGAATCCTCCCAGCACCGCCTGGCGCGCGTGCACGATGGCAACCTGACACCCCGCCGCGCACACTCCCTGCACGAAGTCGCACAAGGCCTCGAAGTCTGCCTCGGTGTACTGCGCAACCGCGCCGCGCGCGTCGCGCGCCGCGGCGGTCACGACCCCGATGCGCATCTTCACCGTCACCGGCACGCGGACCGCCGCGCTCATCTCGCTCACGCACTCGGCGACCCGCGCCGGCTCGCGCATCAGGCATGCGCCGAAGGCACCGCTCGCGACCCGCTCGCTCGGGCAGCCACAGTTGAGATTGATCTCGTCGTAGCCGGCCTCCTCCCCGGCACGGGCCGCGGCGGCGAGCTCCGCGGGCTCACTGCCGCCGAGCTGCAGCGCCAGCGGATGCTCCGCCGGATCGAACTTGAGGAGCCGCGCACGGTCCCCGCGCAGGATTGCCGCGGCGGTGATCATCTCGCTGTAGAGCAGGACGTCGGGCGAGAA